>NZ_FYEW01000001.1:1852586-2161350 GCF_900187375.1 Hymenobacter gelipurpurascens | reverse complement strand
GTTGGGTTCCGCTAAGAGATGATTAAAGATATAAACATTCTTCTAATATATATAATATATTGAATTTAAATCTTTAATTATCGAAAAGTACAACTACTCCAAGCGAAATGCAAAAAGCCCCGCAGCTACTGACAGCTGCGGGGCTTTTCTTCCTACATGACGCCTCCCGGAAACTAGTGAGCCGAGTGTGCCAATGCGCTATCGACCTCCTCCAGCTGTTCTAGCGGCGGGGCTACATAATTATCAATAAACTCTCCTTCCCAACGAGCTACTACTGCGGTAGCCAGGCAGTTGCCTATCACGTTCACGGCGGTGCGGGCCATGTCCATGAGGGCATCAATGCCCAGAATAATGAACACGGGCCAAGCCGGCAGGTTGAAAGAAGCTACCGTGGCCAGCAGAATCACCAAGGAAGCACGCGGTACGCCCGCCACACCTTTGCTCGTGAGCATCAGTGTAAATACCATCACCAATTGCTGTCCGAAAGAAAGCTCTACGCCGGCGGCCTGGGCCACAAAAACGGCCGCCAGAGACAGGTAAAGCGTGGTGCCATCGAGGTTGAAAGAGTAGCCAGTAGGCATTACGAAAGCCACAATACGGCGTGGTACGCCCATCCCCATCATGGCCTCCATGGCCCGGGGCAGCGCTGCCTCCGATGAGGTAGTGGCAAAAGCAATACTAACGGGCTCTGCAATGGCCAGCACAAAGCGCTTCAGCGGGATGCGGGCAATCAGGGCAATGGGCACGAGCACCAGCAGCAGGAAAGCCGTGAGGGCTCCATACAGCGTCAGGAGTAGCTTAAAGGCATTATACAGGGGTGCGAAACCCATCTTGCCTACCGTGTAGGCCATAGCGCCACCCACGCCGAAAGGCGCGAAGAACATCACGACGTTGGTGAACTTGAACATCACCTCCGACAAGCTCTCCGTGATTTGCAGCATGGGCAGGCGGTGCTTCTGGTGCACCATAGCCAGGCCTATGGCGAAGATGATGGCAAACACCACCACCTGCAGTACCTGCCCCTCAGCTACCGATTTGGCAATGTTTTCGGGGAAGATGTGCAGAATGATATCGGCTGTGGATTGCTTCACGGTGGCCAGCTGCTCCGTATCGGCGGCAATACCACTGCGGTCTACACCTTCGCCGGCGCGGGTCAAGTTGATAGCACCCAAGCCAATAAACAAGGCAAATGTGGTGACCACTTCAAAATAAATCAGGGCTTTGAGGCCCATTTTGCCCACCTGCTTCAGATCGGCGTGGCCTGCAATGCCTACTACCAGCGTAGCAAATACCAGCGGCGCAATAATGGTTTTCACCAGACGCAGGAAAACGTCGCTGAGAACTTTCAGCTGTACGGCCTGCCCAGGGTAGTCGTGCCCGATTTCGGCACCAACCAGCATGCTTACCACAATCCAGAACGTAACGGAGCGCCGCTGAAAGGCCAGCGCTACCGCGGCAGCTATGGCCAGCCAACGGGCTATAGTGGGCACAGCATCGGGCAGCGCCACCAGGTTGTAGCCCGCCAGCGCCGTCAGAATGGCTGCGAGAACAAATAAAACAAGAACGAGAGGTGCGAGTCGCGAAAACTTCATGCGCAGCAATCAGGGGAAAAAGAATGGCGGGAATCAGGCAAAGATAGTTTTTTGAGCCGGCCCGTAGTGTGCCAGGCTCCGCAGTTTCCTGTGGGGGTGGCCTAGCGCGTTATCATAAGGGCCAGGCTACCCGTAGCGTATCCCGTTACCTAGTACCTTGCCGCCTAATTTGCCTGCTCTGCCCCGCTGCCCCATGCTTACCTGGTCTCTCACTGCCCTCACGCTTCCGCTGCGCTACACCTGGAAAATTTCGCGCAACGCATCCACCTTCAAAACCAATCTGTTGGTGCAAGTGCAGGGCGCTGCCGGTACGCCCAGCGGCTGGGGCGAAGCCGCTCCGAATGTACGGTACGGCGAAACCCCCGAAGGACTGCAAGCAGAGTTTGCACAGCTGCAGGCAGCCGGCCTAGGCCAGTGCCATACGCTGGATGAGCTCGGCCGCTTTCTAGCCGTGCAGCAGCCGGCCCACGCCCTACGCTTTGCCCTGGAATCGGCGTTTGTACACCGGGAGGCGGCGCTAGCCGGGCAGCCGGTAGCCCAGTGGCTAGGCCTGCCGATGCCAGCCGCAGCCGTCCCTACAGCCGCTTCATTGCCCATCATGGAGCCCGGCGAGGTAGCAGGCTTTCTGCAGCAGCAAGGCTATCAGCGCTTTCCGTTGCTGAAGGTGAAAGTGAACCGCGAGGGCGCAGTGGACTTATTGCGCGAAGTCACGCGCCTGCTACCCAGCCAGTTGCTCATCATTGATGGCAATGAAGGCTGGCCTGATGCCGACAGTCTGCGGCAGTCCTGGGAAACGATTCAGGCGCTGCCTGGCCTACGGGTGCGCCTGTTGGAGCAGCCACTGCCAGCCGCCTGTGCTGCCGACTACCGCGCTTTGAAGGGCCAGCTAAATTGCCCGGTCTTCGCCGATGAATCGGTAACGGATGATGCCGATTTTGCGGAAATAGCCCGGCAGTTTGATGGCGTAAATATGAAGCTGATGAAGGCTGGCGGCTACCTGAACGGCCTCCGGATTCTGCGCGAAACCCGCACTCATGGCCTGCAAACCATGCTTGGCTGCATGGTAGAAACCTCGCTGGGCATCTGGTCGGCTTTGCAGGTGAGCGGCCTGGCGGATGTTTGCGACCTAGATGGTTTCTTGATTGTGCAGGACGAGCCGTTTGGGCTGGTTGGAGAGGAGCTAGGCCACCTGCAGGCCCACCACAACTGGCCTAGCATAAGAGCATAAAAAGCCTCCTGCGCTCAGCGCAGGAGGCTTTTTGTAAGCGTAACTTATAAGGCTACTTCAGCTTCTCATCCAGCGCCCTGATCTGTTGGTCCAGCTGGCTGGTATCGGCGGGGCGTTGAGTGGAAGAGCTCATCAGGCTGATCTTTTGGTTGAGCAGCTGGATTTTTTCGCCCATCAGGCTGATTTTCTGGTTCAGGGTGGTGAGGCGCGCTTCCATGGCCGCAGGGCTGGAAGAGGAGGGAGTTGTGTCTACGTAGTTGTTGAACTTGGTATCAGGCGCCACCGAAGCGTCGTTACGGGCCTGGGCCGCGCTGCCAGCCGTGGCGAATACGATGTCGCCGTTCATTCGCACAAAATCCCCTTCCTTTAGGGTCGTAATTTTACCTTCAACTACCTCTACGATACCACTTTTATAGTTGATCTTCGTGCCATTTGAAAGAACCACGTTCTTTGTCAGAGGCGTTACACTTTGGCCCTGCATCAATACCACTTGCCCGTTGCGCATGATGAAGCGGTCGGTAGAATTGGCTTGTTTTGCACCCGCCGGCATCTTTGGCGCGGTAGTGGTTTGGGCACTGGCTGTGGAGACACTGGCCAACAGGCCTAGCGCCAAGGCGAAAGAGAGGCAGATGGTTTTCATGACAAAAAAAGGCGTAGAAGAATAGGAGTAAGTAGCCTTACGACATTCCGGGCTAAGTGGCTGCGAATAAGGATAGGCAATAAATAAATTTCAACAAATACGCTGAACGATGTTGCGACATTAAATGTATGTACATATATTTGCAACATCATTCAGCATGATCCCATGCTTGAACCATGAAAATAGAGGACGAAATCAAACAGCGCAGCTTCGTAGATAATTACCAGAAAGCCTACATCAACCTGGTGTTTACGGCGGGCTGGTTGCAGCTGCAGCAGAGTGCGCAGTTCAAAGAGTACAACCTCACTTCGCCTCAGTTCAACATTCTGCGCATTTTGCGTGGTCAGCACCCGAAGCCGTCTACCGTGAACATGCTGATTGAGCGGATGCTGGATAAAACCAGCAACGCCTCGCGCATTGTAGACAAGCTGGAAGCCAAAGCGCTGGTAACCCGCAAAGTGTGCCCCAGCAACCGGCGGGCGGTAGATATCCGCATTACGGAGCAGGGCTTGGCGCTGCTCACGCAGCTAGACCAAATTCTCTCATCACAACAACTGGGCTTGGGTAATCTGACTTCGGAAGAAGCCGCCCAACTCAGCAACTTACTTGACAAAATCCGCGACTGACGGCCTCTCAGTTAACTCTCTTCACCTTTGTTGTTTTCAATCATGAAAAAAATCATTCTGCCGGCCTTGCTGGCCGCTGCTCTGTTCGCTGCCCCTGTTTATGCTGGTCAGCCAGTTGCCAAGAAAGCTGCAGTTAGCGCCGTAAAGCCTGCCGATAAAGTATACAAGCTGCAGCCTCAACTCAGCACCTTGGGCTGGGATGGCAAAGCAGTAACGCACGGACACAATGGCACCGTACAATTCTCGGGCGGCGAGCTGCTCGTGAAAGGCAACCAGCTGGTAGGTGGCACCGTGACGGTAGACATGAAGACCATCAAGGCCACCGACATCAAGGACGCCGAGACGAGCACCAAATTCATGGGCCATATCACGTCTGATGACTTCTTTGGTGTTGCCAGCAACCCAACGGCTACGTTCAAAATCACGAAAGTGGCCTACATCAAAGGGGCCGCTGCTGATGCTAACAACGCCAACATCACCGGCGACCTGACCATCAAAGGCAAAACCAACGCTATTACTTTCCCCGCCAAAGTGGGCGTGAAAGGTGGTAAAGCGGCTGCCAGCGGCACTGCTACCGTAAACCGCACCAAATACGACATCAAATACGGCTCGAAGTCTTTCTTCGAAGGTATCGGCGACAAAGCCATCTATGATGACTTCACGCTGAGCTTCAACGTAATTGCTATGTAAGGAGTGCAGGCCTAGGCCTGTTACTATACAGAAAAAGCCCCGATCGGAATTTCCGGTCGGGGCTTTTTGGTGTGCGAAAGTGCCGCTAGGCCACTTGCTATTTTCCTGAGCCGGTGGGGGCTGGCGAGGCAGCCGGAGGAGCCACCGGAGTAGCAGGAGCCGCTTGCGGAACCAGGGTAGGGGCTGTCGTTGGAGTTGTCAGGGCGGCTTGGTTACGCAATGCCACGCGTAGCGGAGCCACGCCCGTCTCACGCAGCGCCATGATGCCGTAGGCCGTTTCGCCGGGATGGATAACCTTATTGGTTAGATCGTACTTGATGAACTCCCGACGAAGGTTTTTATTAGCACCACTCGCCCCTAGCATGTTGCCACCGGCAATGAAAGGGCCCGTAGGAATAAAAGTTCGGTTGTCTTCTACAATCTGGCCGTTCACCGTCATAACGCTGCCTACATTGAAGTTGAGCAGTAAATAAAGAAGATAAATAGCCACGCCTTGCTTCAAATCATTGGCGGCTTGCACATTAGGCACCGGCGTAATGACCCGGTCGCCGAAGGTCAGCTCCATGTCGCGAGCGAAGTTCAGGTCGGCGTTGGTATTGTTTTTTAGCTGAACTGCCACCACTTGGTAGCCTTTCTGACGCTCCTTTTTTACGTATTTTTTATTGGGCCCTGTGCTGAGCAGCGCGCTATAGTGATAGCTGAAACCGACAGGAGCAGCGGCAGCGGTTGCCGCCTGATAGGTGTTAATACGATCCGGATTGATGGCGTGGTAGCTGCCTGCACAGCCAGTAGCCGTCAGAAGGGAAGCGGCTACCATGAAACGAGTAAAGTTTTTGAACATATAGTAGAAAAAAGGATGAAACGACTTGATCAACTGGAGGCTAAAAAACCAGCCGTCAAAAATATTCGGGAAAGCAGTAGAATAAAACATGAATATAAATATTCATGCATCAATTATATATTATCATGATCAGATTATAAACCTTTTTCCTGCTTAACTGTATAAGCCAGCCTTACTCTGGCAGCACTAGCTCCCGGGGCAGCTCAAACTTGAGGCTGCGGCTTTTGGCGCGGCTATGTAGCTGCTGCAGAAAGTCATCCAGCTCGGCTTTGTATTCCAGCCACAGGTCTTCGTGCAGATTTTGGAGTACCAGCTGCGTCGTGCGGGCCGCTAAGCGCGCTGTGCTCGTGTAGAAGCCCGCATATACGCTCTCAAACTGGCCCGTGTAGTTCTCGAAGATGTGCCGCAGCGTGTAGAGGTTCAGGTCAACTTCCAGCCGCTTGTCTTTCGTGATGCGGCGGGCACGCGCTACCTCTTTACCGGCTTTCTGAAGCGCCTTCGTGAGGCTGCGGTTGAGCAGGCGGCCAGTGGCACCTACGGCAAACAGCTCATGAATCTGGTCGGAAGCCTGTTCGAATACAGTTTCTACAGTTACTTCAGGTAGCAGCTCAAAGCTGAGGGTATCATACAGCTCAGCGTCGCGGCGGGCAGCGCGCAGGAGCAGGGTTTCCTTTTCCTTGTCGGACAAACGTTTGAGGGCACGTTTAAAATCAGCGGACGGAACAGGCATCAGGAAAGGGCTGATAAGTGGAGTGGTGACAGGCAGGATACGGCAATTGCCGGAAGGCAGACGCAGACCCGAAAAGTACGGCAGAATTCGCAACGCGGCTGGCTAGGCCACTTCCGTAGGTCGTTTGGCGCTCAGCTTTCGCAGCTATTAGCGAATTGCTATAGTTGCCCGAAACGATTCTACAGGCAAGGGAGTTATAGTAGGCCAGTTGAAACCTCAAAACCGGCTTTTCGCCCGTTTTTCTGTATTTTTGTGCCATGAACAGCAAACCGCAAATCGAGTACGACGAGGACGTTCTGCTCCTGGAAGAAACCACCGACGTGCGCGACCTTATCGTGTACAACGATGATATCAATACCTTCGACCACGTCATCAAAACCCTCATTGATGTGTGTGGCCACGAGCCCGAGCAGGCCGAGCAGTGCACGCTGCTCATTCATTACAAAGGACAGTGCACAGTAAAGCATGGTGCCTACGATGAGCTGACGGGTATGTGCACCGCCATCCACGACCGGGGAATTTCGGCTGATATTCTTTAGCGGAATTCTTAAAAATATCTGCTGTCTCGGGCACCCCAACGGACCTATCCGGTAGGAAGTGTTGTTTAGCTGTAGGCCTGTAGGCGTACTACCGCAGGTCCTGGATAACAGCTCATTTTTACTTCTTTTTGACCTGAATGGAATTTCCTTCCAAACTGATAGAAAACGCCGTTGGTGAATTATCGAGGCTGCCGGGCATTGGGAAGAAAACCGCCCTACGCTTGGCCCTGCACCTGCTGAAGGCCGAAACGGATACCACGGCTTCCTTGGCAGAGGCGCTGGCCAAAATGCGCTTCGAGATTCGCTACTGCGATACCTGCCATAATATCTCCGATACGCCGGAGTGCGCTATTTGCGCCAACCAGCTGCGCGACCAAAGCACGGTGTGCGTGGTGTCGGATATCCGCGACGTAATTGCCATTGAGAACACGGCCCAATACCAGGGCATGTACCACGTACTGGGCGGCGTAATTTCACCAATTGAAGGTATCGGGCCCGCCGACCTGACGATTGATTCGTTGCTGGAGCGCGTCACGAAGGAGGGCTCGGAGATCCGGGAAGTGATTCTGGCCATCAGCCCCACGATGGAAGGCGATACTACCGCTTTCTACTTGTCGCGGAAGCTGCGCGATTTGCCTGAAGTGCACGTCAGCAGCATTGCCCGCGGCATCCCGATGGGCGGCGAGCTGGAATATGCCGATGAGATTACGCTAGGCCGCTCTATTGTGGAACGTCAGCGCCAGGCCCGGCAATAATCCGGCTAAATAACCTGCTAAGTATAAGCCCGCCGGATATTTCCCGGTGGGCTTTTTCAATGGTAATTAACTCGGTGTACTCTAGGCGCGGTCGGTAACGGTTTGGAGATAAGTAGGATATAAAATAAGTGCCTGAGCCGTGGCTATTCAAGCGCTTCAGCTCGTAAAGCCGCAAAGCACAAATTGCCATTGGGCAAGAAGCTAGGATATGAATACAGTAGTTTATGATTCGCCGGGCTTCACTCTCATTCAAGATAGCTGCCAAGAGTGGCTGTTGCTGGAATGGCGTGGCCTACACGATGCAACTACTATCGAGCAATGTTGCGGGATAGTGTTGGAAAACGTTCGGAGAACCCGATACACCAAGATCCTCGACGATGCCAGCGAAATTCTGGATGGCTGGAGAGAAACGATTGACTGGATCGAGAAAAACTTCTTTCGTCGCTTGGCGGCCGAAGGAGTGCAGTATGTGGCTCTCGTAAACGCTATGGACTGGCCGGCCCGGCAGTGCATGGGAACTCTGTTGCGGCACATAGAGCAGCCCCGGGTTGATATGTTTGATTTCGATGAAGTAGCGCAGGCGCGTACGTGGTTGCAAGCTGCATCGACGGTCCCTGCACGGTAGGGGGAAATCCGGTGGGGCAGCTAGGCGCGTAGTAGATAAGTGGCCTGCCGAGAAGCAAGGGTTGCAGTATAGCTGACAGGAGGGAGGCCTACGGATTGAGCGCGGGCCACGGGAATACTGTTCAGCTAGCAGCAACCCAACTGATCGGGCATTGTAGGAGGCACACAATGCTGCCGGAGTAGCAAGGGTGCGGGCAATCCTTGCTACATTTCGTACCTTGTTCTGCTGCTTTTGTTCCTGTGCTTTCTTCCGTGAAGCTTTCTGTCATCATCGTCAACTATAACGTCTGCTACTTTCTGGAGCAGGCGCTGTTGTCGGTGCGGCAGGCCACCGAGAAGCTACAGGAGCCTGTGGAGGTGTTTGTGGTGGACAATAACTCGGTAGATGGCTCTGTGGCTATGGTACGCAGCCGCTTTCCGGAAGTACACCTCATCGAGAACCACGAGAATCTGGGCTTCTCGAAGGCCAACAACCAGGCCATCGGTCAAGCGCGCGGCGAGTACGTGTTACTGCTCAACCCCGATACGGTAGTGGAAGAAGACACCTTCCGCCAGTGCTGCGACTTTCTGGATGCACACCCCGACGGAGGTGGCCTAGGCGTGAAGATGCTCGATGGGCAGGGCTGTTTTCTGCCGGAAAGCAAGCGCGGCCTGCCTACTCCCAAAGTCGCTTTCTGCAAAATATTTGGGTTGGCCTGGTTATTTCCCAAGTCGCGGCGCTTTGGGCGCTACCACCTGGGCTACCTGGATAAAGACCAGACCCACGAGGTAGAGGTGCTGAGCGGCGCTTTCATGTTCATGCGCCAGACCGCGCTGGCGCAGGTAGGCCACCTGGATGAAGACTACTTCATGTACGGCGAGGATATTGACCTCTCGTACCGATTGACCCAGGGGGGCTGGAAGAATTACTACTACCCCGGCACCCGCATCATTCACTACAAAGGCGAAAGCACCAAGCGCACGAGCGTGAACTACGTGTTCGTGTTCTACCAGGCCATGGTGATTTTTGCCCGCAAGCACTTTGCCCCGGGCCGGGCCGGCGTGTTTAGCCTGTTGATAAACCTGGCTATCTGGCTGCGGGCGGCGGCGGCGGTGGCCGAGCGGTTCTTGACTCAAGCGGCCCCTGTTCTTCTGGACGCTGGGTTAGTTTACGCAGGAATGTATTTCCTGAAGAGCTTCTGGGAGCAGATTCACCGATATGCACAGGTGCCCTATCCGGAAAAATACATGCTGGCAGCAGTACCGCTGTATCTGCTGGCTTGGCTGGTATCTGTGTACCTGAGCGGGGGCTACGACAAGCCCACCAAAGCCAGCCGGATTATACGCGGTGTTCTGCTCGGTACGGTGCTGATTTCGGCCGTTAGTAACTACTTCGAGGCGTGGCGCTTCTCTAATGCCCTGATCGTGCTAGGCAGCCTGTGGAGTATAGCGGCGCTGCTTGCCCGACGACTGCTGGGCAATTGGCTGCAGTATGGGGTGTGGGGGCTGGCAGTGCATCAACAGAAAAACGTTGCTATTGTGGGTTCCCGGCAGGAAAGTGAGCGAGTACGGCAGCTGCTGGAGCAATTTGGCGTGCAGGCCCGTGTGGTGGGCTACATTGCACCCGATGTGCTGCTGGCTCCGTCGCCGGAGTTTCGGCAAACGGCGGTAGGGGCTGCCACCGTCTGGGAAGTATCGGAGGCCGCCCACGCCACAAAGCCCGCCGGCGACTTGCTGGGCGAGATTCGTCAGCTCGACGATATTATTCGGATGTATGAGCTAAACGAGCTGATTTTCTGTGGCCGCGACCTTTCAGCCAGTCAGATAATTTCTCTCATGGTGCGCCTGCCCCAGACCCCGGCAGTGGCCTACAAAATTCTGCCGCAGGATAGCGAGTACATTATCGGCAGCTCCCGCAAAGATGCCCCCGGCGACTATTACGCCCTCGATATTACCCTGAACTTGGTGCATCCGCAGCACGTGCGCAATAAGCGTCTGCTCGATATCGTCAGCAGCCTGCTGCTGTTGCTGCTGGCTCCGGTGGCGCTTACCCTGCAAAAGCACCGTTTGGGCTTTCTGCGCAACTGCCTGCGCGTGTTGGGTGGCTCACGTACCTGGGTAGGCCTGCGCTACGCGGCCGCACCCCGGCGGCTGGCCCGTGCCATTCTGTCGCCGGCCGATGTAGGCCAGTCGGCTACGCCGCTGCCAGAGGCTACCCGTCGTCGCTTGGAGCTGCTCTATGCCAAAGACTACGAAACCAGCACCGACCTGGGTATTCTGCTGCGCTGCTTCCGGTGGCTGGGCCTGGAGCACTAACGACGCGTCATCCTTTCGTGGTCGGGGCTGAATGCGTACCTTCCACTACTTTTGCCCCATCCCTTAACCACCCCAAGTGCCGCTTATGTCTGACGCTACTGCCCTTGCCCCCACGACCTCCGTGCTGTCTGATCGTATCAATGCCATGCACGAGTCGCAGACGATTGCCATGGCCAAAAAGGCGCGGGAACTCGTCGCGCAAGGGGTTGATGTTATCAGCCTGAGCTTTGGGGAACCAGATTTCCAGACACCGCAATACATCAAGGATGCCGCCAAAAAGGCGCTGGACGAGGGATTTACCTTCTACACGCCCGTTCCTGGTTATCTGGACTTGCGCCAGGCCATCTGCGAGAAGCTGCAGCGCGACAACCACCTGGCCTACAAGCCCGAGAATATTGTGGTGAGCACCGGCGCCAAGCAGGCCCTGGCCAATACCGTGCTGAGCCTGGTGAACCCCGGCGATGAGGTAATTGTATTTGCGCCCTATTGGGTGAGCTACGAGGAGATGGTGAAGCTGGCGGAAGGCACTTCGGTGGTGTTGATGGGCTCACTTGAGAACGACTTCAAAGTGACGGCAGAAGAGCTGGAAGCGGCCATTACGCCCCGCACGAAGCTTATCATGTATTCATCTCCCTGTAACCCCACCGGCTCTGTTTTTTCGCGCGAGGAGTTGGCCGCTATTGCAAAAGTAGTGGAGCGCCATCCGCAGGTGTATGTACTGGCTGATGAGATTTATGAGTACATCAACTTTGTGGGCGAGCATGTTAGCATGGCGCAGTTTGAGGAGGTGAAAGACCGGGTAATTACGGTAAACGGCTTCTCGAAAGGCTACGCCATGACGGGCTGGCGCCTGGGGTACTTGGCCGCAAACAAGGAAATTGCCAGTGCCTGCGAAAAAATACAGAGCCAGATTACTTCCGGCACCTGCTCCATTGCGCAGCGCGCCGGGCTGGCGGCACTGCAAGGCGGCCGCACCTCTGCCGATGAGATGGTAGAGGCCTACCGCCGCCGCCGCGACATGGTACTGGAGCTGGTGAAGGATATTCCGGGCTTCCGTACGCCCACGCCTAGTGGGGCCTTCTACATTTTCCCCGATGTAACCGGGTACTTTGGCAAGCAAACCCCCGACGGAAAAACCATCAACAGCGCTTCTGATCTGGCCCTTTTTATGCTCAATGATGGGCACGTGGCCGCCGTAGATGGGGGGGCTTTCGGGGCGCCTAACTGCATTCGGTTCAGTACCGCCGCTGCCGATGAAAAGCTGCGCGAGGCCTTTATCCGCATCAAGAATTGTCTGGCGAAACTGGCCTAGCGCGGCTTTCTGTGGTTTATGCTCTGTGGGTACACCTTGCTCGGTACCTGCTTGGTGCTAGGCCACTGAAGGAAGGCCCAGCTCTCATTGCACCTGTTTCGCTGACTAAAAGTAAGCGTTACCTACCTTTGCGGCTTCCTTACCAGAATCCTTCGTGATGCCCGCTGCCGTATTGCCTGCTTCTCTGCCCGAGCTATTTGCCGCCTTCAACCAGCTTACCGTCCTGATTGTGGGCGACGTGATGATGGATGCCTACGTGTGGGGCAAAGCCGCGCGCCTCTCACCCGAGGCTCCCGTACCGGTCGTGAACGTGAGCCGCACCGAGCAGCGCCTGGGTGGCGCCGCCAACGTAGCCCTGAACGTGCAGGCCCTGGGCGCTACGCCGCTGCTCTGCGCTGTAATCGGCGACGACCAGGGAGGCGACCAACTGCTTGGCTTGCTCCGGACCTCGGGGTTATCGGCCGATGGCATTGTGCGCAGCTCGCATAGGCCTACCACTGTTAAGCAGCGCATTCTGGCACATGGGCAGCAGCTGCTTCGCATCGACTCCGAAGTAGAGACGGATCTGAACCAGGAGGAAAGCACGAACCTAGCGACAAGCTTTGAGCAATTGCTTGATCGGGCTGATGTGGTGATTTTTGAGGACTACGACAAAGGCGTGCTAAACGCCGCCAGCATCAAGCAGTTCATTCAACTGGCCCGTCAGCACGGCATCCCCACCGTCGTTGACCCCAAGAAGAAAAATTTCCTGGCCTACGAGCACTGCACGCTGTTTAAGCCTAACCTGAAAGAGTTGCGGGAAGGCCTCAAAGTAGAATTCGGCGATACGGAAGCAGATCGTCCGGATTTTGAAGCAGCCGTAGCGCAGCTGCGTGAGGTGCTCAAGCCGGAAATAGTGCTCGTCACGCTATCGGAGCGGGGCGTGTTCGTGGAAAACGGCGAGCTGACGCGCACTTACATACCGGCTCACCTACGCAGCATTTCCGATGTTTCCGGGGCGGGCGATACGGTAATCAGTATTGCTGCCCTATGCGTGGCGCTAGGCCTGCCAGCGCCTGTTACGGCAGCACTGGCTAACCTGGGTGGGGGCTTGGTCTGTGAGCAAGTAGGTGTAGTACCAATAGAAAAACAGCTGCTGCTGGAAGAAGCCCTGGAAAAGCAGGTGCTATAGTCGCAACTGGCTGATGTACAGGTGTTATGCGCGCCGAGTTAATGCCAAGCCACGTTGCCAGTCGGGTATTGGCAGGAACGCATATTATCAGCTTAGTGCAGGTACTAACCTGTTGCTATATAACTGGCTAACGTAGATCGAGGTAGGGGTGTGTGCCAAATACCAGTATCTTGGTGCTAAGCTGGTTGTCAGAAAGCACAGCTGTATATACTTACTGTGTGACTAGGTTTAACGATACCAACTGTAATACAAGAAGTAACAAAGCCCACCCACGCGCTTGCACGTGGGTGGGCTTTGTTACTTCTACAATACTGCTTGAATAGACTAAAGAGACTTTCCTTGCCAGCTCTTTACGGTTTCGATGAAAACCTTCACGTTGTCCGGATTGGTGTCGGGGTACACGCCGTGGCCTAGGTTAGCAATATGGCGGTGTGAGCCGAACTGCTCCAGCATGGCAATAGTGGCGGCCCGTACCTGAGCAGGCGTGCCATACAAAGCACACGGGTCGAGGTTGCCCTGTAGTGTTTTGTCGCCTATGAGGGGGCGTACGGTGCGCGGGTCCTGGTTCCAGTCGAGGCCGATGGTGCGGCAGGGGAGCTGCGCGAAATCCTCCATAGCCCAGAAGGCGCCTTTTGCGAATACCGTGACGGGCACATCCGGAATGGCCTGGCAGATTTCGGCAATGTAGCGGGTGCTGAATTCCTTGTAGTGCGCGGGAGGCAGAATGCCAGCCCACGAGTCGAAAACCTGCACAATGTTGGCGCCGGCCTTCACTTGCGCCTGCAGGTAGGCAATGGTGGTATCCGTAATTTTGCGCAGGAGCTGGTGCGCCAGCTCGGGCTCCTGGTAGAGCATGCGGCGTGCCTTACTGAAGGTTTTGGACCCGTGGCCTTCCACCATGTAAGCCAGAATAGTCCAGGGCGCGCCGGCAAAGCCGATGAGGGGCACCCGGCCGTTAAGGGCACGCTTGGTTACCCGGATGGCTTCCAGCACATACCCTAGATGTTCCTCGGGGTCGGCCACGCGCATGCGGGCCACGTCCTGCGCGTTTTTGATAGTTTCGGGGAAGAGTGGACCGCGGGCTTCTACCATTTCGTAGGTGAGGCCCATGGCTTCGGGCACCACCAGAATATCAGAGAAGATAATGGCGGCATCCACGTCCAGCGCGTCAACGGGCTGGATGGTTACTTCAGCGGCCAGATCGGGGGTTTCTACCAGCTCTTTAAAACCGCTCAGGCGCGCGCGCAAAGCACGGTATTCGGGTAGGATGCGGCCGGCCTGGCGCATAAGCCATACGGGGGTGCGCTCAGTTTCTTCGCCACGGGCGGCACGGAGGAGGAGGTCGTTCTTAAGCACAGAATTAACTAATTATGTCACGGATTCCGCAGAGGCCAGGGCCAGCAGCCGGGGCGCAAAGGTAAGGCTTGGCGGGCAGTTGCCGTATGGCTTCCGCGTTCAATTCGATTACAGCTCTTTCAGCAGCGAACGGACATCCTGCAACAGTTTCTGTTGCTGCTCATCCTCAAGCAGGCCTTCTCGCACAGGAAAGTTACTTTTGCTCCGGCTCATTATGAGACGTCGCGCAGGTACCTGTTTACTATGCTTCAAGTTACCAACTTCCTCTTTCACTGCCTTTATAGTCTGGTTGCAAAGCGACAGGTTTATTCCTCCGGGCGCCTGGATGCAGCAAAAGTGGGATTGGTGGTAGTATATGCTCTGGCGGGTTTCGATATGTTGCTGGGTATTGAAAAGCTTCTGGATGTGAGGTTTATACAGGGTCAGATTACTTTTCTGCTGCTATCTATGCTTCTACTGGGTACTTATGCCTGCTTGCAGATAAGCTATTTTAAACGGCACCTCACCGAAGAACACCTGTCCCAGTACGATGCGGAAATAGGCAGGGTAAGAGTAGGCTATGCGCTTGTCGCCGTCTGGGTGCTGGCACTCGTGTACGCCTTGCCCTTCACAGGCTTACTTGCTCATTAACACGCTAAGCAAACGCTTCCATAAGCCGGATAAGCGAGTTGCCTGACTTGTGTGCCCAGCTACGGCTGGCTGCAGGCTCTACCCAAGTCAAGGCATGTCGGATAGGTGGTATACAGCGCTCAGGTTCTGCCCACTGCCTACCGGCTCAACCCCGGAAACAGAGCTACGATAGCCGTAGCCAGGAAATTAACTCCAATAGCCAGCGTCAGGAAACCCATGATGCGGGCCAGTGCTGCCATGCCTGGCCGGCCCAGGAAGCGCGTGAGGCGCAACGACGACATCAGGATGATGTAGGCCGCCAGCGCCACTAGCACAAAGCCTAGCACAATCAGGCCCATATCGAGCACCGAGAGCTTGCCCGTAAACAGGCCGATGCACACGGCCATGGAGCCGGGGCCGGAGAGCATCGGCATGGCCAGCGGTGTGAAGGAAATATCATCCTTGTGCATACTCTCCTCCAGCGTGGCCTCCGAAACTTTGCTGCGGTTGCCGCCCGGCGTCAGCAAATCGAAAGCCGAGCGCATGAGCAGAATGCCGCCCGCAATGCGCAGGTGATGAATGTTAATACCGAAGAAATTGAGCACGTACTGCCCGGCGAAAAACGACACCGTGAGCACCCCAATCATATACAGGCAGGCCCGTAGGCCAGTATTGGCGCGGGCGGCAGGCGTGTCGTCCTCGGTGAGGGTGAGGAACACGGGCATAGCTCCAAACGGGTTCACGACCGAGAACAGGGTGGTGAAGGTGGCAAGCAGTATCTCCATAAGCAGGCAGGCCGCTAGGGGCCAAGCCAAAGGTACGAGCCTTTGAGAATCAGCAAACAGGAAAAATGCTATGTTTGGAATAAGAACCTCGGTCGGGAGCGTGCGTAAAAGCAGACCCCAGCCGGTTTTGTCCTGTTTTGCTCTCTTCCTCCCTATGAGTACCACGCTTCCTGCTTCTTCCCCCGCCGATGTCGGTTCCCCCACCGACACGCCACTAGTGGGTATTATCATGGGTTCCCAGTCTGATTTGAAGATTATGTCGGCGGCGGCCGAGCTTCTGCGGCAGTTTGGAGTGGCCTACGAAATCACGTTGGTATCGGCCCACCGCACGCCCTACCGGTTGGTAGAATACGCCGAAACTGCTCGTAAGCGCGGCCTCCGCGTAATTATTGCGGGCGGTGGCGGAGCAGCCCACCTGCCCGGAATGGTAGCCGCTTTCACTACCTTGCCTGTCATTGGGGTGCCCATCAACTCGGCTACCTCCATTAGCGGATTAGACTCTATCCTGTCTATGCTGCAAATGCCGGCGGGCGTGCCCGTGGCCACGGTAGCGCTGGACGGAGCTGCCAACGGGGCAGTGCTGGCTACCCAGATGCTGGCCCTCAACAATGCTCGTCTGGCCGATGTGCTTGAAAAGTATCGCAACTCCCTAAAAGATAGAGTAATGCGTACTATTGATGAGCTGCGCAAAGGCGGCTTCAGCGACGATTGAGTCGCCTAGAATCTTTTCAGGCCCCAGGCACTGCCTACACTGACTAACCCTTTCGGATCTACCGTTCCTTCTCAGGCGCATTTCTACTTACTCCTCCTCATTCCCACCTGTGCCCGATCTTGACGCTCCTATCTGGCTGCTGATAGCCCACTGCATAACCCTGCTGTTGGCTGTTGCATCCATTATTGCTACCCTGTTGCCGCTGCTGCGCGAAACGGCCTGGTGGATTCGCATCTTTGATTTTCCCCGCCTGCAGATAGTGGGGGTACAGTTGCTGTGTATTGTGGCAGGCTTAGCGCTGGGCTGGTACAGCCTGGATGGCTACTGGGGCAAAGGACTGCTGCTGCTGCTGGCCATTGCGGTGGCCTACCAGACTTTCCGGATTATGCCCTACACACCTTTCATGGGCAAACAGGTATTCGACAGCACCCTGAAAGACGGTAAGCGGCACCTGAGCCTAGCCGTGATGAACGTACTGCAATACAACAAACAGGGCGCCCAAGCCTTGGCGGTGCTTCAGGAAATAGACCCCGATATCATTATGGCGGTAGAAACCGACCAGTGGTGGTACGAGCAGTTGAAGCCTCTGGAGAAAACGCACCCGCATATTTGCCATGAGCCCTTGGACAATACCTACGGCCTGCTGTTTTTCTCGCGGTTGCCGCTCCGGAATTGCCAGATCAAGTATCTGCTGGATGATGATGTGCCCTCATTGCACTCGCATGTGCAGCTACCCGATGGCAAAACCTGGGTTCGTTTGTTTGGCCTGCACCCCAAGCCGCCGGCACCCGCCGAGTCCAAAACCAGTACAAAGCGCGACGCGGAGCTATTGTTGGTAGGCAAGGAAATAGACCTGAGCGAGGAACCCACCATTGTGTTCGGCGATATGAACGATGTGGCCTGGTCGCACACCTCCGAGCTGTTTCGGCGCATCAGTGGCCTCATGGACCCGCGCGTTGGCAGGGGGTTGTTGCCTACTTTCCACGCCGATTACTCCTTGCTGCGCTGGCCCCTCGACCACGTATTTGTGTCGGCCGATTTTAAGGTGGATGATATGCAGCGCCTGCCCTATGTGGGTTCCGACCATTTCCCTATCTATATCAAGCTCAGCTATGAGCCCCACGATAAGGAAGAGCAGCAGCAAAACCAGGAGCAAGCTGATATAGAAGATCATCAGGAAGCCAACGAGAAAATACGGGAAGGCTTCGAGGAAGAAACGGAAGAAGAGCTGGAAGAATCTAAAAGCGCACAGCCTGAAAAAGAACTGGCTACGTAGCACGCTTCTCCTCATCACGTATTCCATTCAATAAAAAGCCCTTTTGCTACAGTAGCAGGAGGGCTTTTTATTGAATGGAATACGAAACTCAGACTGTCTTACAGTCAAGGATTTAGTATTGATAGCCAGAAGATGTGGCCTACGGTGCTTCATACAGCCAGGCCATCTGGCTTTGGCTTAAAGCAGCAGGCAGTAGCCGCATAATCGTGTTGCGTAGGCCAGTCAGCAAAGGGCTTTCCAACTGGCCTAAGCGGCCGAGCTGCCAGGAGGTGCGCACAATGCGCGTGGTGCGGGGCAGGCGGCGCCGCTCAAAGTGCTGAAAGGCTACCCTGATATCTGAGGTTTGGGTTAGGCAGTTGGCTAGCTCTGCCGCATCCTCAATGGCCATGCCGGCGCCTTGGCCCATATTGGGGGTAGTGGCGTGGCCAGCATCACCGAGCAACAACACCCGTCCGTAGGCCAGGTGACGAAGGGGCTTAAGATCCAGAATGTCATTCCAGAGAAGCTGGTCGTCGCGGGTAAGGCTAAGAAGGGCGGGCACTGGCGCCGCAAATGCCGCAAACTCGCGCTGGAGCTCCGCCACCCGAAACGCCCGAAACGTGGGGTTCATCGGCTTGGGGCTGTTCAGGCAGGCAAACCAATACACCCGGCCGCCACCCACCGGCACATAGCCAAAGCGCCGACCCCGCTCACCCCACACCTCACCCGACTCGCCCACCGGCAGGCCTAGCCCAGATGCATCTACTACCGCCCGCCAACAAGTGTAGCCGGCATAGCGCGGCGTGGCCTCGGGAAGCACTTGGCGCCGCACCCGGGAGCGTAGGCCATCGGCCCCGATCAGGAAGTCGGCGGTGGCCGTAGTGCCATCCGCAAAATGGGCTTCTAGGCCACTAGCTGTTTCCTCGAAGCGCTCAAACGGCTTGCCCAGCAGCACAGTGCCAGTTGGCAAACCCTGCAGTAACGCCCGCTGGAGCGACGCCCGATGCAGGCCTACATTATCGAACCCCAGCTTTTGGGTGAAGACGGAGGTATCGGCAGCCTGCAGCACGCGGCCGTTTTGGTCGAGTAGATTCAGCTGGGTTACGGCCGTTCCGTGCGGCCGCACGATATCGTGGAGGCCTAGCTGCGCTAAAGCGCGCATGGCATTCGCGCCCAGCACAACCCCGGCGCCTACTTCGCGCAGTTCCGGCGCGGCTTCCGCTATGCGCACGGAGTGGCCTAGGCCTATCAGGGCATGTGCCGTAGCCAAGCCCCCGATACCTGCCCCAATGATGAGAAAGTGTGCCATCCTGCTGAACTATAAAGTCAACCAAAAGTATCTAAGAACCCCAGATAGCTGGTGCATCTGATGAGTGCAGCACCATATTTGGTGAGAGGCTAAACATAAAAAGGCCCGAAGCAATTGCTCCGGGCCTTTTATATTCAAGACAAATCCTCGCGGATTACTTGCCTACTTCTTCGTAGTCTACGTCCGTCACGTTGTCGTGGGGCTGACCTTGCTGGCCGTTGCCACCGGGCTGCTGGCCGGCCCCACCGAAGGGGTTGCCACCGTCGGCGCCGGGCTGGCCTTCAGCACCACCTGCGGCGTACATTTCCTGCGAAGCAGCCTGCCAAGCGGCATTGATAGCCTCCATCGACGAATCGATAGCCGTGATGTCTTTGCTCTCGTGGGCCTTCTTGAGGTCGGCGAGGGCATTTTCAACAGCCGTTTTGTTGCCAGCGCTCAGCTTGTCACCGTACTCTTTCAACTGCTTCTCCGTCTGGAAAATCATTGAGTCAGCGGCGTTGATTTTGCCGATGCGCTCCGTCTCAGCTTTGTCAGCTTCGGCGTTGGCAGCAGCTTCGTTGCGCATGCGCTCAATGTCAGCATCGGTGAGGCCGGAAGAGGCTTCGATGCGGATTTTCTGCTCCTTGCCGGTGCCTTTGTCTTTGGCCGAAACGTGCAGAATGCCGTTGGCGTCAATGTCAAAGGTTACTTCGATTTGAGGAACACCACGGGGTGCTGGCGGAATCGAGTCGAGGTGGAAGCGGCCGATGGTGCGGTTCTGCGAAGCCAACGGACGCTCGCCCTGCAGTACGTGAATCTCCACCGAAGGCTGGCTGTCAGAAGCAGTCGAGAAAGTCTCGGATTTCTTGGTCGGAATGGTCGTGTTCGACTCGATCAGCTTGGTCATTACGCCGCCCATCGTTTCGATACCCAACGAAAGCGGGGTCACGTCGAGCAGGAGCACGTCCTTCACTTCACCGGTCAGTACACCACCTTGGATGGCAGCGCCCACGGCTACTACTTCATCGGGGTTAACGCCCTTCGAAGGCTTCTTGCCGAAGAACTTCTCTACCTCTTCCTGAATGCGGGGGATACGGGTCGAACCACCTACCAGGATTACTTCGTCGATATCCGAAGTGCTCAGGCCGGCATCTTGCAGTGCTTTTTTGCAGGGCTCCATCGAGCGACGCACAAGGCTATCAGCCAGCTGCTCGAATTTCGCGCGGCTCAGCTTCACCACCAAGTGCTTGGGGCCTGAAGCGGTAGCCGTTACGTAGGGCAGGTTGATTTCTGTTTCCGTAGAAGACGACAGCTCT
This sequence comes from Hymenobacter gelipurpurascens, assembly GCF_900187375.1. Classification (NCBI taxonomy): domain Bacteria; kingdom Pseudomonadati; phylum Bacteroidota; class Cytophagia; order Cytophagales; family Hymenobacteraceae; genus Hymenobacter; species Hymenobacter gelipurpurascens. The sequence goes on along the minus strand of NZ_FYEW01000001.1, from coordinate 2,140,986 downwards.
ACTTTGGCTTTCTCAGCAGCTTCTTTCAGGCGCTGGAGGGCCATAGCATCTTTGCGCAAGTCGAGGCCTTCGTTTTCGCTGGCGAAGGTTTCGGCCAGGAAGTTGATAATTACCTGGTCGAAGTCGTCGCCGCCGAGGTGAGTGTCACCGTTGGTAGACAGTACTTCAAACACGCCATCACCCAGCTCCAGAATCGAGATGTCGAAGGTACCACCACCAAGGTCGTACACGGCAATCTTCTGGTCTTTATGCTTCTTATCGAGACCGTAGGCCAGTGCAGCGGCAGTAGGCTCGTTGATGATGCGCTTTACATCGAGGCCGGCAATGGCGCCAGCTTCTTTGGTAGCCTGACGCTGAGCGTCGTTGAAGTACGCGGGAACCGTAATTACGGCTTCTGTTACGGGCTGGCCCAGGTAGTCTTCTGCGGTCTGCTTCATTTTCTGCAGTACCATCGCTGAAATTTCCTGCGGCGTGTACTGCCGGTCGCCTATTTGCACAGCTACCGTGTTGTTAGAACCGCGCACCAGCTCGTATGAAACGTGCTTCGACTCTTCAGTTACTTCACCGAAGCTGCGGCCCATGAAACGCTTGATCGACTGCAGCGTGTTCTTGGGATTGGTAATGGCCTGACGCTTAGCGGGGTCACCTACTTTGCGCTCGCCTTTACCGTTATCGAGGAACGCCACGATCGAGGGAGTCGTGCGGCGGCCTTCGCTATTCGGAATCACCACCGGCTCGTTGCCTTCCATTACGGCCACGCACGAGTTGGTGGTGCCGAGGTCAATACCGATTATTTTGCCCATTTGACTGGTTATCGTTAGGAGTTGAGGTGTCAGATATCAGTTGCGAATTACTCGCATCAGGGGAGTTACAAGACGCGTACCAGCCCCAGGAAACCTCCTTATTCGTGACAGATTGTCATTTATGGATATTCAACAGGATGGATATGCGACGGTCTGGCTTTTACGGGAAACGCAGTTCAGAGATTTCCTGCCAGCCGGGCAGTACGATTCAAGTAAGCTAGGTTGCAGAACAGCCGCTACAGCTGGTATTTAACTGTAGCGGCTGCATACTGAAATAAACTACCGAGTTTGCGCTACACCCAAAAAGCCAGTTACCGTCCGTTCCCAGAGCTTCTTATGCTTCCACCAGTACGGCTCGTGGCCGGAGCCGGGGAAATTTTGGCGCTGCTTGGGGCCGCTGAGAGCCGCGTAAATGGCATCGGTTTCGTGGCGCGTTACGCGCGGGTCGGCGGTGCCCCACAGGAGCAGGGTAGGGGTCTTGATCTTGGAGGCGTAGCGCGTGGCATCCAGATCAAACGCCCAGAAGTTATTCGCTAGGCCACCCCAAAGTACCAGCAGGTTCGCCATTGGGAAAGAGGGCACGTGCATGGAGCGGAAGCGGCTTTGGGCAGTTTCAAGCATCGAGCCGTAGGGACATTCCAGCAGGTTGGCCGTGGGGCGCACGCCCAACTCGGCCTCGGCCCGCAACGTGGCTACGGCGCCCATGGAGTTGGCATAAATTAACACTTGCCCTTGCCTACGCTGCAGCCACCGGACCACAGCGGCTACATCTTCGGCCTCATGGTGGCCTACAGTACAGACGTTGCCCTCGGAGCCGCCGTTGCCGGCAAAATCGGTGAGGAGGACGCTGTAGCCGAGGCGACGGAACGTGGCGGCTTCGGTCAGGAGCTTGCTTTTGGAGCTGGTGTAGCCATGAAATAGTGCCACCGTGCCTCGCGCATTTGGCACCGCGCTGTACCAGGTTTCCAGTCGGCCGTTGGGGCTGCCCAGACAAATCGTTTGGTAAGCAAAAGGTGGCCTAGCGGTAGTAACCGGCTTCGGGTTTTTGATGCCTGTTGCCAGAACCCACAGCTTTTGAGGCCCCGAGAGCTGCTCGGGGTTATCCGTGTGTAGGCCACTTGCCACGAAGTGCGTGAACCGCCAGGCGTGAAAGAACGCTACAGCGTTGAGCAAGAAAAACCCCAGCGCCGCCAGCAACAAGAGTTGCCGTCGGCGCTGGGGTTTCAGGTGGAGCTTACCGGGCATTAGCCGCGACTGCTACGGTCGGCACCGGCCGGGCCGGGCTTGCGGCCCGCGCCTCCACGTCCCGCCGACTTGGGGCCGGGCTTGCTGCCGGTTTTACCGGGCGTGGCTTTGCCGCCCGCTGCTTTCCCGCCCGTAGGCTTGGCGCTGAAGGTGGTGCCGCCACGGTTGGGACCACGGCTGCCCGCGGCGCTGCCGGCTTTGGGGCCGCCCGTTTTGGTGCCACCGAAACCGCCGCGCTTGTGGCCGCCCGCGCTATTCTGGCCGGGTTTAGCCGAGGCCGGACGAACACCGCCGGGCCAGTACTCGGAGCCTTTGGCTGGGGTCTTGAACGTGCCCGCGGCGGCCGTTTGGGCAGCCATATCGTCGGTGAGAACTTTTACCTCGCTTTCCTTCAACTCGCGCCATTGGCCGGGCTGGAGCGCTTCTACTTTGAGGTTGGCAATGCGCACGCGCACCAGGCGCAACGTGGGGAAGCCCACAGCGGCCGTCATTTTGCGCACCTGCCTGTTCATGCCCTGTGAAATCCGGATTTCAATCCAGCTGGTCGGGATGCTGGCCCGGAAGCGCACCGGCTTGCTGCGTTCCCATAAGGTGGGCTCTTCCGTCAGTAGTTTCGCCTCGGCGGGCGAGGTGTAGCCCGTTTTCAGGTCCACACCGCGGCGCAGGTTTTCCAGAGCTTCTTCGGTGGGCACGCCTTCTACCTGCACCCAATAGGTTTTCGTTACTTTGAAACGGGGCTCCGAGAGGCGGTGCTGCAGCTGCTTGTCGTCGGTGAGCAGCACAAGGCCTTCGGAGTCGTAGTCGAGGCGGCCTACGGGGTAGATGTTCGGAATATCCACGAAGTCCTTGAGTGTCGCACGGCCTTGCTCGTCGGTGAATTGGGTGAGAACTTCGTACGGTTTGTTGACGAGAATGTAGCGCATGGCTCAACTAAGTGGCCTACGCTTGCGCCAGGCCCGTGAATGGTCCGATAGAAAATCAGCCAGAAATAAAGAAAAAGTACCCAAAGGTACCAGCTCTGGTTGGCACTAGCGAATCTGGCCAGCTGCGGCGGGCTGCAGAGCTTGCTTCATGCGCTTCTGCCGAACGCTTTCGGCTACCAGCTGCCGCACTTCGCCGTTGGGCCGCACCACATATTCGCCACTGTCCTGAATCATTTCGCCGTTGCGCATTTCGTCGCGGTAGTTATGATGCACCAGAATCCCAATGCGGGCCGTGTCGGCGGCGGTAGGAGCAGGTGGCGCCGGGGCCCCATTAATCTGGGCCATCTGGGCCAAATACAGCAAGGAATCCTGCTTGGTGTAAGGCCGGTATCTGAACTTGCCGGGGAAGTAGTTTTTGGCGTCGCTGATGCGGTTGCGCACGAAATCCTGCACGGCCAGCTCCGTTTGTTTTTCGGTGCTTTTCTTGCAGCTGCCTAGAAGGATAGCAGCGGTGCAAAGGGTAAAAGAGAGCAGTTTCATTATTCAAAAATATGGGTTGCTGACCGGAGCAGTAGCCCTTACCCTAGAACGACTGGCCTAGTACAGCCTTGCGCTTGAGATAAGTAGCGGAGTGGCTCCGATCAGTGAAGTAGGCACGGAGTGGTTTAGTATGGACAGGTGAGAAATCAGCCTTATAAACCACCGGAATATTTGCGGGTGGCCCACTCAAAGGTCAGTAGGCCTAGCAGGATAAAGAACAGCCATTTGAGGTTGATAAGATCCTTCAGATCTTCCTGTTCATAAATAATGGGCTTGTAGTTGGCCTTCTGGATATCCTGCGTGAGCTGCTCAAACTGCGATGGATAATAGAGCCGCTGCCCGCTGCGGCGCGCCAGCTGATACAGCAGGTTATGGTCGGCGCGCGACTGCAGTGCCTCCAGCTGCTGATCCTGCACCAGTACTTCGCCGCGGTCTTGCTGGGCCTGGCCGCTGAGAGTGGCGCGGGCCAAGTAGCGGTACAGCCCGCCCGGCAACTGGCCTAGGTGCAGGGGCGCGCCATCTTCAGTGTTGGTAAAGGTGAACGTGCGGTTTTTCTGCTGCTCGTCAGTAAGCGTGAGCGTGATTTGCTGACTGTAGATGCGCTCAAAAATGGCATTATAGGTTTCCGCTCCAAAGGTTACGTCATCCTGAGAAGAGAAGGCATCTTGGGTCGGATACACATCGAGGCGCTTCTTGTTGGCGTTTTGGGTGAGCAGCTGCAGCGTCCGGATGATGAGCCGGTCGTAGGCCTCGGGGCGGTCGTCGTGCTCCACGGCTTCCTGCAGTCGCCACTGCCAGCTGCCATCGGTGAGCAACGTGGCCTGGCGCTGGGCCGGCGTGCCACCGAAAACCAGCAGAGGCTTGCGGGTTTTCACACGACCCACCTGCTGCCAAAGCGCGGCCTCAGCCCCACCACCCAGCCGCACCTCCCCAAACGGCACCGGCGCCGGCGGATACGCGGTAAAGCGGCGTAAGGCGTCTTCCTCAAACGTAAAGCGCGAAAAAGTAGGGTTCGGGGTTGGCGTTACGTCGTCGGTTTGCTGGCCGCGTGGCTGCACCGTGAGTCCCGTGCTCAGGGCATTGTAAGCCCCAAAATCCGACTGTGCCCCCAGGATATAGAGCGCTGGCATTCGGCGCGTACGCACCAGGTTCAGTACCTCCTGGCCTAGGCCACCTTGGGAAGGCAGCTGATGCAGAATAGCTACGTCATAGTCCTGGCCTTTCAGCGGCGCAATGCCGGGCAGGTAGGTGGTCAGGTCGAAGTTGTCGTTTTCAATGATGGCGGCCCGCAACGCTTTCAAATCGGGGTGTGGGGCAGCGCCCGCCAGCAGCACCCGCAGCTTGCCCTTCACAATCTCGATGTAGGCAAATTTGGCGTTGTTGAGGTCCGTGAACTCGCCGGCTTGCTTATTGATGACCACTTCGTAGCGACGCTTACCGGGCGCAGGGGCCGTGATGAGGAAAGTGGTTTTAATGCGCCGCTGCCCGGCCGGCAGGTTCACGCGCTTGGTTTGCAGCACGCGGCCGTTTTCGCGCAGCGCCACGGTAGCTACTTGGCCGCCAAATCCATCGTAGGCTACTTCGGCCTCTAGCGGGAACTGATTGCCGCTGAAGGCCACGCGGTTGTAGGTAAGCAACGGCAGGCTGAGGTCCTTTTTGGCGATGGTGTCGCCGAGGCCCAGGCTGTAAATCGGGAAGTTGTAGTCGGTGTATTGGGGGGCACGGCCTTGGTTCACGAGGCCATCGGAGGCCAGCACCACGCCGGCCAGGTTACGGCCCTCGTAGCCCTCCCGCACGGACGTGAGCAGATTATCGATATCCGTAGCGGCTGCTTTGAACTGCACCGAATCGGGGCTGACTGGCCTAGCAGCATCCAGCACACGGGTTTCCACCCGAAAGCCCTTGCCACGCAAGGCTTCGGCGAGCTTCTGCAGGCCCTGGGTCGTTTGGCTGAGCACCGTCGGCGGTGTAAACAGGCCTACGGACTGCGAGTTATCAACGGCCAGCACCACCGTAGGCGCTTCGGTGGTGGTAGTGGTCGTCCGGATAAAAGGCGAGAGCAGCAGGAAGCATAGGAAGCTCACTACGGCAAACCGGACAAACGCCAGCGCATAATTAACGGCCCGGCTCCAGGGCGCCTTCGCCGAGTAAAGTAGGGCTGCATAGCCCGCGCCCACGGCCAGGCACAACAGGATAAACCAGGGAGAAGCAGATAGTAACAAAGGCAGAATGGTATAGCAACTGCACCAAAGAACCCCGTTTGATGCGGGTTGGTTGCGTGGGGTCGAGGACAGCGCGAAGGTAGTCTGATTTGCATCCTTGCTGCAATGTGCTTAAGCCTACAGGCCGCCCAGCGTCAGTTCAATAAGTGAACTAACGCTGGGCGGCCTGTAGGCTTCTGCCAACCTCCTGACTTAGGCGGTCAGTGTAGCGGGCCCAAACTCCTCAAAGTGGATGGCCTCGCGCGATACGCCTAGGGCAGCCAGGTCCTTCATTTGCTTACGAATGAAGGGAGCTGGGCCACACACGTAGTAGTCAGCTTCGCGTAGCAACGAGCCGCCATTGAGCTTCTGCAGGTCCACGATGCCCTCGTAATGGCCTTCTACCACGGCCAGATTGGGTTCCAGCTGATCGTAGAAGATGTGCTTCTGCACGTTGCTGTGGTGGGCGGTCAGTTTGGCTACCGGCTCGCGGAAGGCGTGCACTTTGGTATTGCGGCTGCCGTGCACCCACACAATTTCGCGGTTGCTGCCGGTTTCTACCAAGTGTTCCAGCATGCTCAGCAGGGGCGTCTGGCCCACGCCGCCACTCACAAACACCACCGGCGTCTGCCGGCTAGTATCCAGGGTGAAGTCGCCGGCTGGCGAGGCCAGTTCCACCAGGTCGCCTTCCTGCACATGTTGGTGCAGGCGGTTGCTGATCAGGCCATCGGGGTGCTGGCTGCCAGCTTCCTTCTTCACCGAAATGCGGTAATATTCCTGGTTAGGAGCGCTGGAAAGGCTGTACTGGCGCGGCTGAAACAGGTTCAGCTCGGGCAGGAATAGGCGCAGGCTCACGTACTGGCCCGGCAGGAACGTGGCCACCTTGCCTCCATCAGTAGGGTAGAGGTAGAAGGAAGTGATTTCCGCCGACTCTTCCACTTTCCGCTTTACCGTGAACGGCCGCCAGCCAGTCCAGCCGCCTTCCTGCGCCACGGCATCGCGGTATAGGCCACTCTCTAGGCCACTCATAAGGTCGGCCAGCTCCTGGTAAGCCGTGGCCCAGGCATTGAGCAGGTCAGGAGTAGCGGCTTCGCCCAACACCTCGCCAATGGAGGCAATCAGGTGCCGGCCCACAATGGCGTAGTGCTCCGGTCGAATGTCGAGGCTGACGTGCTTGTGGCCGATTTTGGTTACGGCGTGCGTCAGCACCGAGGGGTTGTCGATATGCTCGGCGTAGGCCAGTACCGCCATGGCCAGCGCCATTTGCTGCTTGCCGTTCTGCTGATTTCCCATGTTGAAGACGTTCTTCAACTCTGGGTTGTGCTCGAACATGCGGCGGTAGAAATGCGTGGTCAGGGCCACACCATGCTCACGTAGAGTCGGCACCGTGGCCGTAACAAGTTGCTTTTGCTCAGAATTCATGCAACAATCTAGTAAAGGACAATTTTGTCCGGTATTAAAACAAAAAAAGCTACTGTTTCAAAAAGCTAAGGCCCTCGTGCATTTTGCCCGCCAGCTCCCCCACGGTGTGAGTGCGCAGCAGCTCGTTCAGCTGGTCGCGAATGGGGAGAAACTGGTAGTGCATGGGGCAGGGCTGCTTGGCCGAGCACTGGCGCAGGCCTAGCGCGCACCCCTGCAGCATGTCAGGGCCGTCGATGGCAAGTACAATTTGCTTGAGCGTGACAGTGCGCAACTGCTCAGCAGTCAGTTCGAAGCCGCCGGTGGGGCCCTTCACCGACGTGACAAGCTGCTCACGCACCAGTTGCTGCAGTACTTTGGCCGTGAAGGCTTCCGGCGAGTCGATTTCGGCGGCAATATCCTTCAGACCCACACGGCGCCCAAAGTCTTTCGACTGCTGCCCGATGTAAATCGCTGCCCTAATGCCGTATTCACACGCCTTGGAAAACATACTTGCTGTATTTGATACAAAGGTAAGGCTGATTTTTATTTCGGACAAATTTATCCGGTATAGGTTGCGTAGGCCAGTCAGGCGCTTACTGCACTGTGACCAGTTCCTGGCTTTCAAACATCTGCACAGGCGAAATAACCTTTTCATTCAGTGGAATGCGTTTGCCGTAGCGCTCCTGCAGTTTGGCCCGCACCGCAGGGTGGCCTAGATCAAACTCCCGCAGCGTCTGGAGCTTCCCGATTTCGCGGCCGGTGGCTTGCTGGTACATCTTCCAGAGCAGCTCCGAGCAGTAGATCCGGTCATCGGACCAGCCAAAGTATAGGTCATAATTCTTACCACGGTACTGCTCGCCGGCGGCTTTCAGGCGCTGCAGGGTCGCGGGTGTCAGTACAGTTTTGGCATCGCGCAGGCGCTTTACCACCACTTTGCCATCCTTACCGCGCGCTGCCCAGGCAGTCAAGGAGGTTTCGCTCACGGGCTGCACTGCTTCAAAAACGCGCCACTCGCCATTCTTCTGGAACAGAATGCCACAGTGGCTGTACGGCGAGTGCGTGGCCAGCTGTATCGCTTTGCTTTGCGCCGATTGCGACGTCTGGAAGATTAGGTCGCCGTTGTGCAGTTTTGGCGCAATGCGAGCTACAGATGCTTGTGCGGTCTGCGTCTGCTGGTAGCGCGCAAGCTGTCGGTGCAGGCGCGGGTAGGCCACTAGGGAAGCGACGATAAGCAAAAGAACGGGCAGCAGGTAAGTACGCATAGGTTCAGAAAATCAGTAATAAAAGAACGCCATGCTGAGCGGAGTCGAAGCATCTCTACCGCAGTGCTAACTTCATTTGATTAGCTCCGGTAGAGATGCTTCGACTCCGCTCAGCATGACGTTCTTTTTTCCAGTTAACCGGACGACTGGCCTAGGTCAGCATGCCGCCGTCTACCTGCAGCACTTGGCCGCTAATGTAGCTGCTGTCGTCGGAGGCGAGGAAGGCAGTGGCTTTGGCTACGTCGTCGGGGGTGCCGCCACGGCGCAGCGGAATGACTTTGCGCCACTCATCTACCTGCTTGGGGTCGAGGGCGTCGGTCATTTCCGTCTCGATGAAGCCGGGAGCAATTGCGTTGCAACGGATGTTGCGCGAGCCCAGCTCCAGCGCCACCGACTTCGTGAAGCCGATGATACCGGCTTTGGAAGCCGCGTAGTTCGCTTGGCCCGCGTTGCCTTTAATGCCGACCACCGAGGTCATGTTGATGATGCTGCCGGCTTTGGCGCGCATCATAGGTTTGGTGGCGGCTTTGGTCAGGTTGAAAACGGATTTCAGGTTCACGGCAATTACCTGGTCCCACTGCTGTTCACTCATGCGCATGAGTAGGCCATCTTGCGTGATGCCGGCGTTGTTCACCAGTATATCCAGCTTGCCGAACTCGGTTACCACATCTTCCACTAGCTTTTCAGCTTCAGCGTAGATGGAAGCGTCGGAGCGGAAGCCTTTTACTTTCGAGCCGTGCGCAGCCAGCTCTTGCTCCAGCTGCTGGCCTTTTTCTACGCTGGAGAGGTAGGTGAAGGCCACCTGAGCGCCCTGTTGGGCGAAATACACCGCTATAGCGCGGCCGATTCCTTTGGAAGCACCCGTAATCAGGGCCACTTTTCCGTCGAGCAGTTTTGTCATGAAGGCGAAGGTAAGTAATAGCAGTAGTAGCTTGCACGAAATCGTGCCGCCATCTTATAGTTGGCGAGCTTCGCGCTGACTTCCGAACCCGAATGATACTCCACCAACTACCTGTTGGTGTTCTTATGCCTGAAATCGATATCTGCATTCTGGGGGCTGGCCCTGGCGGCGCTACGGCGGCGCTACACCTCGCCAACGCCGGACACCGCTGCCTGCTCCTCGACCGTGCCACCTTCCCCCGCGACAAAGTGTGTGGCGACGCACTCAGTGGTAAAGTCATCAATGAGCTGCGCCGGATAGGGGAGACGCTGCCGGAAAAGCTGGCCGCCGAGCCAAGCCAGCTGCCCAGCTGGGGCATCGATTTCTACGCCCCCAATGGCCGCCGCCTGGCAGTGCCCTTTAAGCCCAACTACAACCCGGCCCTCGACCGCTCGGCCGGACACATAAGCAAGCGCATCGACTTTGATAATTTCCTCATCGAAGAAGTACGCCGCCGACCCGAAATCGACTTCCGCGAAAATGTAGATGTAGCCCGCCATGAGCAACTGCCCGATGGACGCTGGCGCCTGCTAGGCCAGTCTGGTGAGGAACTTGCCACGGCCAAGCTGCTGCTGGTAGCCAACGGGGCGCAGTCGAGCTTTGCCCGGCAGATTGGGGGCCACGAGCTGGAACCGGCCCACCATTGCGCGGGCCTGCGCGCCTACTACCGCGGCGTGACTGGCCTACACCCCGACAATTTTATTGAGCTGCACTTTATCAAGGACTTTCTGCCGGGCTACCTCTGGGTGTTCCCGCTGCCCAACGGCGAGGCCAACGTAGGCGTAGGCATGCTCACAGAAGCCGTATCGAAAAAGAAGGTGAAGCTGCGTGAGCGGCTGGAAGAAATACTTCACACACATCCGGCTCTCAAAGACCGTTTTGCCACAGCAGAGCGCCTAGGCCCGGTGCGCGGCTTCGGGTTGCCGCTGGGTTCTAAGCGTAGGCCACTCTCCGGCCCTGGCTACCTGCTACTCGGCGATGCGGGCTCCCTCATCGACCCATTTTCCGGTGAAGGCATCAGCCACGCCATGGTATCGGGGCGCCACGCAGCTGACTGGGCTGGCAGGGCATTGGCTGAGCAGAACTTCACGCCGGATTTCCTCAAAGGCTACGATGGCGCCGTGTACAACCGCTTGTGGCAGGAGCTGCGCCTGAGCCGCGGCATGCAGCGCCTGCTGAATTACCCCTGGCTGTTCAACTTCATTGCCAACCGCGCCGCCAACAACCCCACCCTGGCAGAAACCATCAGCAATATGTTCCTGGACTTGGACCTACGAGAGAGACTCCGCCAGCCCAGCTTCTACGTCAAGCTCCTGATGGGGAAGTAGTGAAGTGGTGAACTTGTGAAAAGTGAAATAGTGAGTTGATGTGTGAGTGGCCTAGCGACGCCACTGGGCCTGTCATTGCGAGCGGAGCGAAGCAATCTTTCCTCGTCGCACGCAGCATTTCCGATGAAACTGAAAAGACCTTACGTCCGCTATGGAAGTAAGGTCTTTTGAATGCAGCAGTTAGTGCAACGGTGGAGGAAGGATTGCTTCGTCCTTCCTCCTCGCAATGACACGTTCTAGGCCTGTCTAGGTTACAAGAACATTAACTCACCATTTCACTTTTCACAAGTTCCTCACCTTCTCACTACTTGCCTGCGTAGCGGCGCAGACTTTTGGCGGCTTCGGGGTTGAGCTGAGTGGCTTTTTCCAGGTCAGCTTTGGCTTCGTTTGGCTTGTTGATAGACGAGTAGCTAATGCCGCGGTACTCATAGGCATCAGCGTATTTGTCGTCGAGGGCTATGGCTTTCGTGAAATCAGGGATGGCGCTCTTGAAGTTGAACATCTGCATTTTGGCAGCTCCCCGGCCGAAGTAGGCCTCTTTATCCTGCGGGTTGTACTTGATGGTTTTGGTGAAGTCACTGATGGCGGGCGTGTATTGCTTCAGTTTGAGGCGGTTGAGGCCGCGGTTGTAGTAGGCTTCGGCGTTGGTGGGCTTCAGACGGATAGCGGCATTGTAGTCGACAATAGCATCCGCATAATCCTTGAGGTGGCTCTTGGCTTTGGCCCGGGTCAGGAGGGCATCGAAGTTGCGAGGCGTGCTTTTGAGCACCGCATCAGCCGTCCTGATTTCCGCTTTGTAATCGGTGTTTGTTTTGCGGGCTGCCGCCTCTACGCTGGCCGGCGCCTCGGGCACAGCAGTCGGGGCAGTTAGGTTGGCCGTAGCGCTGGTGGAATCAGCGGCACGGGCAATGTCGGCTTCGCGGCCGGCATTGCGGACGGCGGAGGTAACGGGGCGCTCGGTTTCGGTAGTGCGGGCGCACTCCGTAGTAAAGAGCAAGGTGGCAACAGCCAGTAACGGAAGTATAGTTGATTTCATGGGAAGTGGCAGCGTGAGAAGAGCCTGAGAAACAGATTCTCTGGTATGTACGGGCCCTTGTACGAGGGGCGCAGAGCAAAGGCTGAGCACTCGACCACAATTTTGTGCCTCTAGGCCAGTAGCAGATGTAAACAGGAGGGTGTGTAGTTGCGCAGCGTCCCTATCTTTGCCGGGCCGCGCCCAAACCATAGGAACAGCGTGGTGTTTTCCTTTCAAACCTTCAACCTGAACAATATGGCATTGCAATACGACCTGGTCGTTGTCGGCAGCGGCCCAGGCGGCTACGTAGCCGCTATCCGGGCTTCGCAGCTTGGTCTGAAAGTAGGCGTGGTAGAGCGCGAGTCGCTCGGCGGGATTTGCCTCAACTGGGGCTGTATCCCCACCAAAGCCCTGCTCAAGAGCGCCCAGGTATTTGAATACCTCAGCCACGCCGGCGACTACGGTCTGAAGGCCGATGGCGTAGGCTACGATTTTAATGCCGTAATTCAGCGCAGCCGCGGGGTGGCCGATGGCATGAGCAAAGGCATCAACTTCCTGTTCAAAAAGAACAAGATTGACGCCATCATGGGCACCGGCAAACTGCTGGCCGCTGGCAAGGTGGAGGTGACGAAAGCTGACGGCTCGAAAGAAACGGTAGAAGCCAAATCCATCATTCTGGCCACGGGTGCCCGCTCGCGCGAGCTGCCTGCTCTGCCGATTGATGGCAAGAAAATTATCGGTTACCGCCAGGCCATGGTGCTGCCCCAGATGCCTAAGCGCATGGTGGTGGTCGGTTCCGGCGCTATCGGCGTGGAATTCGCCTACTTCTACCGCACCATGGGTGCCGAGGTAACGGTAGTAGAGTACCTGCCCCGCATCGTGCCCGTAGAGGACGAGGAAGTATCGCGCCAGATGGAGAAATCCTTCAAGAAAATCGGCGTAAACGTGCTGACCTCGGCTGAGGTAACGGCCGTGGACACCAGCGGCGAAGGCTGCAACGTAACCATCAAAACCGCCAAAGGCGACCAGCAGATTGCCTGCGACGTAGTGCTGAGCGCGGCGGGCGTGGTAACCAACCTCGAAAACATTGGCCTCGAAGAACTGGGCATTAAAGTAGAGAAAGGCCGCATCATCGTGGACGACTACTACCAGACCAACGTTCCTGGTATCTACGCCATCGGCGACATCGTGCCCGGCCCCGCGCTGGCACACGTAGCCTCTGCTGAAGGCATCATTTGCGTGGAGAAAATTGCCGGTCATCACCCTGAGCCGCTTAACTACCAGAACATTCCCGGCTGCACCTACGCCTCACCGGAAATTGCCTCGGTAGGCCTCACCGAAGCCGAAGCCAAAAAGCAAGGCTACGATATTTTAGTAGGCAAATTCCCCTTCTCGGCCTCCGGCAAAGCCTCCGCAGGCGGCGTGAAGGATGGCTTCGTGAAAGTGATTTTCGACAAGAAGTACGGTGAGTGGCTTGGTGCCCACATGATTGGCGCCAACGTAACCGAAATGATTGCGGAAGTAGTGGTAGCGCGCAAGCTCGAAACTACCGGCCACGAAATCATTAAATCGGTTCACCCGCACCCCACCATGTCGGAAGCCATTATGGAAGCCGCCGCCGCCGCTTACGGCGAGGTAATTCACCTCTAGGCCACGTCGGGTAACCAGAAAGAAAGCGCCTCGTTCCGGATTGTGGAACGGGGCGCTTTTGCGTTATTGCGCTTGTAAACTTCAAATACATTATCTCACTGTATCCTTCCAGATTATGAAATGGCTGCCTTCTTTCGTGACCTTATTCTTGGTATTTGTGGCTGGTCTGGTATTACAAGTTGGGAGTATATTTCTAAGTGTTAACTCGTTTCCTACTTCTCCCTCCTTTGCGTGGTCCATGTACTTGCGGCTGCTAGGCCTATTGCTGATGGTAGTCAGCCCTTTGTTGATTATGCTGAAGTTTTTCTCCCGGCTAGACAATAAGTCGTAGTGGCCTATAGTCTTTCTAACTCCATACTCTGATGGCATCTATTTCCTACCGTGCGCTATTTCTGGCCTTATTAGCAGGAATCGTCATAGTGGTTCTGGCCGGGCTGCTCAAAATGAATCAGATGGCGGGCGCCGATGTGCTCGTGATAATAGGCCTAGCTGTGCAAGCCGTAGCAGGCATAATGATGATCTGGAAGTTTGCCAGCCGCCTGGATAAGTCAGAATAGTTTCGGTTCCGGAAGTGGCCTAGCCGTAGATAATTGAATCATCTCTTGAGCGAAAAAACGAGTGATATAAACGGGTAGCTGATAGCCGGTAAACACTAACACTGGCTAAGGGCTCTGACGTGAAAAAACGTCTTTATCGGCAAATTGAGTGCATTTCTCGTAGGCAGCCAGCAGCCATCCGCAGCTGCGCTCCAGAGTTTGCGCCTGGTTTTGCAGAGAAATCCGGTGTCACAAATGCGGGGTGTTTTTCCTCGACAAGTGACCCGAATATGCGCACTTTGCAGGCCTAGCTGGTTTGCTCATGGAGAACAACTATACGAAATATGGCCCCGCCGCACAAACGCCTGAGCAACGTGCCTATGTGCTGGCGCAGATGCAGAAAACGCATCCTGGTTTATATAAAAAGGCTAGCGGCTACGTAGCGCAGCTTTACCGCCGTTACGTGGCCGGAGAGCTGAGCTGGCAGGATGTGTGCATTCTGCGCGAATCACCTTCGCAGCCCTAACAAGGCAGACGTCGCCTGTAGGCCAGTAGAACCACACTTGCGACTAGGAAATGGCCGTAAAATCCCTCGCAACTAGAGGAAAACTGGAAAAAAATCGGGGCCGAATACTTTTGGAAGAGCGTGTGTTCGTACACTTGATTCCACTGAAACCCGAGGCCACCCTGCTATGTCATCTACTCACCTCCCAACTCAGGAACCGCTTCTAGATGTTCTGATTGTTGGGGCCGGCTTATCCGGGATTGGGGCTGCCGCCGCCCTGCAAAAGCGCTGCCCCAGCAAGCGCTACGCCATTCTGGAAGCGCGAGAGGCAGTGGGAGGGACCTGGGACCTGTTTCGGTATCCTGGTATTCGGTCCGACTCCGACATGTACACCCTGGGCTATGGATTCAAGCCCTGGAAGAATCCCAAAGCCATTGCCGACGGGCCTGCCATTCGGAGCTACATTGAGGAGACGGCCCAGGAAAATGGCATTGTCCAGCATATTCGTTTCGGTCATCAGGTAGTCAGTGCCGCGTGGTCGAGCCAGAAGGCCTGCTGGACGGTAGGAGTGAAGGTGATGGCCACGGGAGAGCACCGTAGCCTTAGTGCCCGGTTTCTGTATGTGTGCAGCGGCTACTACAGCTATGAAGAGGCCTACCGCCCTCATTTCCCAGACGAGGAGGTTTACCAGGGCACCGTAGTACTTCCGCAGTTCTGGCCTGAGGGGCTAGACTACACCAACAAGCGCGTGGTGGTGGTGGGCAGCGGTGCTACGGCCGTAACGCTGGTACCAGCCATGGCCAAAACGGCGGCACACATTACCATGCTCCAGCGCTCCCCTTCGTATGTGGTTTCCAGGCCCTCAGAGGATGCTATTGCGGCCAAGCTGCGCCGGTATCTACCGGCCCGACTGGCCTACTGGGCCACCCGCTGGAAAAACGTACTGGAAAGCATCATTCTGTATCGGGTGGCGCGCCAGAAGCCGGAGCTGGCCAAGAAACAGATTGTGCATCTGGCCAAGCGGCAGCTGGGCCCTGAGTATGATGTGGCCACGCATTTCACGCCGCGCTACAAACCCTGGGACCAACGGGTGTGCGTGGTGCCCGACGGCGACTTGTTTCGGGCGCTACGAACGGGGCAGGCTACCGTTGTGACCGATGAGATTGAGCGCTTCACGGCTACTGGCCTACAACTCAAGTCGGGCCAGAAACTGCCCGCCGAGCTAGTAGTGCTGGCTACGGGCTTGAAAATCAAGCTGCTTGGCGGTATGAAGCTGAACATCGACGGCCGCCCCGTAGAGTCTAATGAGGCCCTTGCCTACAAAGGCATGATGCTCAGCGACGTGCCCAACTTCGCCATGGCCTTCGGGTACACCAACGCCTCCTGGACCCTTAAGGCCGACCTTACCGCGGGCTTCGTGTGCCGACTGCTCCGCTACATGGACCGCCGCAAGATAGATATTGCCGTGCCCCGCCGGCAGGAGGGCGTAACGCCGGAGCCCTTCCTCAACTTCACTTCCGGATACGTGCAGCGCGCGCAGCAGGTACTACCGAAACAGGGCTCCCGCCGCCCCTGGCAGGTGTACCAGAACTACCTGCAGGATTTGCTGACTATTCGCTACGGCCGCATTGCCGATGGGGTGCTGCACTTTGGCCGCAAAGGACAGCAGCCTTGAAACTAAAAGACCGGGTAGCCCTCATTGCCGGAGCCGGCTCCCCTCGGAATAACAGCTGGGGTAAACAAAAGAGGCCTAGCAGATTTGCTAGGCCTCTTCTCGTATGCTCTCTTACTTGCTAGGCCTATCGGGCGCCGGGAGGGCAGTTTTCCTTCAGGAACTTGGTGTAGGTGGCGGCCAAATGGCGGCTGGTGCCTTCGCCTTCCGAGATGCCATGGGTCCGGTTGGGGTAGGCCATCAGCTGGAAGGTTTTGTTGTTTTTCACCAGCTCATTAATCATCTGCTCGGCGTTGTTGTAGTGCACGTTGTCGTCGCCGGTGCCGTGGATGAGCAGCAGGTTGCCGCGCAGGTTTTTGGCGTGGGCCAGCGGCGAGTTATCCACGAAGTAGTGCTTGTCTTCGGGCACGAGACCCATGTAGCGCTCCTGGTAGATGTTGTCGTAGTTGAGCTGGTTGTCGACGGCCGCAATGGAGATGCCCGTTTTATAGATCTGGGGGTATTGGAACAGCAGGCTGAGGGTAGAAGAGCCACCGCCGCTCCAGCCCCACACCGCCACGCGGCTGGTATCTACGAAGCTGTTTTTCAGGACTTCCTTCGCGCCCATGGCCTGGTCGCGGATGTTGAGGCTGCCGATGTTGTGGTAGATGGCCTTGCGGAACTCGCGGCCGCGCGGCGCCGGAGCACCTCGGTTTTCCAGAGAGGCGTAGATGTAGCCATCCTCGGCCATGTTGCCCTGGTAGAGGCGGTTGAAGCCCGTGCCGAAGCGGTCCGTAACCGTCTGGCTGGCTGGCTCGCCGTACACATAGAACACAATGGGGTATTTCTTGGCGGGGTCGAAGTTGTTGGGCTTTATCATCCAGCCATCCAGCGTCACGCCATCGGCGGTTTTCACCTGGAAGAATTCCACCTTGGGCATCTTCATGCTCTTGGCTTGCTCAGGCGTTTCGCCGCCGTTGAGGCGCTGGTGCGCGGGCAACGATACGACGTCAGAAACAGGGTACACGGCTGCGCTGGAGTAGTTGTGCAAGGCAATCTTGCCGTTAGGCGAAACATCGTAGCTGTGCGAGCCGGCCAGGTTCTGAGGCGTCACGCGTACGGCCTTGCCGCCCTTCAGCGGCACCTGATACAGGTAGGTCTGGGTGGCATTGGTGGGGGAGGCCATGAAGTAAATCTTGCCTTCCTTCTCGTTGATATTTTCCAGGCTGATAACGTCGTAGTCGCCTTTGGTCAGGAGCGTGGCTTTGCCTTTGCGGTCTACGTTGTAGAGGTGGCGCCAGCCATCTTTTTCGCTCGACCACACGAAACTCTTGCCACCATCAATCCAGTTCCAGCCCACGGCACCGTCTTTAGCGTCAATCCAGGCCTTGTCGGTTTCGCTGTAAACGGGGCGTACAGCACCGGTAGCGGCAGTAGCCAACATCAGCTTGCTCTCGTTCTGCCGCCGGTTCAGCTGCTGCAGAATCAGCTCGTTGGCGCCGGCCCACTCCATGCGCGGAATGTAGTGCTGCACAGCGTCGCCGGGCACATCCATCCACTTGGTAGCACCGCCCGCGACCGGCACTACGCCAATGCGGCAGCGGCTGGGGTCTTCGCCTACTACGGGGTACTCCACGGGCACTGTGAATGGGTACAGCGCATCCGTAGTGTTCAGCATCAGGTAGTTGCGCGTCTTGGTGGCGTCGAGCTGCCAGTAGGCCAGTTTCTGGCCATCGGGGCTCCAGCGGAAACCGTCGCGGCAATCCAGCTCTTCTTCATACACCCAATCGAAGGTGCCATTGATGAGGCCTGTGGTGCCATCCGTAGTGAGTGGCGTGATGGTGTTGTCGGCCAGGTTTTCTACATAGAGGTTGTGCTCGCTCACGTAGGCCACCTTGCTGCCATCGGGCGAGAATTTGGCGAACATCAGCGACGACTCCGGGCGACCTTTGCCCAACTGCGTCAGCTTGTTGCCATCGAGGTTGTACACCCAGTAGTCGCCGCGCGTATCGTAGCGCCATACTTTCTTAGTGTTGGTATTGAGCAGCACCTGACGGCCGTTGTCGGAGAAGGCAAAGCGCCGCACCTTCAGCGGTGCCGACTGGCCTACGGGCGTCAGCTGAGCTTTGCTGATGAGCGTGACGGACTTGCTGGGGTCGCGGGCGTCGAGCTGCACGATTTCGTCGTTCTTCGTGCTCATGTAGCCGTAGCCATCTTTGGTCCACTGCGTGCCGGGGCCAACTTGTGCCTGCACGGTGGCGGTTCCGGCCAGCAGCAGGAAGGCGACCATTCCGAGACGGCGTACTGTGTGTTGTAGCATGTAAAAAGGGAAGGGGGAAATGGGAAGTAGAAGGGTGTAGAAAACCAGGGTGTGCCTCTTAAGACACCAAGAGTGGCCTACCGTTGCAAGGCGGCACTAAACAAGCGTAAGCTAGTCAGCAAACCCGTTCATTCGCAAGCGCAAGGGTCAGCTAGGCCACTAATCCTGCACGGCTTCCAGCGGTATGGCTTCTGCCGCGAGCTGGGTTTTAGGCTTCCGGCTGACCAGAAATACACCCCCGAAAATCAGCAGAGCCTGCAGTGCCTTGGCTGTGGTAAGCGTGTCTTTACCCAGGCTCACGGCGATAAGCACTGCCAGCGCCGGCTGCAGGTAGATGTAAGCCCCCAGCAGGGAAGGCGAGGCGTATTTCAGTGCCCAGTTGTTCAGCAGGTAGGCCATAATCGTCAGGCACACTACCATGTACACAATGGCGGCCCAAATGCCGGGCGGGAAGCTGGCATAATCGGGCGCCTGCACTTGCTGCCAGCCGGCCGGCACCGCCAGCACCGCGCCCACCAGAAATATGCGCGCCAGCACCGTAAATGGGTGGTATTTGCGCATCAGGGGCATCACAATCACCAGGTACACGCCAAACGCCGTGGCATTGAGCAGGATATACAAGTTACCGAGCATCGTGTCCTGGCCCGGCGCGGCGGTGGCTCCGTGGCCCCGGCCTAGTATAATAAGCGCTGCCCCTACGCCCGCTAGGCCTATCCCTAACAATCGCGGCAGCGTCAGCCGCTCGCCCAGCAGCACCACCGAGGCTAATACCGTCACGATGGGCGCCACAGTTTGGATAAGCGAAGCATTGATGGGTGAGGTGAGGTTAAGGCCTGAGAAGAACAGCAGCTGGTTCAGGCCAATGCCCAGCAGGCCACACGCAATGGCCCGCAGATTATCGGCGCGGCCCGCAATACGGTCGTGGGGTGCCACGATGCGGCTCACGATGCCAAAGAACAGCGCCGCCCCCACAATTCGCAGCAAAACCAGCCCAAACGGCCCCATGTAGCGCGGCATCACATCCTTGGAAATGCTGTAGTTGGCCGCATAAATCAGGGACACCACAAACAAGGCCGCGTGAACTCGTATAGCATTTTTCATTCCCAGTAAAGGTAGCTCCCCGTGGGTTGCTTCTGCTTCGCGTTTCGTAAAACGATTTTCTGCAGTAGACCCCACCCCCGGCCTACGCTACCTTTGCCCTACACTTCCCCTCGCTATGTCAACCGGCTCTCTTTTCGATTCTGACCCAACACCTTCCTCACAGCCACAGGCCTACGTGCCTCGGCCGGGTGCGCCGCTGGCCGAGCGCATGCGCCCACGCACCCTGGATGAATACGCCGGGCAAAAGCACCTCATCGGGCCCGAAGGCGTGCTGCGGCGCTATCTGGCAGCGGGCCGCCTGCCCAGCCTGATTCTGTGGGGCCCGCCGGGCGTGGGCAAAACTACGCTCGCCAACCTGCTGGCCCAGGAGCTAGGCCAGCCTTTCGCCTCCCTGAGCGCCGTGAATGCGGGCGTAAAAGATGTGCGCGAAGTAATCGAGAAAGCCAAGCGCCAGCGTGGCACGGTGCTCTTCATTGATGAAATTCACCGCTTCAGCAAGTCGCAGCAGGATGCGCTGCTGGGAGCAGTGGAGCAGGGGATTGTCACGCTGATTGGGGCCACCACCGAGAACCCCTCGTTTGAGGTGATTCCGGCCGTACTAAGCCGGGCGCAGGTATATGTGCTGGAGCCGCTCAGCAAGGAAGTCTTGACTGGCCTAGTAGACAAAGCGCTGGCCGAGGACGAAATTTTGAAGCAGAAAAAGGTGCGCGTAGCCGACTATGGCGCCCTGCTCATGATATCCGGTGGTGATGCGCGCAAGCTCCTTAACCTGCTGGATATTGTGGTGGAAGCCAGCCGGCCCGACCCCAAAACCGGCGAAATCGTCATCACCAACGAAGGCGTGCAGCAGCTGGCCCAGCAGCACCTCGCCCGCTACGACAAAGGCGGCGAAATGCACTACGATGTCATTTCGGCCTTCATCAAGAGCATCCGAGGCTCCGACCCCAATGCGGCGCTGTACTACCTGGCCGTGATGCTGGAAGGCGGCGAAGATGTGAAGTTCATTGCCCGCCGTCTGCTCATTCTGGCTTCCGAAGATGTAGGTTTGGCTAACCCCAATGCGCTTATTCTGGCGCAAAGCTGCTTCCAGGCCGTTACGGTTATTGGCATGCCGGAGTCGGATATTATTCTGGGCCAGACGGTGGTATACCTCGCCACCTCGCCTAAGAGCAACGCCAGCTACAAAGCCATCCGGGAGGCGCGGGCCTTGGTGCGGCAGCAAGGCGTGCAGCCCGTGCCTATTGCGCTCCGCAACGCGCCCACCAAGCTCATGGAGGAGCTAGGCTACGGCGACCAGTACATGTACTCCCACGACTACGAGGGCAACTTCGCCTACCAGGAGTTTATGCCCGAGCAACTCAGCGGCCGCGTGTTCTACCATCCTGGCCACAACCCCGCCGAAACTAAAGCCCAGGAACGCCTGCGCCACCTTTGGGGCGAGAAGTACGGGTACTAGCGGTGAAATGATGAGGTGGCCTAGGGGGTGTGTGGTAAACCAAAATACTGCCATGCTGAGCGCAGTTGAAGCATCTGGCGTGCGGACGCTAGACCAAGGATGAGGTGCTTATTTAGTTTATCGATTGCACACTTCACAAACGGGCTATTTCACCTCGTTTAGGCCACAAACACGCCGGTTGGTTGAATACCCGGCGAGGCGCTTTAAAAGCCTCTACATTTGTTAAGAGACCAAACGCGCTTTTTTACTTTTTGCGATGAGACAATTTTTTAAATACGTACTGGCCACCTTCACCGGGCTGATACTTTTTGCTTTGATAGGCTTCCTGCTAATGATTGGGCTGATTGTAGGCCTGGCCTCCTCAGATAAGGAAGTGACCGTGGCCAGCAACTCGGTGCTGGAGCTTACCCTGGATAAGCCCATTGCCGAACGGGAATTTGACAACCCGTTTTCGGGCTTTACCGGCGGGCAAAACAGCAGCATTGGACTGGACGAGTTGAAGGCCAGCATCCGCCGCGCCAAAAACGACGACGACATCAAGGGTATTTTCCTGAACCTGGAGCTGGTGCAGGGCGGCATGGCTTCTCTGGAAGAAGTGCGCCACGAGCTGCTCGAATTCAAAAAGTCGGGCAAGTTTTTGGTGTCGTACACCGATGCGCAGTCGGAAAAAAGCTACTACCTGGCTTCCGTGGCCGATAAGTTGTACCTGAACCCCCAGGGCACGCTGGAGTTCAACGGCCTCAGCTCCGAGACCATGTACTACAAAAACCTGTTTGATAAGCTGGGCGTGCAGGCGCAGATTTTCCGGGTGGGCTCGTTCAAGAGTGCTGTAGAGCCGTATTTCCGCACCAACATGTCGGATTCGGCGCGACTACAGACGTCGTCGTTCCTCAACTCCATCAACAACGCCATGCTCGCCGATGTATCGACGGCGCGCAAGCTGGCTCCGGCCCGCCTGAAAGTCATTTCCGACTCGATGCTGGTGCACAATGCTGATGATGCCAAGCGCCTCGGCCTCGTGACAAACCTGGGCTACTACGACCAGGCCACCGACTACATGAAGGGCAAGCTGGGTCTGGCGAAAGACAAAAAGCTCAGCCTGATTAACCTGAGCGACTATTCCAAGGCCGACGATAAGGACGACGACGTAACCAGCGGCAACCGCATTGCCGTCATTTATGCGGAAGGCGATATTGTAACGGGCAAGGGCGGCAACAGCAGCATTGGCAGCACGCGCTTCGCCGAGGCCATCCGCAAAGCTCGCCTCGATGATAAAGTGAAGGCGGTAGTGCTGCGCGTGAACTCGCCCGGCGGTTCTTCGCTGGCTTCCGACATCATTTACCGCGAGGTGATGCTGACCAAGAAAGTGAAGCCCGTCATTGCCAGCATGTCGGATGTGGCGGCCAGCGGCGGCTACTTCATTGCCATGGGCTGCGACACGATTGTGGCTCACCCCACCACCATTACGGGCAGCATTGGGGTGTTTGGCGTGTTGCCGAACATTGAGCCCATGCTGCGCGAGAAACTCGGCGTGACGACGGACCGCGTGACCACGGGCAAGTTCTCCGACTTCCCGACCATCACGCGCGCCCTCACACCCTTCGAGCAAAGCCAGTTCCAGAACGAAATCAACCGCATCTACGCCGACTTTACCACAAAAGCCGCTGCTGGCCGCCATATGCCCGTGGAGCGTCTGCGCCGCCTGGCCTCGGGCCGCGTGTGGTCAGGCTCGGAAGCCAAGGCCCGTGGCCTGGTAGATGTGTTAGGCTCGTTTGACGACGCGCTGCGCATTGCGGCCCGCCGCGCCAAGTTGAAGGACGGCGACTACCGCATTCAGAAGCTGCCCCGCCAGAAGTCCTTCGCCGAAGCCGTGTTCAGCAGCTTCAGCGAGGAAGCCCGCCTGACTCTTGTGAAGCAGGAAATGGGCCCGCTGTACCCCATGTACGAGCAGTACAAAACTCTCTCGGAAATGAAAGGCGTACAAGCCCGCATTCCCTTTGAGATGAACATTCAGTAAGCATCACTTCCTACAAAAAGGGCTGCCGGCAGTGTGCCGGCAGCCCTTTTTGTTTCGCGGTAAGGCAGCCGCAAAGCTAGCCTGTAGCCCAGGTCAGTGCACAACTGGCCTAGCAGCCCAAACGCTTTTCCCTGCCGAGCTCTGAATGAAGTAGTACCTTGCGCTTTCAAATAGCTACCAGCATGCAGCAACTCCGCGAAGCCGCCGATTTTCTCCGCCAAACCCTCCAAGATTTTCAGCCCGAAGTAGGCATTATCCTCGGCACTGGCCTAGGTGCCCTGGTGAAGGATGTGGAAGTGCTCCACACGTTTTCTTACGCCGATATTCCGCACTTCCCGGTTTCTACGGTAGAAAGCCACGCCGGCGAGCTGCTGGCCGGAACCCTAGCGGGCAAGCGAGTATTGGTGATGCACGGCCGCTTCCATTACTACGAGGGCTACACCATGCAGCAGGTGGTATTTCCGGTGCGCGTCATGAAGCTGCTCGGGATTCAGAAGCTGTTCGTGAGCAACGCTGCCGGTGGCCTCGATCCTAACTTCGAGTACTCCGATCTGATGCTGATTGAGGACCACCTCAACCTGCAGCCGACCAACCCGCTCATCGGCCAGAACTTCGAGGAACTGGGCCCACGCTTTCCTGACATGATGGAGCCCTACGACCTGGGCCTGCTCCAGATAGCCGAGGAAGCCGCCCAGGAACTAGGCCTAGGCCAGTACATGCGGCGCGGCGTGTATGCCAGCCTATCGGGTCCTATGCTGGAAACGCCCGCTGAGTACCGTTACCTGCGCACCATTGGGGCCGATGCTGTGGGCATGAGCACCACACCCGAGGTTATTGCCGCCGTGCAAATGAGCCTGCCCGTGCTGGCCGTGTCCGTCATTACTGATCTGGCCTCGCCCGGCAAGCTAAAGCGGGTAGAACTGGCCGATATCCTGCGGTGCGCTGCCGTAGCCGAACCACGCCTGACGGCCTTGTTCCGGCGGGTGCTGGAAAAGCTCTAGCACTGGCCTAGGCCACATAGCCCGAACCTATTTCATAAAAAAAGACCGCCTCCCATATTCAGAAAGGCGGTCTTTTGCGTTTAATCGGGCCTTACGGTTTGGGGCTGAAGGCGAAATAGTCGTACTGTCCGGTTTTGCCCATGCGGCCATACACCAGCGACTCGGGGCCGGCGCCTTCTACCGTGTACTCCTGCGCTTCGCCTTTATGATCTGCCAAATGCAGCGTCCGGTTATCGGTGCCCATTAGCATCCAGGTTCCTTCGTAAGTAGTGCCGTCGGCGAGGAGCGTTTGGGTGTAAGTGCCCGTGGTGCCAAAATGCATACTATAGCGGTCCTTGAGGTCGGCCGTTTTGGTGGTTTTTCCGGACACGGTAGCTTCTTGCAAATACCACGTATCGGTGCTGGTGAGGGAGGCCGTGGTAACCGGCTGCCGGGGCGGCGGGACGCACCCGCAGTCTGGCCTGTCGATTAAGCTACAGCTACTGACAAGGCCGGTAAACAGCACAAGCAACAGCACTAGGAGAGGAGAAATCCGAGACATAACAAATAGGTAGAAGTTGAATGGATACTCACAAGAGCCGATCCAACTCCAGAAGGTTGTATGGCTCCAAATAAACCCTGCTATTTAAGGATAATACGCTGGCGCTGGTAGTTGAGGATAGTGAATACGCCTAGGCCACCTTCCACGGTGCTTTTGATGGCCGATGGCTGCGCAAACGGGTTGCCGTTGGAGTTACGCGCATCCTGCACCGACTGCAGAAATTGGTAGTAGGGCCGGTCCAGGTGATACAGCGTCACGAATAAGGTATCCGAAGGCTCAAACTGGTAGGAGGTGCCCAAGGTAATGGCCTGTCCATTCGTGAGCCGGTCATCGGGCGTGTACTCCACTTCCGGATCTGACGCGACAGTGCTTCGGTGTACCTGAAAACGGTAGAAATCGGTGGTGGCGGCGGGGTCCTGAAAGCGGGCCAGCACGTAGGCCTTGCGCTGGGCAGGGCTCAGGTCATTGAATTTCCACTCCACGGTATCGAGCGGTACGGTGGGCGGCATGGTGGCCGTGCCCGTTACGCGGCGCCCCTGCTTGTCGTAGGCCTCTAGCTTGAAAGTGTCGCCGGGGCGTGCTACGAGGCGGGTGCGGCCCGTGTGGGTGTAGCCTTTGTTGGTGGAGAGGTTGATAGCCGGCGCAAACGAGAGCGTGTCGCGGCGGCCGTTGGGCAGCGTAAGCACCACTTTCACATCCTTCGGAATTTCGGGCGTAGGCGCTGCCAGATAGGGCACACTTTGCGTCACGGAAATGCGTGGGATACGGTTATTTTCCAGGTATCCCTCTACTACCAGCTGCGGCGGATACGCCGGCAACTCCACGTCAATATCCTTTTGCAGGCCACAGCCCGCCAACAGCAAACTGCCCACTAGGCCACTGGCCGCGGCGAAAATGCTCCAGCCTTTCTGTAAACCTGGGCTTTCCTGCATCCGTGTCATCCTCAGCATCCGTCTGAATCCGTGATTAAAACTTGAAATTGTACGTCACCGAGGGAATGACGGGAAAGAGCGAAACCTGGCGGGCGCGGTAGTTCAATACCTGGTCGGTTTCCTTGTCCTTCACCTGGTCGAAGTATACAAAGTAGGGGTTGCGGCGGTTGTAGGCGTTGTATACGCTGAACGTGAGGTCCGATTCGCCGCCTTGGCGCAAGGGGCGCAGCTTATACACCAAGCCCAAGTCCAGGCGGTTGTAAGGAGCCAAACGGTAGGTGTTGCGCTGCGGATACACCGGCACGGCCGAGGCATTTGAGCCAAACACATCCTGAAACACAAAACGGCCTAGCGGCAGCGTAGTGGCCTGGCCCGAGGTAAACACGAAGGAGCCTGTCAGGTTCAGGCGAGGCGAGAGTTGGTGCAGAACCACCACCGTCAGGTTGTGGCGGCGGTCGTAGTTGGGGTAGAACGTATTGCCGTTGTTGATGCCGGTGGTGCCGTTTTGGGGCGGAAAGCGCCGTTTCGTCCAGGAAAGGGTGTAGCCTATCCAGCCAGTGGTGCGGCCGGTTTTCTTCTCCAGATACACCTCGTTGCCGTAGGCCCAACCCTTGCCAAACAGGAATTCCGCATCGAGGTCAGGATTCACAAACAGCTGCGCGCCATCCCGGAAATCGATCTGCCGCTGTGCCCACTTGTAGTAGGCCTCATTGGTGAGCAGATAGGCCCCATCACCCAGCAAAAAACTCACCCCCGCCGCCACTTGCTGCGAGCGTTGGGGCTTCACGGAAAGCCGCGACGGATACCAGATATCGGTGGGCAGAGAGGCGCCGCTATTCGTGACCAGATGCACGTACTGGTACATCAGGGCGTAGTTGGCCTTCAGGGAAATCTTGGGCGTGAGAGAGTAGCGAGCCGCCGCGCGCGGCTCTAGGCCAGCATATTGGTCGGAGCCGCTCTGGAAACCCGAGAGGCGCAGGCCGTACTCCAACTGCAGCTTATCGGAAGCTTTAAAATTGTCGGATGCGTAGAGGCCCGCTTCCTGACCGCGGTAGGTGATATCGGACCCGAAATTGATACTGCCATCCGTAGAGCCCGCTTTCAACCGCCCTGTGCCGAAGTGGTGGTCTGTAACGGAGGCGCCAAACTTCACCGCATGCCGGTCGTTGTAAGCATAGTCGAAATCAGTGCGCAAGGCGAAGTCACGAATATCCGAGGTCAGGTTGAAGCTGAACTGGTCCAGCCCATTGCTGATGTTGTAGTCGTAGCGCGTGAACGAAGCGGTGGTGTTCATATACAGCCGCTTATTAAACACATGGTTCCAGCGCACCGAGCCCACTGTGTTGCCCCAGCTAAAGTCGAAGTTGAAGCCGTTCAGGGAGTTGAACCCGAATACATCGTGGCCCAGATAGCCCGTTACAAACAGGTTGTCCTTGGCGCCGAGCTGGTAGTTGCCTTTGGCATTCAGGTCGTAGAAGTAATAATTGGGGATGGGGTTGTAGTCTTCCTTGCCCTCGTTGAACTTGTTGATCTGGCGCGTGAACACATCGAAATACGTGCGCCTACCCGATACCAGCCAGGAGCCTTTCCGGTTTGGTAGCGGCCCTTCCAGCGTCAGGCGCGACGAAATGAGGCCTAGGCCACCACTGGTCGTGAATTTCTCCGCGTTGCCGGGCCGCATCTTCACATCTACCACCGAGGAAAGCCGGCCGCCATACTGGGCCGGAAAACCGCCCTTGTACAAGTCCACACTTTGCACCGCGTCGGGGTTAAATACCGAAAACAGCCCGAATAGATGGCTCGGGTTGTACACCACCGCTTCATCTACCAGGAATAAGTTCTGGTCGGCGGAGCCGCCGCGCACGAACAGGCCGCTGGTGCCTTCGCCGCCGTTCTGCACGCCGGGCTTCAGCTGTAGGGTTTTGAGTAGATCTACCTCGCCAAACAACGCGGGCAGGAGCTTGGCCTCGCGGGTGGTGAGGTGCTCCACGCTCATTTGCGTAGTCTGGAGCTTTTCCTGCAGCGTACCCGCACCTTCCACTATTACCTCGCCCAACGTATTGCTAGCCGACAACAGCGAAAAATTCAGCCGCTGGTTACGCGTCAGGTTGAGAGCCTGCGTCTGGTTCTGATACCCAATAAAGGAAACAACAATCTGCTGGGTGCCCGCCGGTACAGATAAGGTGTAAAAGCCTTTATCGTCGGTAGTGGCGCCCAACGCAAGCGCGGGTACGGCCACAGTAGCACCGGGCAGCGCCTCACCGGTTTCGGTGCCCCGCACGTACCCGCTAAGGGTGTACCGTACCTGGCCTAGGCCAGGTGCCGGCAGCAGGAACAGGCCTAGAAGCAGGGAAAGGAGCAGGTAGCGTAAGGGCATTGGCACGGAGTAGGGAAGGAGCTGCAAAGGAAGCAAAGCCCCTTCCAAACGCCGAAGCCCGCTAGTAAGTTTGATCAGGCGGGAGCCTGCTGAACGCTTTTTTGCTCAGCTTAGTACGCACTGCAGCGCCTGGTTTACCTGGTTAGCCGGCACCACGCCCGCCTGGCGCCACACGGGCTGCCCTTTATGGAACAGGATAAGCGTGGGGATACTCTGGACCCGAAACTGCTGTGCAGCCGCTTGGTTGCGGTCTACATCAATCTTAATCACCTTGAGTTTGCCTTGGTGCTGGGCCGCTACCTGCTCCAGAATAGGCGCCATGGTTTTGCACGGGCCGCACCAGTCGGCATAAAAGTCAACCAGCACCGGCATGCCAGGGCTGCTAATAAGTTCGGAAAAGGATTTCTTGGCCATGATAAGGAGATGCTAGAATGAAAGGGTGCTTTGCTGAAGCCCGCCACCCCGGTTGTACGCAGTTTCCAGGACAATGATGGGGTGGCCTAGGGCAGTGGTCTAAACGCAAAAAACCCGGCGCTGCAACGCCGGGCTTTCGCAAATACAAGTGAGTGAAGGGTGGGGAGGGTGTTAGTTCTTGCCCACCAAGGTAACATCATTCGAGACTTCGGAAAAATTAAATCGGCCGCCAACGACTTTTTTTCCTTTCACCTGGCACTCCCAGATGTACTGGCCGGGTTTGCCAGCGGCCGCTTCACCTTTCTCCGTTTTGAAATAATCGGCCTCAGAAGCCTCAGAAGGGAATACTACATCAATGCCGTGCTGGCCGGCCGGAATTTCCTTCACCAGCACATACTCCTTACCGGAACTCTGGTTGATAACCACAAATTTGGCTGTGTAGGCCCCTAGCTGCCCGAATTTGTCGAGTACACCAAGCTTGATGTAGGCATCGGTAGAGACGAGCCAGGTCTGAGCACGGGAGGTGGTGGGGGCAAAAACCACCAGCGCCAGCAGCAGGCCGGCCACCCGGAAAATGCGTTGAAAAGTTGCAGGAGTAGAAACGCGCATAGAAACAGAAAAAAGTGTGAAAAGATCAGCAGTAATGCAGCCTGTGCTACCATATTCGGGGCCAATGAAAGAAGTGTAAACTAAGGTTTTTACTCCCCACACCCACAACCATATAGCTGGTCTGCAACCAAATATATATGTAAATCGAAAACACCAACATAATTATGCACAGTTTTTTATTTGGGCCTGATAGCCGACCATATGCTTGCCCCGTATAGTGCAGGTTTTAGCTAGTAAAGTCTTCTTTTCACAATGGCGCGTCGGCGTATAGCTCCTCCGTATTCTACCTTGGCAAATGCTGCGGAAACGGTTTGTGAACTGTGCGAGCGGCAGGTGCGGCACGTATCACGGCATCATCTGGTGCCCCGGGAAGAAGGAGGACGCCACGGGCCTACCGTCAATCTTTGCCAGCCCTGTCACAGCACGGTGCACTTGCTGCTGACAAACCGCGAGTTAGCACGGCGCTATGCCACGGTAGAAGCGCTACGCACGGCCGAAGAAATGCAGAAGTACCTGCATTGGATACGTCGCTCACGAGTAGAGCACATCTCAAACAGGCGAAAACGATTTTAAAAAGGAGAACAAGGCAGCTGCTTGCAGACCAGCGAAAGCATACTGTGTCAGTGCTTCGTCGAGGGAAAACATCCTATAAGCTTGCAGCAAGATTCTTTTATCGGGAATATGGTGTTTTTGCCCCACAAACAGCGGCATTTGAGAGGACTAGGTTCTTGATATTTAGTACGTTTGTTATACGAAATAAAGGTGTATTGTACTCTCTTGGTATTTCATGTAAACAGACTCTATGCATCTTCCTTTACTTATCAAGAAACCCCTATTTATCTTATTTTTCCTAGCCTTCACTGGCAGAGCTTTGGCTCAGGAAGTTGATTCGGCCAACGTTAAGCGAGTAGAACTCGAAAACGTAGACGTCGCTCCCACGGGCCAGACTTCCGGCTGGCTGCTGACGGACCAGGACATCCAGACGGAACTGGACGGGGCGGTTGAGAACCTATATAACCTGAAGCACGATAAGGCCGAAAGGCAGTTCCGTTCCCTACGGCGCCGCTACCCGCATCATCCGCTGCCCGATTTTCTGCTGGGGCTCAGCACTTGGTGGAAAATCATCCCCAGCAATACGCTCAATAAGCAGTACGACAAGGTGTTCTACGCCTACATGGATTCTGCCATTGCAAAAGGCGAAAAGCTGTATGAGGCCGACAACAAGAACTATGAGGCGTGCTTTTTCCTAGCGGCGGCCTACAGCTTTAGTGCGCGCCTACAGTCTGAACGGCACGAGCTGCGCAAGGCCACAGTAAACAGCAAGCGCGCCCTCGACTACCTCGAAATCAGCAAAGAGGCCAACGGGCTGAGCTCTGAGTTTCTGTTTGGGCAGGCGCTGTTCAACTACTATGCCTCCTGGATTTCTGAGGAGCATCCGTTTCTGCGGCCTATTCTGCTTTTCTTTCCCAAAGGCTACCGCCAGCTGGGTATTCAGCAGTTGCGTAATGTGGCTGCCAACGCCTTTTATACCAGCACCGAGGCCAAATACTTCCTGGTTAAGATACTAGGCTCCGACCGGGAAGACCAGGACGAGGCAGCTTTGAAGGTAGCCAAGGAATTGGCGTACAAATACCCCGATAATGGACCATTCGCGCGGGAATACGCCTTGTTCTCCTTCGAGCAGGGCAAGCACAAGGAATGCGAGCGGGTAAGTCTGGATATTCTGAACAAGTTGAACCAGGGATATCCGGGCTATGAGGGGCTGAGCGGCCGCTATGCCACCTATTACCTAGGCTGGATGCAGCAATTTAAGTACAAGAACCCGGCAAAAGCGAAGGAGTATTACCAGCGTTGCATCGTGTTTTCGGAAATGACCGATCAGGACGAGGGGGGCTACTATTTGTATGCCCACGTGAATCTAGCAAAGATGGCCATACAGGAGAAGAACATACCGGCGGCTCGGCGCTATTACCAAGTAGTGGTGAACAAAGCTGAGCGCAACTCCATCCAATACCAGGAGGCCAAAGAGTATTTGAAAGAAACCCAGCGGCTTTCGGCAAAATCAACGGCTAAGTCGGCGTACGCCCAAAACTGGTAACGGAGGCCAGCCGCTGCGTTATGGCACCAATAACGTAGCGGCCGGTAGCTTGCGTCCGCTGAGGACAGCAAGAGGCGGCGGGCGGTGGGAGTAGGCTGCTACCTTTGCAGTCTGTCTCTCTGTACTCGTTTCTTCGCTTGAAAACCTTCGTTCCTTTCTCGCAGTTGCGCCAGCAGCCTACCATTGTGGTGGATAGCACTGGCCTAGGAGCCGCCCTTACGCTGGCGCATTGGCGCGGCGCAGCTACTCCCGAGCCTCTCCGCGACGACACCAGCGCCGGCTCCGTATTAAGGGCGTTGCGGGCGCCTGCAACCCCTGGCCTAGAAGCCGTGGCTGTTACGGCCAACCACTTTGATGTGGATGGTTTTGTAGGAGTGTGGAGCCTGTTGCACCCAGAGCTGGCACTCCGGCACGAGCACCTGCTGCGGCTTACCGCCCTTCTCGGCGACTTTCGGGAGCTAAATTGGCAGGACCCATTGGCCGAGCACGCACTGCAATTGGTCTGCTGGCTGAATGCCGAGGAAAAAGACCGTTTTTACGAGCCCTTCGGGGCACCCGCTCTCCGGCGGCGCGAAGACGAAGCCTCTGCTGAGAAGTTTGAGTGGTTTTTACCGCGCTTTGCTCAACTGCTGGAAAACCCAGAAGCCGGCCGTGCTACATGGGAACCCGAGTACGAGCGCATTCGGCAGGCAATGGCTACCGCTCAAAGCTCCACAACCTGCCGACGCACATACCCGGAAATTGGCCTGGTGGTAGTGCAAACCCCGCAGCCAATTCCGTATTACGCACTGTTTGGGCCTACTGCAGGCTTCGATATGGTGCTCAGTCTGTATGATGACAACCGATACGAGTTCGAGTATAAATATACCACCTGGATAGACCTGGAAAGCCGGCCCACGCTGCCTCGCCTACCGCTGGATGGCCTAGCAGCTCGCCTGAACAGCCTGGAGCAAAGCGGCCACCTATGGACGTTTGATGGCATCACCGATACGGGCCCATTGCTACGGCTTACCGGCCGCCGCCTCAGCAAAGCCGAGCGCTACGCCGACCCCGATCAGCGCCCCATTTACTCCTCGTCTATAACACCCGAGATGGTGGAGCAAAAAGTCGTAGAGTTCTTCCGGGAGAAATACACCAACGTTCAGCCGCGCCGGTATTGGAGCTGGGCCGCTATCCGGGCAGCCGGAGGCGGGAAGGGGGAGTTGTAGGCCAGTATGCTGACCTACAGCTCTTCTCCGAAGCCAATAACCTGCAGGGTGCTGATACCGCCGGCGCCTTTCCGGACATTGATTTGGGTGGTTACACGCTCCTTCAGAGCCTCTACGTGCGAGATGATGCCGATAGTTTTGCCGGTGCCCTGCAGCATTTCCAGGGCCGAAAGGGCTATTTCCAGCGTATCGGGGTCTAGGGTGCCGAAGCCTTCATCAATGAAGAGCGTATCGATCTGGGTTTTGCGACCCGCCAGCTCCGATAGGCCTAGAGCCAGCGCGAGGCTCACCAGGAAGCTCTCCCCCCCGGATAACGAGCTCATAGAGCGGGTGCTGCCGGCCTGATATTCATCCAGAATAAGCAGATCAAGGTGCTCATCGGGGTTGCGCAGGATGCGGTAGCGGTCGGTGAGGCGGTGCAGGTGGCGGTTGGCCAGATCCACCAGGCGGGCCAGGGTGAGGCCTTGCGCAAACTCGCTGAATTTCTTGCCATCGGCTGAGCCGATAAGCTCCGTTAGCTGCCGCCAGCGCTGCGCCTGCTGTTGCTGATTTGCCAGTTGCGCAGCCAGCGTAGCGTGGCGCTCTAGGCCAGTGCGGTGGTCGTGGAGGCGCTGCTGGCGCTGGCCTAGCTGCTGGTTTAAGCTGGCTAGCTGCTGATTGGTGGTGCTGAGCTGCTGCTCAATAGACTCCGAAGGCTCCTCCGTGAGGGCGCGGGTTTGCTCTTGCTGAAGCTGCTGGGCCAGGTCGGTGAGGGTTTGCTGGGCCAGGGCCACATCTTGCTCGTGCTGGCGCAACTGGTCGGCGAGGCGGCGAACCTCTGCATCGGGCAAAAGTAGAGCCGTGAGGGCCGTTGGGTCGGGGGCCAGGCCAGCGGCCGTCAAGGCAGCCGTTAGGGTCTGGTGCTGCTGCTCCCGAAGCTGGTGCTGCTGCTCTGCGTCCTGCTGGCGTTGGCGCAGCTGGGTTTCGGCCAGGGTGAGTGCTGTTTCGTGCTGCTGCAGTTGCTGTTCGGCTTGTTTCAGGCGGGCATCAGCCTGGCGCTGGGCACTTTCGAGCTGCTGACGCGCCTGCGCCACATCGGGCCCGCTAAACAGCTGCTGACGCTGCTGTTGCTGGGCCTGAATGGCCTGGTGCCGGTCGAGCAGACCTTGTTTGTTGGTCCGAAGCCATTCTGTCAGCTTCCCTTTTTCCTCCTCGGCCTGCTTTTCCTCTACGCTCACGCCACTCAGTTCGCGTTCCGCCTTCGTGAGCTTATCCTTCTTCTCGCCAAATTCCGCAATACGCTGGCGAGCCTGGTCCATCAGGGCCCGGCCGTTTTCTTCCGTAAACACCATCCCAAAATTCTGGAGCTGGCTTTGAATCATGGTGCGGGCGTCGGGCACGCGGTCCTCGGCATCGGTGAGAGCCTGGGTCAGCTGGCCGACATCCTGCGCGTAGGCCTGTTGCTGGCTGGCTGCTGCCTCCTGCTGACTGCTGGCCTGGCTCAGGCGGTTTTCCGCGGCCGTTTGCTGGTCGCGCAGCTCCCGTAATTTCTGCACCAAGGCTTTCACTTCTTCCGCGGCACCTTTTTCAGCAGTTTCCGGCAACAGCTGAATAGAATCCGACGAAGCGGTTTCCGGCTCCGGGCCGGTTTGCTCCAGCATCGTGACGTAGGTGTTCAGGCGGTTGAAGCGGGCTCCCAGGGCCCTGACCTGCTGGCTTAACTCTTCTTCCCGCTGCCGGTCATGCAGAAAAGCATCTTCGCTAACGCCCAATATACCTGCCATATACGGGTGCTCCGTGGCCCCGCATACCGGGCACGGCTGGCCATCCTCCAGGAGCTGGCGGGTGTCGGTGTGGTTCAGGATGAGTTGCTGCATCTGCAGGCTGCGGCGTAGGTCGTCCCAGTGCTGCTGCTGCTTTTCCTGCTCGCGCTGTAGGCCACTCACATGGTGGCGCAGCCGGATCAGCCAGGTATTCCGAGCCGTCGTAGCCACTTGGTAGCGCTCCGTGAAGGCTGCCAGCTGCCGCCGGGCGTCCTCGGCTATCTGCTGATGTTTGGTGACTTCTGTGGCCGCCAGCTGCTGCCGCTGAGTGGCTTCGTGGAGGCGTTGGCGTAACTGGCCTAGCTCGGCCTTCAGGTGCTCCCAGTGCTGGAAGTTAGCCGAAAGCTCTGGTAGGGTTTCGGTCAGTTCGCTTACGTTGGCGTTAAGCTCCAGCCACTTACTCAGGTCCCGTACCTGTTCGCGGAGGGCGCGGGCATGGCTTACGGCGTGCTCGGCAGCGGCCTTAAGACGCTTGCACTGCTCGTTTTTCTCTTCGTATTCCTGCTTGCTCAGCAAGAGCTGTTTTTGAGCCTCCTGCATCTGAAAATCCAGTTTCTCGGCCTCAACCAGCTTGGGTTCCTGCTCCCGGCGGGTGGCTTCGGCGGCCTCGTAGGCCACTTGGGCGGCGGTGCGAGCGGCGTAGGCCTCCTGGCGCTGCTGCTGGAGTAGGGGCAGGCGGTCCTGCAACTGAGCGGCTTCCTGCCGCAGCCGCCTTACGTGCTCATCAGCCTGGCGCAGCAAGGCCCAATCCGTAGCGAAAGGAGCCGCTTGGGTGTGCAGCTGCATGCGCTGGCGCAGCGGAGCCAGCGTGTCGGCCTGCGCCGTGAGTTGCTGCAGCCGGGCTTTGCTGCGCTCCTGCTGCGTGCGTAGCTCCTGCAGGCGCCGCAGCCAGGCTTGGACATCGAGCAGGCGCTTCTGGATACTGGTGGCCGTTTCGAGCTGGGTGTGCAGCGACGTTACCTCGCCTTCCAGAAATGTAACGTCCTCTGGGGAAAGCAGCACGACTCCGGCCAGCCCCGCGCGCAGTTGTTCTACTTGCTGCGTTTCGTGCTTGGCGCGCTCGTAGGCCGCTCTGGAGATGTCAGAATACTTCTTGGTGTCCGTAATCTTCTCCAGCAGCTGAGCCCGCTCGCCCGCTGTGGATTTCAGAAACCGAGTGAAGTCGCCCTGGGCCAGCAGCACTGAGCGTAGGAACTGCTTATACTCCAGGCCACTTAGCTCGGCCACGCGCGGCGGTACCTTCGACTTATAGTCTTCCAGAATGGGCCACTGCTCCGTTGCTTCTCCGGTGGGCGTTTCGGGCTGCTCGCTGAGCTCCATGGTGGGTGGTTGCAGCTTGCCTTCGGGCTTTTTGCGGGCCCGGTACTGGCCCCATTTGGAGCGGTAGCGGCGGCCGTTTACTTCAAACTCTACTTCGGCCCAGCTTTCGCCGGTGCCGTGGCTCATGGCCTGCTCGGGGCCGCCTAGTTCGTGGCGGGGCATCTGGCCGTAGAGGGCCAGCGTGATGGCGTCGAGAATGGTGGTTTTGCCGGCCCCCGTGGCCCCCGTAATGGCAAACAAGCCCGACTCGGCCAGCGGCGAGGTGCCAAAATTGACTTCGTGCTCCCCGCGCAGGGAGTTCAGATTAAAGAAACGAACGCGGAGAATTTTCATGCGAAGTACAAGGCTCGGGGAGTAGAAGGGCTAAGATGGCGCCGTTAAAGTCGCATTTCCTAGCCCCCGCAAAGGTAAATGGCCCAGACGGCAAACCCTCCTCAGGTAGGCTCAGTGCCAGCATCAGCAACCATAGCGCAAAACTGGTTTGTTCCCTCTGCACGCTATCTGCCGGACTAGTGTCGGTAAGTATTGTGAAATGTTTATATTTATTTGATGATCAAGTAATTGGGTTTCAGGGCTCTGCTTAGGCTGTGAAGTGGCCTAGCGGCTTTATCTGATTAAAAATCTCCGTCTGAAAAATTCCTTCCTATGCAGCGTCGCCATTTTATCCAGACTACATTGGTTGGCTTGCCTTTGCTGGCCACCGGCCAGGTTGCGCCTTCCGGTAGCCGCCAGGGCAAAGGCTTTAAAGCTCTTGCCGGCGAAGGCCGGCGGCATGGCCATATCAAGCTGAAAGGCGTGAATGCCAATATTCTGGATGTGAAAGTCTCGGGACACGATACGAACGGCGGCCTGGCCATCTTCGAGCAAACCAGCCTATCGCAGGGCCGGGGCACGCCGCTGCACCTGCACTACTCCCAGGACGAGGTATTTTTCGTGGAGGCCGGCGAATATTACTTCCAAGTAGGCGAGGACAACTACCAGCTAAAATCCGGCGACAGTATTTTCCTGCCCCGCCAGGTGCCCCACGCCTGGGCCCAAGTTAGTGCTACGGGCAAAATGACGGTTACGCTGCAGCCCGCTGGCAAGCTCGAAGAATTCTTCCTGGCACTGGCTGCGCTCAAGACCGAGCCAACACCGCAGGAAATAGCCCGCATTTTCGAGGCCCACGAAATGAAAGTGGTGGGCCCGCCGCTGAAGGTGGGGTAAAGACGGAAAGACATGATGAGGCGGGAGCAGCCAGGTACAGATCTTTACCAGCCTTGCGCTACTTTAGGCATGTTTACCTGTCTTTATCACATCTCCTGTTATGTATATGAAGCGTATCCTAATTTATCTGATAGCCCTAAGTCTGGTGCATACAGTACAGGCCAAGTGTTACACTAGTGGCCTACGGGTTTGGCCCAGCAGCAAAACTGTTAAGTCAAATACTGTTTTTGTAATTGACGCTTGGGCGAACAGTCAGCCAATAGTAAGTGGCCTAGGCAGCACCTATCACGCATTTCTGCAAGCTGGCTCTGCGCGCATACCGCTGGTGGTGAAAGAGAAGTTGGTAGGCCAGTATGCCATGACCCAGGCTGTGTTGCAACCCAGCCGGGCACTGGAAGTGGGCACGCAATACGAGTTGATTATTCGGGGCGAAGGAGCTAAAACGGGAAACGTTATTGAATACGCGAATGGAATGGGTATCACGAGGGTGTTCTATACCGTGGAGCCTGGCCTAGATGAGACACCGCCCACCTGGAAAACCCTGCCCCAGGAGAAATCTAAACAGTACATCGAAATGGGCTGCGGGCCTGAAGTGGTTGTTGATTTCAGCGCAAACATCCTGGATCAGTCAGCTTGTTTAATCAAGGCTACCGTCAAGGACCTGGCCAGTGGCAAAACCAGTAGCTACTATCTGCAGCCCGGCACAACTGGCCTAGTCTCAGTAGGCCATGGCATGTGCGTGGGGGCATTTATGCTGGAAAAAGGAACACGCTTTTCCGTAACATTTACTTTACTGGATGCTTCCGGGAACACAAAAGCCTGGACTGGTAAGGCGATTGAGTTTACCAGACCTCTGGTAGCGGGCTGAGGTGTAACGGACGTTAAGGCGCTCAGTCAGCTCCAGAAAGCAGAGTCGGTAGGAATTGCCAGTAGTTTTATAGGACTCTATTACAGGCAAAAGCCCCACTGCAGCCCGTATGGGGCAGAAGTGGGGCTGGTAGAAAGCCAAGCAGGTGGCCTAGCGGTTAAAATCGAGGTTGGGTGCGCTGGTGTTCCTGTTCTTCGAACGGTTGTATAAGTACGCCGCACCGGCCGCCAGTAAGGCTCCGCCGGCTAGTTTACGGCCAAAGCCACCGGAATTTCTGCCGTAGCTCTCGGGGTTGCTGGAAGTGGGGTTAGCCGATGCACGGCCTCCAAACAGGCCTGAAAGCAGGCCACCCATAGTACCGCTCCGTTGGCGGTCAGAACCAAATATGCCCATGATTGACAAGAGAAATGGTGGAGTGTGTATAACGCAGATAGCGGCAGCAGGGTTGAGACTAGCAGCCAGATAGTGTCTCTCTGAATAGAGCAATGCTACTGCTGGAAACAACGAAGAGTTAAAGGCTAGCGTTGTGCTAATAAGCACGTAGCGTGTCGTTTGCGCTGCGCCGAGGTTGTGTTAAACAACAGCTGGTATACATGGTCCGCCGTGCGCGTAGCTCTACCGTATAACCCGCTACCAATAGCTGCAGTGGTAGCAGCTGTTATCACGTTTCAGACGCATCTTTTATGAACTCTACACATGACCCGAGGCAGCCTAAACCGGACGTAAACTCACCGGCCACTACAGGTACCTCCGATGCGCAAAGCGCCGACAAGGATACCGCTACCAACCTGCCCCGTCCGGACGGCGAGCCTGCTGCTACTGAGGCAACTGCCGATGAATCTACCGATAGCCAGCAGGCTACGGATGCATCGGCTGACCCTTCCGCGGCTGATACGCAGCCCGAATCGCCCGGCGAATCGGACCCGGGTGCCAGCAACACCAGCAACGATGAGCCGCTTTAAGTAGCGTATACAGCTAGGCCTGGTAGGCAGCATTAGGCACCAGGCAGAATGGCTGAACGAAGTCAGGCAACAAACGAGGTGAATAAATACCCTTTACTTTGGGCACCTACTTCTGATACCCTGGCCTATGAAATCCCATTTAGTTCTTGCTCTGCTAGCGCTTGCCACTGTTGCGTGCGCCCAAAAAACGCCGGTTAAAGTGGAAGTGAAACAAGCGAATGGCCGCTATGAGCTGCTGCGCGCGGGTAAGCCATACTTCATCAAAGGTGCAGGAGGCGGCCAGTTTCCGGAACGCGTGAAGGCCTACGGGGGCAACTCTATCCGGACCTGGAGCACGGAGGGGGCTGATAAAACGCTGGCCGAAGCCAATAAAAACGGCCTCACGGTGATGCTAGGGCTAGATGTGGCCCGCGAGCGGCACGGCTTCGACTACAACAACCCCCAGGCCGTTGCGGAGCAGCTGCAACGGCTGCGCGCCGACGTGCTGAAGTATAAAGACGACCCGGCCGTGCTATTCTGGGGCATCGGCAACGAACTGAACCTGGAGTATAGCAATCCCAAGGTCTGGGATGCTGTGCAGCAGATTGCCCAGATGATTCATGAAGTAGACCCCAATCACCCAACCAGCACCGTGCTAGCGGGCCTCAACCAGAAGGAAGTAGACCTTATAAAGGCCAAGTGCCCGGCTGTGGATATCCTCAGCATCAATACCTACGCAGGCTTGGCTTCCATTCCGCAGCAGGTGCGCACCACCGGCTGGACTGGCCCTTACGTGGTGGCCGAATGGGGACCCACCGGCCACTGGGAAAGCCCCGTTACGCCCTGGAAAGCATCAGTAGAAGAAACCAGCAGCCAGAAAGCCGCCGTGTACCAGAGCCGCTACGAGGCCTCGGTTGCCAAAGACAAAACCCAATGTTTGGGCACGTATGTGTTTCTGTGGAGCCAGAAGCAGGAGCGCACCCCCACTTGGTACGGGCTGTTCACGGAAGACGGCAAAGAATCGGAAGTGGTCGATGTGATGCAGTACCTGTGGAGCGGCAAGTGGCCTACGAACCGCGCACCTCACCTCACCTCGTTTCTGCTGAATAACCAAAAGGCCACCGACAACGTGTACCTGCAGCCCGGTCAGAGCGTGCCCGCCGCAGTCACCATCACCGACCCCGACAAAGACGCCTTGACCTACCGCTGGGAACTGCTCCCGGAAAGCACAGACCTCAAATCGGGTGGCGACCGGGAAAGCCGGCCTGTGGCTATTTCGGGCTTGATTCCGACCGGTGCCAAAGCCCAGACTACTCTTAAGGCACCGGCCCAGGAAGGAGCCTACCGCTTATTCGTGTATGCCTATGACGGCCAGGATAACGTGGCTACGGCGAACATTCCCTTCTATGTAAAAGGCAAGTAAAACCACTCCTTCAGAGACCTTATAAATACACCGAACGGTATGTCGTTTACGCTCCGCCCATGGTCACCTGATGACCTGCCTAGCCTCATTCAATCGGCCAATAACCCTGCCATTGCGGGCTTTATGAACGACCAGTTTCCGCATCCCTACACCGAGGAAACCGGCCGAAATTTCATCCAGATGGCCAGCCAGGCCAATCCGGTGCACATCTTCGCCATTGAGGTAGATGGCCGAGCCGTGGGCGGCATCGGTATTCACCCGGGCAGCAATATCGAGCGCAAAAATGCGGAAATGGGGTATTGGCTGGCTGAGCACTTCTGGGGCCGTGGCATCATCACGGAGGCTGTGAAGCAGCTAGTGGCTTACGGCTTCCAGACCTTCGACATCAACCGCATTTTTGCCCGCCCATTCGGTACTAACCTAGCCTCACAGCGCGTGTTGGAGAAAGCAGGCTTTGTGTTGGAAGCGCGTTTCGAAAAGACGTTTTTCAAAAATGGCGAATACCTGGATGAACTAGTGTACGCGGTGAGGCGCTCCGCATAACAATATTTAATTTCTTACTGGCCTAGAGGCTTTCCAGGAGCTCATCGAACGTGCGCAGGAGCTCCGCGCGGCCTTGCTCAGGCTCATTGGCCAGGCGCTGCTCAAACACTTCGCGTTCGGTGAAGTCGTGGAGGCTGCGGGTGAGGGGCGCTTCGAGATCTTCCTGGCCTAGGGCGCGCAGCTGCACGAGGCGGAAATGTCGGCGAGCCAGCACTTGCAGCTGGTGGCGGTCCAGCTCCTGAATCACTTTCAGCAGTGCGTCGGCTACCTCCAGTTGGGTCAGCTCGGAGTGCACCTGCACATCGGCCCAGGCCGGCAGCACGAAGCCCGCATTGTCGTAGGCCTGTAGGCCACTCGTTACTTCTTCCAACGTGCCCTGGAAACGGATCAGACGGCGGGTGCCGGGCACCTCCAGCGCTTGCAACTGGTGCAGCTTGCCAGCCACAAACTCCAGCAGTAGCACTTCTTTCGGATGACCAATTTCGGAAAACGACAACGGAATAGGGGAGCCCGAGTAGCGGATATGCTCGCGGCCACCCACGCGCTGCGGGCGGTGCAAGTGGCCTAGGGCCACATAATCGAACACATCCGGAAAATGGTCGGCCGTGACCTGGCCCAGATTGCCGACGTGAATGGTGCGCTCCGAGTCGGAAGGAGAGGCGCCGGCGGCGTAGAGGTGGCCAGTGGCCAGCACAGGCAGGCCCAGGTCTTTGAGCTGCCACACCTGCTCGGCGGCAGCCACGCGGGCGTAGTGGTCGGCAATGCCTTGTTTGATGCGGGCTTCGCGCTCCTCGGCGGTTTCGCCGGGCACGGAGAGGCGCACGTCACGGTCGCGCAGGAAAGGCACGGCGCACACCACCAGGCCGGGCTTGCCGGTGGCATCGTCGAGCACCAGAATCTGATCTTCGAAGCAATCGGGCACGCACCCAACTACATGCACGCGCAAATGGCGCAACAGACGTGCCGGCGCGTTCAGGGTGGCTGGCGAATCGTGGTTGCCGCCCACCACCACGATATCGCGGCAGGTAGTGCCGCGCATGTTGAGCAGAAACGAGTAGTACAGCTCCAGCGCCTGGTTGGAAGGCGAACCGGTATCGAAAATGTCGCCGGCAATAACGAGCACTTCCACCTGCTGCTCCTGAATGGTCGTCACGAGCCACTCCAGGAAATGCCGGTGTTCCTCGGTCCGTTCGTGGCCCTGAATGAAGCGCTGGCCCAAGTGCCAGTCGGCGGTGTGTAGTACGCGCATATGGTGCAAAGATAAAGGGCCGCGTATCGGTTCCCGCAGACAAAAGGGAATGAAAAACGCGGAAGTCCCGGGAGCGTGCCCCAGAACCTCCGCGTCTGACGGTGCTTTCTTTTTTATGGGAAGCTTAATGCACGGCCTGCGGCTGGAATGTGGAAATAGCCTCGCCCAGATCGTATATGGTGGAACCTGGCAACGCCGCTTGCAGAATGCTGGCCCCAGCCGCCGAGCGGTAGCCGCCGGCGCAGTGCACGAGCACGGGCTTGCTGGTAGGCACCTCGTGGGCCCGCTCGCGCAGCTCAGGCAGCGGAATCAGCAGCGCATTCTCAAAGATGGGCTGCTTGGTTTCGGTGCGGTTGCGGATATCCACGATGGTGAAGTCTTCGGGCCGCTCGCGTACCTGGTCTACGTTGGTTTCGGGACTGGTAGCAGGCAGGTGTTGGGGAGTCAGGAGGGCACCGCGCACGTTGCCTTCGTAGCCGATTTTAGCGGTTTTGCGAATCACTGTGTCCAGCGCAATCTGTGAATCGGCAACCAGATAGAACGGCTCTTGGGGGCCAATGATGGAGCCCAGCCATGTTTCAAACTTGCCGCCATCCATCAGGTTGATAGCGCCCGGCAAGTGGCCTAGGCGGAACTCGGCGGCCGGTCGGGTGTCGATTACGAGCACATCCGGCGCCAGCTCATCGGCATTAAACAGGCGCGGCACTGCCCGAATGCTATCCTCGAAGGGCAATGCGCCGTGCTTGTTCAGCAGTACATCGTGCCCGAAGTATTTCGGCATAAAGGGCTGATCTTCCAGCAGAATCCGCACAAACTCATCTTCCGACATGGGCTGTAGCGCGTAGTTCGTCTTCAGCTCTTTGCCAATGGTACTGTCGAGGTCGAGGCTGGTGGTTTTGCCGCACAAGGAGCCGGGGCCGTGCGCCGGATACACACGCGTGGTGGCCGGCAAGGTCATGAGCTTCTGGCGGGTACTGCGGTAAAGCTGGGCGGCCAACTCCTCGCGGCTGTGGCCGCCTACGTTGTCGCTTTCGCGCAGGTCGGGGCGGCCTACATCCCCCACAAACAGGGTGTCGCCGGTGAAAATGGCGCGGGCCTGGCCTAGCTCGTCCATCAGCAGGATGCTGATCGAATCTGGGGAGTGGCCGGGGGTATTGATGGCGTGCAGCTCCACAGTTCCAATAGAAATGCGCTGGCCGTCGTCGAAGGTGTGGTGGGGGTAGCTGGCGTGCACCAGCTTGCTGACGTAGATGGTGGCGCCGGTTTCCTGGGCAATTTCCAGGTGGCTGCTCACGAAGTCGGCGTGGGGATGGGTTTCGATGACGGCGACAATCTTGGCGTCGTGCTCGTCGGCGAAATCGTAGTAGGGTTGTGGGTCGCGGGCCGGGTCGATGATGACCACCTGGCGGCCGCTGCGGATGGCGTAGCTCGCGTGGGCCAAGCCTTTGTCGTATAGCTGCTGAATTTGTACCGAGGTGGTACTACTGGGCAGAGGACTCATGGGGTGTAGGATGTGGTGGATGCGCCACCAGAAACGGGTTGTGGCGGGGCGCATGTCTTCAAATATAGGGTAACCGCCGAACCTATTGTAGTCAACGGTACGGGTATTTGTTTTTATACCAGGAGTAATAAGTTAGAAATAAATGCTTTATGACGAGAACAGAATTGATTTTAAGATTATTGATTGTACATACAATCATGATGCGGTAGCTTTGTCTTACTCTCTGCTATGAAAGCCAAACCAGACTCTCCTTACTGCAACTGCCTGCTGTTTTCAGCAAATGCACTGGCTCGCCTGATGACGAGTTTGGCAGAGCAGGAATTTCGGGGCACTGGCCTGGCGCCATCGCTGGCTTTTGTGGTGATGACGGTGAACCGGGTTCCGGGCATTCAGCCCAAGCAAATCAGTGAAACAATGGAGCTGACGCCTTCTACCGTAACACGCTTAGTGGAAAAGCTGGAACACCAGGGCTATTTGCGCCGTGAGGTAGTGGGCCGCGCAACCCATGTGCATGCTACAGAGCAGGGAACTGCTCTGCAGCCGCAACTAAAGCAGGCCTGGAATAGCTTGTTTAAGCGCTATAACGAGTTGCTGGGGGCCGAAGCCGCCGCTACGCTAACAAAGCAGGCCTACGCCGCTACCAAAGCCTTGCAGCTATAGTGGCTTTTTTTTGGCTTATTATAGTTGTATGTACAAACAAATAACAGATTTTTTCTTTCTTCACTTCAACCATTTCTACACACATGAAAATTGGCATTCTGGGTACCGGAAACGTAGGACAAACGCTGGGCGCTAAACTGCTAAGCCTAGGCCACGAGGTATTGCTAGGCTCGCGCCAGCGCAGCAATGAAAAAGCTGTTGCCTGGGCACAGCAGCAGGGGGGCGGAGCACACGAAGGCTCTTTTGCCGACGCAGCTCACTTCGGTGAACTGATTATTGTAGCCACGCTGGGCACAGGCACCGTAGCAGCCGTAACGCAAGGCGGCCCGGAAAACTTCGTGGGCAAAACGGTTATCGACCTTACTAATCCGCTGGATTTCTCGCAGGGCATGCCGCCGAAGTTGTTCGTAGGCATTACTGACTCGCTGGGGGAACAAGTGCAGCGGGCACTGCCGGGGGCGCATGTAGTGAAGACCCTGAACCTGGTAAACGTGGCCCAAATGGTCGATCCGGCTTCGTCAGGGGAGCCCGATATGTTTGTGTGCGGCGACGATGCCGGCGCCAAAGACCAGGTAACCAAACTGCTCCAAGACTTAGGCTGGAAGCGCATTACCGACCTAGGTGGCCTAGAGGAGGCCCGCGCCACGGAGCCGTTTGTGCTGCTGTGGGTGCGCTACGGCATCAAGCACAACACCTGGACGCACGCCATGAGCTTCACATCAGCACAGTAAACTACCTGCTTGCACAAAAAAAGCCCTAACTATTCAGTCAGGGCTTTTTTGTGCAAAGAAGTCTAGGGCTTAG
This sequence comes from Hymenobacter gelipurpurascens, assembly GCF_900187375.1. Taxonomy (NCBI): domain Bacteria; kingdom Pseudomonadati; phylum Bacteroidota; class Cytophagia; order Cytophagales; family Hymenobacteraceae; genus Hymenobacter; species Hymenobacter gelipurpurascens. Next base: position 2,096,595 of record NZ_FYEW01000001.1, on the reverse strand, counting down.
CTCTTCATTTTGGTTTTGATTTTACCTTCTTTCGCCTTCATCTTGCCATCTTTCATTGCCTCACGCTTGTCCATTTTGTGGTCGCGCATCTGGGCATACTTGGTGGCTTGGTCAGGGGTAAGCACGGCTTTGAGTTGGGTGTCGTACTTATCGCGGGTGGCTTTCATTTGCTCCATGCCGGCTTTGCGGTCGGTGGAGGCCATGGCCTGATCGCGCATAGTTTTCATTTCCTGCGCTTCGGCCAGGGAAATGGCGCGCACCTGCGTGGCTTGGTCAGCGGAGAGGCCTAGCTGCTTGGTGAGGCGCTGGGCCTGCATATCGGCGTGCTGCTCGGGCGTCATGTTCATCATGCGGCCCTGGCCTTTTTGGCCCATGTGGCCACGGTGGTCCATGGGAGCAGTTGTGGTAGTGGTAGTAGTTTGGGCGGAAGCGGCACTGGCGGTAAGCGCAACGGCAGCCAGCAAGGCAAGCATCTTTTTCATAATTGCAGAGTCTGTGTGGAGAGTTATGGCAGTTAGAGTACTGCCGCGGGCCAAGGTTTAATCCGGAGGCCCAAAACTCATTTGCAACATCCGGGCCAACGTCAGCAATCAGGAGAAAGGCCTATATTCGGGCCTCGTAGCCACTTGCAGATGGCTTTCGTTGCCAATTCTTCATCACACTCACCTTTTTCTTTCTTCTCTCACAACCTGTATGGCAAATATTTTCGCCAAAAAACCCCTGGCCCTGCTGTTGGGCGAGGCTAACTCCACCGGCCACGGCACGCTGAAACGCACGCTGGGCGCCGGCAACCTCGTGGCCTTGGGCGTGGGGGCCATCATCGGCGCAGGTCTGTTTGTGCGGACGGCTGCTGCCGCGGCGCAGGCATCAGGACCGGGCGTTACGCTGGCCTTTATTGTAGCTGCCATTGGCTGCGTGTTCGCGGGCCTGTGCTACGCCGAGTTTGCCGCCATGATTCCGATTGCCGGCTCGGCCTACACCTATGCCTACACTACCATGGGCGAGTTTGTGGCCTGGGTTATCGGCTGGGCCCTGATTATGGAATACGCCCTCGGGGCCGCCACCGTATCCATTGCTTGGAGCGAATACCTCAACAAGCTGCTGGAGGATTTTGGGATGTCCCCGATATCCTACGCCTGGAGCCACTCGCCATTTGAAAGCGCGGCCATTGATGGCGTGATGCAGCATGGCATCATGAACCTGCCCGCCCTGCTGATTATCGTGGCGCTTTCCTTGTTGCTGATCAAAGGCACCCAGGAGTCGGCCATGTTCAACTCCATCGTGGTAATCCTGAAAGTGGCTATCGTGCTGGTTTTCATTGCGGTAGGCTGGCAGTTTATCAACCCCGCTAACCACACGCCTTACCTGATTCCGGAGAATGCTGAGCCCGTGAAAAACGCCGCCGGCCACATCGTTCGGGAGTATACCGAGTGGAACAAGCATGGTATGGGTGGTGTGCTGGGTGGCGCTGCCATCGTATTCTTCGCCTTTATCGGCTTTGATGCCGTGAGCACCGCTGCACAGGAGGCCAAAAACCCCAAGCGCGACATGCCTATCGGTATCCTCGGCTCGTTGGCTATCTGTACGGTTCTGTATATCCTGTTCGGTCACGTACTGACGGGTGTAGCCAACTGGCGCGAATTCGCTGACCCAGCTAAGGGCGGCGAAGCTTCAGTGGCCTACGCTATTAAGGCGCACATGCCCGGCTACGGCTGGCTGAGCACGGCCGTAACGCTGGCCATTCTGCTGGGTTTCTCGTCGGTAATTCTGGTGATGCTGATGGGCCAGAGCCGCGTGTTCTTCTCGATGGCGAAGGACGGTCTGATGCCGAAAGCCTTCTCCGATCTACACCCCAAGTTCTCTACGCCCTACAAATCTAACCTGGCCCTGCTAGTGTTTGTGGGTGGTTTTGCGGCCTTCGTACCCGGCTCTTTGGCCGGTGACCTGACTTCGTTCGGTACGCTGCTGGCCTTCGTGCTGGTATCGGCTGGCGTCTGGATCATGCGTCGTTCTGACCCCGCGCAGCCTCGTCCGTTCCGCGCACCGCTCTCGTCGCCCACGTTCCCCTTCGTGCCGATTATGGGCATTCTGGTGTGCTTGAGCATGATTGCCGCCCTCGATGCCTTCACGCTGAAGGTGGCTATGGGCTGGATGCTGCTCGGCTTTATCGTGTATTTCCTCTACGGCAAGCGCAACTCCAAGCTGCAGCAAGGTGTGGTTGTAATGCCTACCGAAATGGAAGAGCAAGCCTTCATTGAGCCGGTTGACAAGAACTAAATTCTTCTAGGCCACTGTTTATGCAAAAAGCCCCGCTGGTTAATCCGGCGGGGCTTTTTTTTGTCATTCAAAGAGAAGCAAGTGTAATGTAGCTGACGCGCAGTCGAAGCATCTGTACCCTGGCTAACTTAGCACTGCCCTAGGCCTCTGCAACGAAGAGAGGGGCTTCGGCTGCGCGGACGCCAGATCAGGCATGACGTTCACACTAGTGCTTGCCGCACAAGCGCTAGGCCACTTTCACTTCGCTCTGAAGCTTGAGCACCCGGTCGCCGTTTTCCTGTACGATGAGGAAGGCCGGGTTTTCGGGGGTGCCATTGCGGGTGATTTCGGCACCCTGCAGCTTGCGTGTGATGCTTTCCTTGTGGGTTTCCTCGATTTTGCCAGTAGCCGTACCGGTACCATATTTCCAGCTGACTTTTGTGCCTTTGCGCATAACCAGTGCCTGATTGAGTGGGGAATAGGATACATACTGGCCTAGCGGGCGCAAGGTTGAGGTGACTTGGCTGCAACTCTATGTGGGTGGGTGGTTTCTTTGGTTACATTTAGAGCGGGCATTCTGCGCCCTGCTGTCATTTAGCGTCTCTCGTATTTCCAGAACTCTACTTCAAACCTTTATGCACATTGACCTGCGCCGGCTTGGGCTGGCGAGTGGCCTACTCATGGGCAGCCTTTCAGTAGCCTATGCCCAGAGCGGCACGTTTCCGCGCAACGGCGTGTACGATGACCGCCCCGGCCTGTACGCCTTCACCCACGCCACCATCTACACCGACTACAAAACCCGCCTCAACGACGCTACGCTCGTTATTCGGGATGGAAAAGTAGAGTCCGTGGGTCCCAACGTGAAGATTCCGGCCGGGGCCGTGGTGCAGGATCTGAAAGGTAAATTCGTCTACCCCGGTTTCGTGGACCTTTATGCCAGCTACGGCGTGCCCGAGGTAAAGGCGCCTGAGCGCCAGGGCCGCCGGGCGGGGCCGCAGTTCGAGAGCCAGAAAACCGGCGCCTACGACTGGAACCAGGCTGTGCACCCCGAGGTGAATGCCGCCGAGATGTTCAGGGCCAACGCTGAGCAGGCAGATGTACTGCGCAAACTGGGTTTTGGCGCCGTACTCACGCATCAACCCGATGGAATTGCTCGTGGTACCGCAGCATTGGTCAGCCTGAACACCACGCGCAAGGAAACCGAACTGATTCTACAGGACCGCGCCGCCGCTGCCTACTCGTTTGATAAGGGCACCAGCACCCAGGATTATCCGTCGTCGTTGATGGGCAGCATTGCCTTGCTGCGCCAGAGCTACCTCGATGCCGAATGGAACCAGCGTAACCCCACGCGGGAGCAAAACCTCTCACTCCGCGCCCTGACTCAGCAACGTGGCCTACCGGCTATTTTTGAGGTGCGTGATAAGCAGAGCCTGCTCCGCGCCGATAAAGTAGGCGACGAGTTTGGGGTGCAGTACATCATCAAAGGCCGCGGCGACGAATACCAGCGCCTGCCCGATATTCAGGCTACCAAAGCGCCGCTCATTCTGAATCTCAACTTCCCCGATGCATACCAGGTTGACGATGTGTACGATGCCATCCGGGTGCCGCTGCAGGATCTGAAGCATTGGGAAATGGCGCCCGCCAATGCGGGCCTGGTGGCCAAAGCCGGCGTGCCGTTCGTGCTTTCAGCCGCTGATCTTAAGGACAAAAAGAAGTTTCTGCCCAACCTGCGCAAAGCCATTCAGTATGGCCTCACGGAGGAGCAGGCTCTGCAGGCCCTGACCGCCACGCCCGCTACGCTCATCAAAGCCCAGGATCGGGTAGGGGCCCTGAAGCCCGGTATGCAAGCCAATTTTTTGGTGTGCTCCACCCGTCTGTTCGCGCCCGAAAGCGTGATGCTCGATAACTGGGTGCAGGGCGAGCGGTATCAGCTCAGCGAAGTGCCCAGCGACTACCGCGGCGTGTATACCCTCAAAATCGGGAGCCAGCCGGAGATGAAAATGCTGCTGGCCGGCAAGCCTGAGGCGCCCGAGCTGAAAATTGTGAAAGCCCCCGCCGATACCGTAAAGGGCACCCTCACGGTGAACGGAGAGCTGGCGACGCTGGTGTATAACCCCACGCCCAAAGTGAAAGGCAGCGGGGCCATCCGGCTGGGCGGGTACTACACCGCCGACAGCCGCACCTTTCAGGGCGACGGCCAGTTGCCTGATGCTACAAACGTAAAATGGAGCGCGCAGCGCCAGGAGGCAGCTACCCGCGCCGCCCGCCGCGACTCAGCCAAGGCGCCCGAGCCGGTGCAGCTAGGCCAGTTGCAGTACCCGTTTGTGGCCTACGGGCGTCCGGCGGTGCCGGAGCAGCAAACCGTGCTGATCAAGAACGCCACCGTTTGGACCAGTGAGGCCCAAGGCAAGCTCGAAAACACCGATGTGCTGTTGCAAAACGGCAAAATCTCGAAGATTGGGCGCAACCTATCGGTGCCCAGCGGTGGCCGGACGGTAGATGGTACCGGCAAGCACCTCACGCCCGGTATTATCGATGAGCACTCTCACATTGCCATTTCTGAAGGCGTAAACGAAGGCACGCAGTCTGTTACTAGCGAAGTGCGAATTAGCGACGTGGTAGACGCTGAAGATGTGGACGTGTACCGCGACCTGGCCGGTGGCGTGGTGGCGGCTCAGCTGCTGCACGGCTCCGCCAACCCCATCGGGGGCCAATCGGCGCTGATTAAGCTGCGCTGGGGCCAAACGGCCGAGCAGATGAAGATTCAGGGCGCGCCCGGTTTCATCAAGTTTGCTCTCGGCGAAAACGTGAAGCAAAGCAACTGGGGCGAGGCCAACACCCTGCGCTTCCCGCAAACCCGCATGGGCACCGAGCAGGTGTTCGTGGATGCCTTCACGCGGGCCAAAGAGTATGAGCAGCAGTGGAAAACCTGGAATAAGCTGGGCAAAGGCAAGCAGAAGAAAGGCGAAGCCCCGCGCCGCGACCTGGAAATGGAGGCGCTGGTAGAAATTCTGAACCAGAAGCGCTTTATCACCTGTCACAGCTACGTGCAGTCAGAAATCAATATGCTGCTGAACGTGGCCGACCGCATGGGCTTCAAGGTGAACACCTTCACGCACATTCTGGAAGGCTACAAAGTGGCCGACAAGATGAAAGCCCACGGCGCCAACGCCAGTACGTTCTCCGACTGGTGGGCCTACAAAAACGAGGTGCGCGACGCCATTCCCTACAACGCCGGCATCATGCACAACGCGGGCCTGAACGTGGCAATCAACTCCGATGACGCCGAAATGAGCCGCCGCCTTAACCAGGAAGCCGCCAAAATAGTGAAGTACAGTGGCCTATCAGAGGAGGAAGCCTTGAAGCTGGTGACTATCAACCCCGCCAAAATGCTCCACCTCGATAAGAACATGGGCAGCATCAAGGAAGGAAAAGACGCCGACGTGGTGCTCTGGAGCGACAATCCACTGAGCATCTATGCTCACCCGGAGCGCACCTTCGTGGATGGCCGCCTGCTCTTCGACTCGGAAAGCGACCTGCAGATGCGCCAGGACATGCAGAAGGAACGCCTGCGCATTGTGCAGAAAATGCTGGAAGCCAAGAAGGGCGGAGCTCCTACACAAACGCCTACCGCTCGCCCAACCAAGCATTTTCATTGCGACACTTTAGGCGAAGACAAAGAGCTGGACCAATAAGCGGCCTAGGCCACTGTACCTAATCTAAAAAACGTCTGTCATGCTGAGCAGGGTCGAAGTATCTGGCTCGAATCGTTGATTTAGCAGTGCGACATCAGCACGCGAGATGCTTCAGCAAGCTCAGCATGACGGAGAAAAAAATACAAACCATGCGTTTTTCCGCATTACTTCTTTCCCTAGGCCTGCTCACGGCGGCACCCGCGCTGGCGCAGGTGCCGGCCCCGGCGCCTCCCCAAGCCAAACCGATTCTGCTCACGGGTGGCACCCTACACGTGGGCAATGGCACCGTGATTCCCGATGCTGCGGTGGCATTTGACAAAGGCAAAATCACCTATGCTGGTGCGCAGACTGGGTTTAGCCAAGACAAAGCCGCCTATGAGGTGGTAGATGTGAAGGGCCAGGAAATTTACCCCGGCCTGATTCTGCCGAACACTACGCTCGGCCTCACAGAAGTAGAGTCTATTCGGGCGACGGTAGATGCGCGCGAAGTGGGCATCCTGAACCCGAACGTGCGCAGCATCATCGCCTACAACACCGACTCCGATATTCTGCCTACCGTACGTACTAATGGTGTGCTGCTGGCCCAGGTTACGCCACGCGGTGGGCTGCTTTCCGGCCAGAGCAGCATTGTGCAGCTCGACGCCTGGAACTGGCAGGATGCCGCCGTGAAAGCCGATGACGGCCTACACCTGAACTGGCCCCAAATGGTCATCAAGACCAACCCCAACGAGGACGCCAAGCTGGTAGAAACCCGCGAGAAAAGTCGCACGGAGCAGCTGCGCCAGCTGGAAAGCCTGCTTTCCGAAGCCAGCGCCTACCGCCAGCAGCCCGCCAGCCGCAAGGAAAACCTGCGCCTGACTTCTCTGGCTGGCTTGTTCGATGGTTCCAAAACCATGTACATCCATACCGACTACGGCAAGGAAATCGTGGAATCGGTGCGGTTTGCCAAGCGCTTGGGCGTGCAGAAGGTAACGCTGGTGGGCGCCCGCGACGCCTGGATGATGCTGGATTTTCTGAAGCAAAACGATGTGGCTGTGGTGCTTTCCCGCATCCATGCCTTGCCCCGCCGCGAAGGCGACGACTACGACCTGCCCTACAAATTGCCCAGCCTCCTGCAGCAGGCCGGGGTGCGGTTTTGCCTCGATTATGAGGGCGACCAGGAAACTTCCGGCTCGCGCAATCTGGCCTTTATAGCGGGCACGGCTGCCGGCCACGGTCTTACCAAAGAGCAGGCGCTTACCGCTGTCACGCTGAGCCCGGCCCAAATTCTGGGTCTGGATAAAGACTACGGCTCCCTGGAAGCCGGCAAAAGCGCCACGCTAGTGGTAAGCCGCGGCGACCTGCTGGATATGCGCACCAACGACGTGACCCAGGCCTACATCGACGGCCGGGCTTTCCGCCTCGATACCAAGCAGACCTACTTGCGCGACAAGTTCAAAACGAAGTACGGGCAGCGCTAGGCCACTCTACTGATTCTAAGCAAGAAAGCCTCCATCTGTTGATGGAGGCTTTCTTGCTTTTGGACTCGCGCTGGCAAACGGAGATGAGTAAGAAGGACCTGAAATCCGGGGGTAGGTTTGGCCCGACGATCCTCCTTTAGCAAATACAGTTCGGAAAAGTGTAACTTTCTCCGTGCCAGCCCTGGCAGCAACGGGCCCACTACCGTTGAGGTAATGCTACAGTTTTAAGGAGTTTTGCTTTTTCTGCGCTCATGACTACATCCTTACCTGTGTCAAACCAAATTCCGCTGCTCCTGGTAGATGACCATCCGGTGGTGGTGGAAGGGCTGAAAGCCCTGTTAAATTCGGAAAAGGATTTGCCGGTAACGGCACAGGCCTACAGTGGCGAAGAGGCCCTGGATGTACTGGCCCAACACCCGGAAATCAGGGTGGCGGTACTGGACCTAAACATGCCCGGCATGACGGGCGTGGAACTGGCCTACACTATCCGCCAGCTCTATCCGCAAATTCGGATCCTGATTCTGAGCATGTTTCATGATCATGCGTCAGTAGCCGAGGTCTTGGAAGTAGGCTGCTCGGGCTATGTGCTCAAAACTACCTCCAAAGACGAGCTTTCCGGCGCCATACGCGAAGTGGCAGCGGGTCGTACCTATTTCAGCAAAGAGGTAGCTGCTACGGTACTGCAGAACCTGCAGATACCTGCCTCCAGAGAACAGATACGCGAGGCACGAGCCGCCGAGCTGACTAACCGGGAACTGGAGATTCTGCAGCTTATTGCCCGCGAGTATTCTAACTCACGCATCGCCGAAATCCTGTTTATCAGCGAGCGAACGGTAGAAACGCACCGCAAAAACATCCTTACAAAAACCAATTCTAAGTCGGTAGTTGGGCTGATTCAGTACGCGATGCGCAATCGACTCATTTCCTAGCTTCTTTCAGAAGCGTGTAGGCCACCGCACCCTGAATAGGGGGGCTGTTATTTATAATTTCAGAGTGGAGAAATTATAAATACAATACAATATTCTTATAATGATATGGTGGGCGCCTTGCCCCTTTATAAGCAGACTGAATGCCCGTGGGCCTTAAATACGGCCAGTAGATAGCGTGGAGCGAAGGAAGGAAAAAGACAAAAAAATACTGGGATGATCATGGGCTTACTTTGTGGATGTGATATCCATATTGGGAGACCGTCGGATCTGAGAAGTTTCTATACGTGCTGGAAAGGGCATTTATGACCAATTACGGCAGTGTGCACAGCTGCTGCGAAAATGCTCAAAATGGGAATGTGGCTTTAAGAAGCGCTAGGCCACTTGCATCCGTGCTAGTACGGAGAAGAAAATACGGGGTGCTACGGATTTACATTATAATAAGAAAATATATACCTTAGCATCGTTCAATCAAATGGTAATATCGTTATATTGATTGAGCGTAAAGTTTCTGACTTCTGTTCTTCAACAACATTCTCAACGCCTTTGTCAACACTTGTAACCACTAACCTGCAACGCGTTATGGCTTCCAAAATCCTCTCCTTCATTTGCCACGTGCCCGGTATGATGCCTGGTACTTATCCATCTGTGCCAACTGCTACGGCTTCCAGCCGCAGCCACGAGCGCAAAGCAGCATCCGAGCCCAAGGCCGCCGGCGGCCACTTCACAGCTATCTATGAGAATGAACGGTTTGTTCGTTTTAAGTACATCAACAACGCTAGCTAACTAATTTACAGGTTTTTATAGTTAGGTTATACTATACTGAGCGCCGCCTTTCCTGTGAGTGGGAAGGCGGCGCTTTTATGTGGTTTGCCGGGCGCGGTGCGGAATTCGGCTAACTTGCGCCTATGTCCATCCGTTCTGCGTGCATGACAAATACCGTCACTCGTGTTCTGCTGCCATTGCTGGCAGCGTGTTTTTTTGCTTTTTCCGCCGAAGCTCAGTCGGCCTTTACACCCGATGAGTACGCCTGGTACGGCGTAATTCCGCGCAGCAGTGGCCGCTCCCTGGATGTGGCCAACTCCTCGCCCGAGTCGGCTGCTGTCACTGTGCAGTGGGAGTTTACGCACTCCAATAGCCAGCAGTGGAAGTTTGTGCGGGCCGCCCCCGGCAGCGACTTCTACCGCATAGAGGCGCGCCACAGCGGCAAATGCCTGACCCTGGAAAAGCCCGACGAAAACGCACCCGTTGTGCAGCGCCCCTGGACCGGCAGCTTCTATCAGCAGTGGAAGCTGGTTCCGTCGGGCCCCCTGGGAAGTTTTATGCTGATCAGCCGTGGCAATGATAAGTGCCTGGCCCTGGCTGCCGCCGATAAATTCAATGGTACGCCCATAGTGGGCCAGCGCGTGCAGAACCGCGCCACACAGCAATGGAAGCTGTTTAAGCTCCGCCTGAACGTAGACCCCAGCCAACCCGGCTTCGGCAAGCCCGAGCCCCTGACCAGCCTGAATACGCCCGGCGGCAACGAACTGCAACCCGTGGTAGCGACCGATGGCAAGATGCTCTACTTCGTGCGAACCCGTTTTGCCGGCAATACGGAAGGAGTAGCCGAGTCGGGCGACATCTGGGTGAGCACCTCCACCAACGGCGACAGTTGGGGCCCGGCTACCCGCTTGGATGCCTTAAACACCACCCAGCACAACGGCGTGATGGCCATAGTAGGAAACGGCACCAGCCTGCTGGTACGCGGCCAGTATGACCGTGAAGGCTTCCGTGATGAAGGCGTAAGTCGGGTTTCGCGCTCAGCCCAAGGCAAAAACGCCCGCCCCGTTGCGCTGGATATTGCCAACTATTACTCAGCAGGTCCCGCCACTTCCTTCTTCCAGACACCCGACGAAAAGATTCTGCTGCTCTCCCTGGAGCGCGGCGATTCTCAGGGCGGCAACGACCTGTACGTAAGCCGCCCCTCGGCCGATGGCATCTGGAGTGAGCCCCTGAACCTGGGAGCCGTGGTGAACTCGCCGGGCTACGATTTCGCACCGTGGCTCTCAGCTGATACCAAAACGCTGTATTTCAGCTCCTACGGCCACGCGGGCTTCGGCAGTGCCGATATTTTCGTGAGTCAGCGGCTTGATGATTCCTGGACTCGGTGGTCGGAGCCGCGCAACGTGGGTGGCCCCCTGAATGGCCCCGGCTTCGATGCGTATTTATCGCTTTCGGCAGATGGTAAACAGGCCTACTACGCTTCTTCGCCCACGGCTAACAACCCCGCCGATTTGTACCGGACTGCCACGGGTGTGCTGCCGGTGATAGATACCACGGCGGCGCCCGTGGTGGCGGCCGCACCTGTAAGCCCAACCGTAGCGCCCCGCATCCTGCTTACCGGCCGCACCCTCGATGCCAAAACCCGGCTAGCCATAGGCACGGAGCTGAAAGTGATTCGGTTGGGGAATGATATGGCGTTCAATGCCACAGCCCGCACCGAAAGCACCGGTGGCGCCTTCCAGCTGACCCTGCCACCCGGCAGCTACCGGCTGCTGGCCAACCGTGCCGGCTACCTCACCGCTACTGATACCGTGACCCTCACAACGGGCTCACTGAGCCGGGAGCTACTGCTGGTGCCGGCCGCCGTGGGCTCCAGCCTAGAGCTGCCCACGCTTATTTTTGCCCAAGGGAAATTCAATTTGCTGCCCGCGTCTTACACCGAGCTAAACCGCCTGGCCCGCACCCTCCAGGACAACCCCACCGTAAACATCCGGCTGGAAGGCCACACCGATAACCAGGGTAACGCAAAGCTGAACCAAGACCTTTCTGAAAGCCGGGTGACCGAAGTGAAGCGCTACCTCGTCACGCGCGGCGTCAGTGAAAACCGCATTACTACAGTGGGGTACGGTGGAAGTAAGCCTCGCGCGAGCAATGAGAAAGAGGAAACCCGCAAGCTGAACCGCCGGGTAGAATTTACCATCACTAAGTAAGAAGAAGAACATTTTCTGCTTCTGGAGAACATGCAAGGCCTCTGCCATTTTGTTGCGCCATGGGTGCAAGGAAGGGCAGGGGCCTGCTGATTTCAGGTGAGAGGCAGGGTGTAGGCCACCTGGCAAATCCTATGCCCCTGAAAACGTGCCAGCCTGGTAGTGCGTAACGAGGCAGAGCCCGCGGTGCTGGCCATCTGTGGGCCTACGCCTGCTGCAAACGCTGTTTTCGAGTACCTATGAGCCAATCTGCCATGCGCGCCATTATTCAGCACGAAGCCAATTTGCCCAATTTGCCCTCTGCTTCCGGTATAGAAGTGGTGGGCGAAGTGGCCTACATCGTCGGCGACGACTCTCCGTATCTGTACCAGCTGAATGCCGCCTCTTTGGCCGCCGGTGAGCGAACCACGCTGTTTGAAACCGCCCATTTCAGTACTGGCCGCATTCCTAAGCATCTGAAGCTAGACCTGGAGTGTCTCACAGCACTTACTACCGCAACCGGAGAAGCGGGCCTGTTGCTGCTGGGCTCCGGTGCCACAACGGCACGCGAGCAAGGCTTTTGGGTGACGCTGCCTAACGGGCCGGGCTCGGCTGCTACGGTATATCCGGTGGCACTGAGCGGACTGTATGCGGCGCTGCGTCAGCACTTACCGGCCGGTATTACCCTAAATCTGGAGGCCGTAGCTGCCACCCCTACCGAGCTAATAGTATTTCAGCGAACCGTGGGTACGGCAGCCGGAAACCTGGCGTTTCGGTTGCCGCTGCACCAAACGCTGCAGTATCTGCAACACCAGACCCCACAAGTGCCTGCCATCCGCACCCAGTTCTACCAACTGCCCACTATCGAGGGCAAGCCGGCGGGTTTTTCGGGGGCGACCTGGTTTGCTGATCAGCTGTTTATCACGGCTTCAGTGGAAGACACCCAGGACGCTGTTCTCGATGGGGCCGTGCTGGGCTCGTTGGTGGGTATTATTGACCTGAGCAAAACCTCAGACCGGGCGGTGCCCGTGGCGCTGGCCCGCCTGGAGCTACCCACCGGACAGGCCTACCGGGGTAAAGTGGAAAGCATAGCCGTCCGCCGACAGCTAAGCGCGCGTAGCTACGAGCTGCTACTCGTCACGGACGACGACCAGGGAGGCTCTACTGCCGTTACGGCTATCCTGGCACTGTAAAGGAGTAGCCTAGAAGGGAGTATGCTGCCTGCTTAGCAGGCATCGGGGGCGGAATAGTGGCCTAGCGAAATCTGGTTGAGCTCCTGGCGGGCGGCAGGCCAGATGGGGAGGAAGCGGTCCATGAAACCCCAGAAACGAGCGTTGTGGTAGCGTTCCAGCAGGTGCACTAGTTCGTGCACTACCACGTACTCCAGGCAGTGGCTAGGCCTCTTGATTAGCTCCAGGTTCAGCCAAATGCGTCGCGCCTGAATGTTGCAGGTGCCCCAGCGGGTCTTCATCTGCTTAATGGCCCAGGCATCTAGGCGCACGCCTATTATCGGCTCCCAGTAGGCCACTAGGCCCGGTAGCTGTTCTGCCAATCGTGCCCGGTACCACGCCGCCAAAATCTTGGCGCGCTGCTCCTGGGTGCTGATTTCGCGTACAAATAGCTGGAGCTGCTGCTCTTCTGCGTGCAGTTCCACGCGGGGACGGCCGGGGGCTACCGTTACATCCAGAGTGTAGGCCTGCCCTTGGTACCAGTGCGTTTCGCCTGATATATATTCCAGAGTGGCAGGTTTTGTGCGGGCCTCAAATTTCGTTTGGTGTTTCTCAATCCAGGCGCGGCGGGCTGCTACCATCTCCCGAATGGCATCATCGGAGGTGCGCAACGGAGCCGCTACTCGCACGCGGCCTCCCTGGGCGTATACCGTCAGGCGGAGCGTCCGGATGTTTTTGCGGACCACTTCTATCCGCAAATCGTCGATGTTTAGTTCAGGCATACGTAGCAATCTGGCAACTATTTGCGGAGCCGCCAAACGTATGCTGCAGACCTATAGTAAGCTGCTGACTAGTAATGCCTTTGAGTAGAAAGTCCTGCCGACCGGCGCTGTGCCTAAAACAAAACGGGCAGCGTGCTAGGCCACTCCGTTCTGAAACAAGATGGCCTAGAAGCCACTATTGCTGCCTTTAGCCTGCGCTTTTATTCGGCGTTTTCTCTGGTATATTGGGCTGTATTAACCCGATATTCTTATGCGTGCTTTAGGTGTATTTACCAGTGTTCTGGTAGCAACAAGCTTGTTTATGGCGCAGAAAGGCTGCGCCCAAAGTGTTGATAAGGTGGAGGTTGATCTGAGCGGGCCAATAAGAGTAGAGCCTGATTCTATTGCCCGCAATTTGCTGGTGCGCAACCGCGTCCGGTCGGTGGTGAAGGTGCGTCTGGACGATGAAGGTGCCGTCCGGGACACGGTAAGCCTGCAGCTAGTAGATCCATCTGGCCGTTACACCCGAATAGATCAGCTCCTGAACCCCCAACTGCATCGGGAGTGGAGCTATGATGAGAAAGGAAGGTGTACTTCCCTTGTGACTCACCCCACCAGCTACCAGCCGTTTACCCTCATATACAGCTACAACCCAGCGCTGCAGAAGGGGCTGCAGCAGGCTTTAAAGCCCAACGGCAAAAGCATTCCACTCAGCGAGGTGCAACTGCAGCAGCGCGGCGATACCCTCCTGACCGAAACCCGAACGCATACTCTGCTAGCCAACGGGAGCCTGCTCAACTTCGAAAGCCGCCGTTTGAGCCGGCGCTACTCGCCTCACCCCGATACAGTTCTCATTCTGGCCTACAATTATTCTGCTATTGGCCAATTGGTTTCTACGGCGTTTAACTACAGCGTGAGCCGGCAGGGGCAGCCGATAGAAATTGGCCGACTCGATATGGAAATGGCCGCCAAGCTTCAGAAAGTAAAAGTGGCTCCCAAGCAGGCCGCTCCACAACTCACTCCGGCGCAAGCCCTACAGGTGCTGCGACAGGGCAAAGCCGTCTATCCGCAGTTCCGGTGGCGCTACGATGCGCAGCAACGCATCGTAGGCCAGGAAATGACGCCGCGGCTCAACAAGCAGGGGCAAGGCACCACTACCCAACTAGAGTACACCTATAATTCGCTCAACCAGTTGATTGGACGGCAGCAAATCACGTCCTCCATTTACACGCCTTCTGCCACAGCCTTCACCGTGTATTCGTATGCGCCCAACGGGCTGCTGCTCGGGGAAACCTCCGATGCTCGTAGCGAAAAGCCTATATTCTACCGCTACCAGTATCAGTATTACGAATAGGCCTACGGGCCAGTAGCTTAGGCTCCAGGGCGTTTGGCTGGTGCTGGCACCGGGCGCTGAGGGCTAGGTTTCGACTTGGCCGGTGCCTTCCTGACGGGCGCTTTCGGGGCTGGTGCTTTGGGAGTGGCTTTTTTAACGGACGTTTTCCTGGCGGGCGCTTTTGAGACAGGAGCTTTTCGGAGAGTTGCTTTTCGGGCTTTGTTGATGCTTTTTTTGGCTGGAGCTGCTTTTTTAGGCTTAGCAGGAATGGCAGACGCTAGTTTGGGTTCGACGCCGTATTTCACCTGGGCAGCATTCGAGTCGCCGGTCAGGAATAGGTCAAACTCCACGCGGCGGTTCTGGGTGCGGCCCGCCTCCGTGGTATTGGTGGCAAGCGGATGGGCAGCCCCATAGCCGCGCATCTCTACACGGGTATCGGCTACTTCTTTCGAGAGGAGGTACTGCCGGGCGGCGGCGGCCCGCTCGCGGGAGAGGCGCAGGTTGAAGGCCGCTGGGCCGCGGCTATCGGTGTGCCCGGCAATGCTCAAGGAGTAGTCGGGGTACTGGCCTAGCAGCTGCGCTAGTTCATCCAGTGTGGCGTAGGAGGAAGGCAGCAGCGTTGCTTTATTCAGCTCGAACCCAATGCGCTTGGTGGCTTCTTGCAGGCGCTGGCGGGTTTCAGCCGTTATTTCTGGGCAGCCTTGGTTAGTTGCTGGGCCAGCATGGTCAGGGCACCGGTCCTCCGCGTTAGGCACGCCGTCACCATCGTTGTCGGTAGTCTCAGTAGGAGGGGTAGCCGTGGCCGTTGTATCCGTAGTGGTTGTGGTTGGGCAGCCGGTTGCATCCACCGCAACGCCGGCCGGGGTATCGGGGCAGGTGTCATCGGTGTCGTCC
This sequence comes from Hymenobacter gelipurpurascens, assembly GCF_900187375.1. Taxonomy (NCBI): domain Bacteria; kingdom Pseudomonadati; phylum Bacteroidota; class Cytophagia; order Cytophagales; family Hymenobacteraceae; genus Hymenobacter; species Hymenobacter gelipurpurascens. Next base: position 2,081,150 of record NZ_FYEW01000001.1, on the reverse strand, counting down.
ACGCCGTCGTTATCGGCATCGGGGCAGCCATGGGTCTCGGCAGTGCCGGGCTGGTCCGGGCACTGGTCCTGATGGTTGGGAACCCCGTCCAGGTCGTCATCAAGTGCGCAGCCCCGCTCATCTACCTCTATATCAGGCGAGGTATTCGGGCATTTGTCCTTGGCATCAGGTACGCCGTCTTCATCAGAGTCAGGCGCCTGGCCTAGGCTGAAGGTAAGGCCCACCGTATGCTGCAGAAACCTATCGGACCACCGCGGCGTGCTGACTTCCGGGTTGCCGTCGAGATTCGCCCGCAGAGGCATGTGCTGGGCGCTTTGCACAAAAAAGCCAACGGCACTTCCCAACCGGAAGTTGATGCCGGCGCCCGCCATCACATCTACATAGCTTCTGTTTTCTGGTACCCCGAGGCTATCGGGCAAGCCATCCTGGCTGGCATACGTCCAGCCCGAGGCGGCCAGCAGGTATGGCTGAATCCGGGCATTCTCCTTCAGCGCCCAGCCGTTGTTGAGCTTGAACTTCAACCCCAGGTTGGCATTGATGAGCGTAGTAGTGAATGGGTGCGTAAGGCTTTGCTGGCCTTTCAGCTCCGTGTAAAACAGCTGAGAGTTCAGGTCCAGCCCTTTGGTCAGGTATTGGTTGATGGCCACGCCCGGTGCATACTGGCTGTTGCTGAACTTCCAGTAGTCAGAGCCGAAGTTGCCTTGATACTGCAGGGCACTGTAGTTCAGGCCGAGGCTGGTGTGGCGCTCCGGCGTTTGTGCCACAACAACCTGAGAAAATATAGCAACCAGAGCCAAAGGCAGCGCCAGCGTCCGAAGAATAAGGTAAAGGTGCTTCATCAGGGAGTGATAGATGACCAGAGCGCGTAGTGAGGCCGCAACCAGCCCTCCGGCTGCCGCGACACAAAAACTAGGTAAAAATACGCGTACTCTGCCTCTGATGGTAGCAATAAAATTCAGCTCTAGCTAGTTGGCGCTGGCAAAGAGGTTCAGATTTCTCGCAAAATGTGGCCCCACCGCAAGCCAGTAGGAACGTAGGCCACTCCTACTGGCACTTGGCTGAACAGTGAAAAAGGAGGCCTGCTGGCTATTTTATATAGCGAGCCAAAGCCGCTTTCAGGTCCTCGCCTTTCAAATTAGTGGCTACTATTTTACCACTTGGGTCGAGGAGAAAATTCTGCGGAATAGCCCGCACCTGATACAGCTGGGCCACCTCGTTCTGCATGCCTCGCAAATCCGACACCTGAGTCCAGGGCAGGTGGTCGTCGGCAATGGCTTTTACCCATTTTGCGCGGTTCTTTTCCTCATCAAGCGATACGCCCAGAATGTCGAAGTGTTGGCCTTTATACTGGTTATACAGCTTGATTACAGCCGGGTTTTCTGCCCGACAAGGACCACACCAGGACGCCCAGAAATCGACCAGCACATATTTGCCGCGGTAATCTGCCAGCGACACCGGCTTGCCCTCAGGCGTTTGGAGTGTGAACGGGGGAGCCTGTGCCCCAACCGATACTGCTTTGAGTGCCTCAAGCATTTCGCCGTACTGGCGTCCGGGCGTGCTGTTCTTCAGGTAAGGACTGAGCGCCGCATACAGGGGCGCTACCTGCGCATACTGTGGCGGGTTAAATTGCAGAAGCGCATCCAGACTAACCCAGGAAGTTGGATTGGCCTTGATGTAGGCCAGTTGAATTTTTTCAGCCTCCTGAAACAGCGCCGTTCCCTGTGCCTGCATCTTCTCCTGAAACTCCGGGCTCTGTCGTTGCTGCTCCGATGCCTTCCCGAATTCGGCCCCCATGGCTTTTACTTTAAGGAGGAAGGGCTTGTACGAAGTTTGCAGCCGTTGATAATCCTGGGACGCCACGCCGCCCGTGATGGTGGCATTCACCAGTGAGTCTCGGCTAGTAATCCCAACCGGACCCGGCTCTAGAAATACCCTGGTGCGGTCCGTAGAATGAGAGGGGGCGTTCTTGAGCTTGCCATTGCGCTGCAACACTACCTCAGCGCTCTTCGGTATATCAGTGGTTCCTTTCAACTCGAATACTCCATTGTGCAGCGTTGCGGAGTCTAGCAAAGTGGCACCACGCACTAAGTAGACTTTAGCAGGCGCATTTAGCTGCCCGATCTTGCCTGTAATAACAAAAGGAGAAGATGCCTGGGCCAAAGCCAAGCCTGGAATAGACAATAACAGGCCTACTAAACGCTTTCTCATAAGGGAATTGGGTAAGGATAGAAGATCAATTGCTGTTAAATGTACTGTTTTCTGTGCCTATTTCTTCCAGCCATTTCAGACTGGATAAATGCGCTTGCTGGCAACGCTAAAACTCCAGAATAAAGCCAATAGTAGGCGTTACGCTAGGGTCATCGTCCTGGAGCAGGATGGGGAAGGCGTTAGAGCCGTCGGGACGGATGGGCTGGCCGTCGGAAGTCTGGAAGCCGCTGTTATCGTCGGTGCGCTGGAAGGTGTAGCTGGGGAGGCTGGGGTTTTTCAGCAGGAATGCGTTCTGCACATCCAGAAACAGATCGATGCTGGTCCGGCGCCAGTTGAACTTCTTATCCAGGCGGAAATCAAACTGCTGGAAGTTGCCCAGGCGCACCGTGTTCAGGCGGGAGTAGTCGAGCACGCCTCTGCCCACGGCCAAGTAGCTGGCCCGCGAGGCCTCCAGGTCAAACGGCGTGTAGGGCGAGCCACCCGCAAAGCGGTATTTGAAGCCCATTTCCCAGCCCTTCTCAAACTTGCGCCCCAGCAGGGCCGAAGCCAGGAACCGCGAATCCCAGGCGGAAGGCTTAAACCGGCCATCAACCCCCGAAAACTCCGACCGAAATGCCGTGAACGACGCCACCGCAAAGATTTTGCGCGTCAGCTTTTGCTGGAAGAACAGCTCGGCGCCGTAGGCCCGGCCTAGGCCAGTGCTTTGCACCGCTTCGTTGCCGAGCGCGGCAAAGTCGCCGCCCAGGTTTGCCAGGGAAATACCATCGCGCACCGAAACGGGGTAGTGGTTGTACTTCTTATAAAAGCCTTCCAGCGTGAAGCGCGTAGCCGCCGCCGGCAGAAACTCCAGGCCCGCCACGTAATGGTCGGAGCGAATGTAACGGGTGCCCTGGTTGACAGCCCGGCCGGCCTCATCCCGGAAACCCAGAATAGTGGAGGGCGGAATCTTGTAGTAGCGGCCTACTGAGGCGTTCAGATTCCAGCGCGGAGCCAGCCCATACGAAGCCGAAACCCGCGGCGACAATGTGCGCAACAAGTTGGCGCCGCCTTCCGTGAAGGAGTTGCCATCGGCCCGTAGGCCAGCTGAAATGGTCAACCGGTCATCAGGAAGCAGCGTGCGCGTGAGCTGGCCAAACGCGCCAAAGCGAGCAAAGTCAATAGCCGTCTGGAAGCGTACGTTCACCTGCGGCGACACCAGGCCACCTTGCGCATCGCGCACCTCACTCCGCACCCGACTGAAAAAACGGCTGTCGTACTGCACATACTGGCCTACGGCGCCATACGCATACTGCCACCGGCCTACCGACTTGTTTACATCAAGCCGAAGCTTGTTTTCTGTTTCGCCGGAGCGCGTGAGCAACACCCGGTCGGCCTCCTCGGTGGTGGAGCGGTCCTCAAACTGGTCGAGCTTGTTGTCGAGCTGGGTGCGGCTCAGGGCCACGTTCAGGAAGCCGTTGGGTAGCAGCTGGCGCAGCGCTAGGCCTATGGTGTAGTTCCACTGATCGATGGTAGGGGTGGAGCGGAGGATATACTCTTTATCAGGACTGGATTCGCGGGGCACAGCCAGCTCGAAGTGGTCGATAGCCCCTAGGCCTATCGAGGTAAGCGTGGTCTTGGGGGAGAGTTTGGTGGTGATTTTATACTGAAAATCCCAATAGTTGGGCCGAATGGGCAGGTCGATGGCTTTAAACAGCAGTTGCAGATAGGAGCGCCGGGCCGAGGCTAGGAAGGTCGTGTTCTTAGCCAGCGGCCCTTCCAGCGTGCCCGCCACCTCGGTGCCGCTCAGGCGCACGTTGCCCTGCACGCGGTCGGGGTTGCCGTCGCGCTGGCGGAACTGCAGCACCGACGACAGCGCGTTATCATAACGCGCTTCAAACGCTGAGGAACTGAGCGTTACATCCTCAATAAACGACACGTTCAGAATGCCCGTAGGCCCGCCGCCGGAGCCCTGAGTCTGGAAGTGGTTGATGACGGGTACCTCGATGCCGTCGAGGTAATACACGTTTTCATTGGGCGCGCCACCCCGGATGATAATATCGTTGCGGAAGCCCGAGGTGCCACCCGTGCCGCCCCCGCCCACGCCCGGCAGCGTCTGGATTACCTTCGAGATATCGAAGTTGCCGCCGGGGTTGCTCTTGATTTCCTCCGTGTTGATGCGCTGCACCGAGAGCGGCGTTTCGGCCGTAGCCACCCGAATGGCACGGTTGCCTACCACCTGCACCTCGCCCAACTGCTGGCTGCCGCTGGAAAGCTCCAGGTTGATGATGGACGCGTTGCCGGACGTAATAACCACATTGGCCCGCAGCAGCGGCTCGTAGCCTACCATAGTGGCGCGCACGTTGTAGCTGCCCGTCGGGATTTCGCTGAGCCGGTACCGTCCTTCTGCGTCGCTGGAGGCCCCCAGGCTAGTTCCTTCCAGCGTGACTGTCGCTCCCGGAATGGTCTCCTGCGTTTTCCGGTCGCGCACAATGCCGGTGAGGATGCCCACCGACTGGCCTAGGCCAGTAAGGCTGCTGAGCAGTAAAGCCACTAAGTAGAGAAAGCGCATCAGGCAGGTATTTTAGAGACGGGTTTGGTATTTAATCACACAAACATACTATCATGTAGTATGTTTTAATGTTATAATGATACTGCTCAACTCCTCGTCTATCTTCGTGTAATGGACTATGCCTTCTTTCGCCAACTCGTAGATATGGCGGAAATTTTCGAAACTCAGCACCCTACAGCGCAGGCCGCCGATATGGCCACTTTTGCGGCGTGGCTGCATGCGCGTACTACCGCCCCGCCCGATGCGGCGACAGTTACGCGCGTAGAAGCTAAGCCCGGCGAGTTTGATGAATCCATCATCGGCAAGCTGATTACATTTATGTACCGCTACGCGCGTACCTATCTAAGGCTGGCGCTGGAAGGCTCTCCGCTGCTCACCTCCGATGATTTTACCTATCTGGCTACAGTATACGGCCATCAGCCCTTAAGCAAAACCGAGGTTATTGGGCGCAACATCCACGAAAAGCCCACTGGTACTGAAGTAATTAAGCGTTTGCTCAAACAAGGCCTGATTGCCGAGCAAGCCCACGAAACGGACCGCCGTAGCAAGCTCCTGACCATCACCGACACTGGCCGTCAGGTGCTGTTTCAGCTCTTCGGCCGGATGAGCCAGGTGGCCTACATGATAGCGGGTAATCTGGAGCCCGCTGAGCGCCGGCAGCTTCTCTATTTGCTTCTGAAACTCGACCACTTTCACCACGATATTTTCTTGCACGATCGTTCCAAAAGCTTCGAGGAGCTGGTGCAAGCCCGCTTCCCCCAGTTGCCTGTGCCGGGAGGCCCACCCGCTCAGTAGCTAGTATCAATAAGGAGGCAGTAATTTGGCCGGTTCTGGCAATGTTCTCTAATGGCTCGTTTAGGTTATGTGGCTTTTCACTTCCTATTTTAGATGCGCCTTATTCTGCGCAACATGAGCCAAGAGCCTACTCAACAGGACGGAGTTATTAACCCCAGTAGCCGCACAAGACACGGGTTTCGGGCAAGAGCTCGAAGGAAAATCAAGGGGCTAAACGCTACGTATGCGCAGCCTGCATTCGATGCGGCCTTGATTTCAACAGCAGGCAAGTTGTTTCCCCTGGTGCATTTGGTAGAGGCAATAAAGCCGCATATCGCAACTGAACCGGTATTTGAAGCCCAAAGGGAGAAGATCCAGGCCCAAATGGCTATTGTTCTGAAACAGCTAAAGACGGAACGGCCCAAGCGCAAAGCCCTCACGCACGCTTTCGAAACGATGGGTGCCATCGCCCGCGAATCGGCCCATGAAGTAGGCAAAGACGACCTGAAACAGTCAGCGAAGGGGTTTGTGGTAGCTACTCTCAAAAATGCGCCTTCCCTGATCAGTGCCGCCCACCAGGCGGGCTTGTTGTCCTGAGGTAGATGCAAAGCTAAAAACGAAAAAGGCCCTGCTGACTAGTCAGCAGGGCCTTTTGGTACCCAGAGCCGGGGTCGAACCGGCACATCTTTCGATATCGGTGTTTGAGACCGACGCGTCTACCGATTCCGCCATCTGGGCATCTCGTTCCCACAACTCAGGAACGGGTGGCAAACTTAGTGAGACTTTCCTTAATCCGCAACAAATAGCGCTTTTTGAGATAATAAGTCCTGATTTGTTGCAGCGCCTGTGGGCGCGTATCCACCGGTAGTCCTTCATAGCCAGCCACAACGGGCTCTATTCCGGCATCGAGTGTATCAGAAAGATCCTGCACTTCAATTTCTACGCGCTGCACCGTTTCGGGATCTGGCTCAAACTCCAGCTCCATCAGCTGCTCGTTCAAATCCATCACCTCCATCAAAAAATCGGCGGGCATTTCCTGTTTGCCTTCTTCCAGCAGGTCGTGCCGGCGCAGGATGTAGGCCATGCGCTGATCAGAGTCAGAGAGGGTCCGGTAGGCGTTGGTGTTGAGTGTGGCCAGCTGCAGAATTTCCTGCTGGCGCTCCGAGCTGGCCGTAGCGTGAAAATCGGGGTGGTACTCACGGCTGAGCGCGTAGTATTTGCGCTTAATAGCGGCCTCATCGGGGCGAAAGGATTCGTGCAGCTCGTAAAATTCGAAGTAATCGGGAGTCATGGCAAGTGAAGAGGAGGGAAACGAAACGCTAGAGTGGCCTACGACTTTCGGCTAGGTCAGGGTGCGGTATATGAGCCAGGCACCGACGGTTTGTTTGCCACAAGGGAAGACGTCAAGGTGCATAAGCTGTCAATCCCAGCGTAGCGAGGAATCTGGAGTAATTCTTAGAAAGTAAACCCAAATTCCTCGCTACGCTCGGAATGACAGTGGTAGTGGCCTAGGCCAGGTCGGCGGGCAACGTAGCGGCTTCTACGCGGTGTACAGAAAATGCAACGACTGGCGCGGAAAACAGTTTCTTGGTGGCGGGCCACACTTGGCCAAACAGCTCAGAGCGGCGGTAGGCATTCAGCGCATCGGCAGAGTCCCAGTGGCTGTGGGTGCAATAGAGGTTAGGCTGGTTCGCATCCTGCCACAGTTCCAGAAAACGGCAGCCCGGCATCTGCCGGATGTGGTGTTCCGATTGGCGAAATATCTCCAAGAAAGCCGGCACATTTTCCGGCGCGAAAGTCATGCGAACGATGCGGATCAGCATAAGAGAAAAGCAGCTAAATTTCCGGAGAAGAAATACAAAAGTACAAGCTGCCATCGTGGCAGTTGTTACTTAACATAATATATAAATAATAAATGAACCTCGTTTTAGCGCAGTAGGGCAGGTTTCTGGGCCACTCAGCTTTCCGCAGGGAAGCGCACATCAACCTGCGAATCGAAGTAGAGGCCTAGTAGCTCCGAAGCATTTCCCTGGTTGATACCAATGCACAATTGGTCCTGGCTATTGAAGATGCACACCGCTTCGCCGGGAGGAGCTGCCTGAAAATGAGGGGCAATATCGCGCACGGTTTCGCGGGCAAAATGGATAGTGCTGGGGCGGTTGCGGCCCAGCACTTCCACGGCCGTGCGGGTAATATTGGTGATGAGGTTGCCGTAATGATCGACGTGGACGACGTGGCCGGTGATGCGGTTATCCTGCAGGCGCAGTTGGCGGTTGAGCAACTGATACGCATCGGTAGCCACAGGGCCAAGATCCAGCAAAGTGCCGCCCTGAGCCAAGTGCACGGCGGCCGGTGCCAATAAATCGCGGGTAGGAGAGGAGGTGGCCATTTGACTGGCGCCAATCGTGACCAGATGCTCCGGCTTGCCGTCGCAGAGCAAGGGCAGAATGCCGTTATCAGCCGAGACGAAATAGTGGCCAGCAAACTCAGCGGCGAGCCAGGCGGCGCGGGGAGCTCCCAAATCGTTTACCCCAATGAGGTGCACGGTGCCTGCCGGGAAGTCGCGAAATACCGCCGATAGAACGTGAACGGCGTGCGCGATGTTAAAGGGTTCGATGGCGTGCGAAATGTCGAGCACGGGCACGGCGGGGTTCAACTGCAAAATCCGGGCTTTTACGGCGGCCACATAATGGTCGCGGTAGCCAAAGTCCGAGAGAAACGTAATCAACCCCATTGCCTAAAATTCTGAGTTCTTCGTACTATTGCCAGAGGCCGTGTGAGGGCGGCAAAAGTAGGCGTTTTGCCGCGAAACAGGCGCATGAAAGTCGGCGAGACTTTTGTTGTTCTCTGCTAGTGTTGCCGGGCAGAGCGCCGTTCCCCACGATATTCCCGGCAGTTTATTTCATCATCCGTCCTAAAAATCCCGCAGATTGGTCGAGAAAGTCATAACGCTCGAAAATGTGTCCCTGGTTGAGTTTCTGGGGCCCGATAACCAAAACATCCGCCAGCTGGCGGCTGCGTTCCCCGGCAGTAAAATCATCTCCAGGGGCAATGAAATCAAGATTCAGGGTCAGCCTGTAGTCATCAGCCGCATCAACGATATTCTTTCGGCGCTGCTGGAGCACTACCACCAATACGGCCAGATTACCGACAAAACGGTATCCCAATACCTGAGCTCAGCCGACGAAGATCAGCAGGACCGGTTGCTGGCGGCCTCACCCGATGTAATTCTGTTCGGCGCTAAAGGAGGCATAATCAAGGCCAAAACCGCCAACCAGCAACGCCTGGTAGATGCCGTGCTCAAGAACGACTTGGTGTTTGCGCTCGGGCCAGCCGGTACGGGCAAAACCTATATTTCGGTGGCGCTGGCTGTTCGGGCTCTTAAGAATAAAGAGGTCAAGAAAATCATCATCTCCCGCCCCGTGGTGGAAGCCGGTGAAAGCTTAGGCTTCCTGCCCGGCGACATGAAGGAGAAGGTAGACCCCTACCTGCGCCCGATTTACGATGCGCTGGAAGACATGCTACCGCCCGAGAAATTCAAGTTCTACCTCGAGAACAAGACCATTGAAATTGCGCCTCTGGCCTACATGCGCGGCCGCACGCTCAACAATGCCTTTGTGCTCCTTGATGAAGCCCAGAACACCACCCCTTCGCAGCTCAAGATGTTCCTGACGCGTATGGGCCCCTCGGCCAAGGTGATGGTGAACGGCGACCGGAGCCAGATTGACCTGCCCACGAAGCAGAAGTCCGGTCTGATTCAGGCGCTGGATATTCTGCGGGATGTAAACGGCATTGCCTTCGTGGAAATGAATGCTGATGACGTGGTGCGCCACCGCCTAGTGAAGCAGATTGTGCAGGCCTACGACAAGTTCGACGTGGAAATGCAGCACGAGCAAGCCAACCAGGCCAACCGCCCGATTCGGGAATACCAGCCCTACCGCCGGCCCAACAACCCCGGCAACGCGGGCTCCGACCCCGGCAAGCATCCTGATGCCCGCCGCGAGGACGATGGCACGCAGGAGCTGCCCGTGAACCACGAACAACAACTCTAGGCCGGTCTAGGCCACTAGCACTAAAAAGCTGCTCCCTTAGGGAGCAGCTTTTTTCTTTTCCGCTTTACTTTCGTGACGCAACTCTGATTCAATAATTTCTATGAACGTCCAGCGCATCACTACTCCCGAGGACCTCGACGCGGCTCTTGCCATTCGCAACACGGTGTTTGTGCAGGGGCAGAATGTGCCCGCTGAGCTGGAAAACGACGCCCACGACCGCACTGATGCCACGCACTACCTGGCCCGCACCGACGACGGCACGCCCTGCGGAGCCGCCCGCTGGCGCCCCACCGAAAACGGCGTGAAGCTGGAGCGCTTTGCCGTGCTAGGCCAGTTCCGCAACCAGCAAGTAGGCGCGGCGCTGCTCGCCAGCGTGCTGCACGATGTGCAAGCAGCGCACCCGGAAGCCACTGTGTATCTGAATGCGCAGCTGCCGGCTGTGCGCTTCTATGAGCGCCACGGGTTTGAAAAAGTAGGGGAGCAGTTTACGGAGGCCGGTATCGAGCATTACAAAATGCAGTGGAAACGCCCCGCCTAATGGCCTTCAGTGGCTTAGGACTGTTATGAACAACCAACATAGCCCGTCATTCTTCGACAAGCGGACGCTAGATGAAGCATGACGGGCTAAAAGAGCACCGAAGCCTGTTTTACACTACTGTTCAGCTAGCCTAGGCCAGTGCTGCAGTTACAAAAGCCCGGCGTTTCGCTATGGTAGCGGAGGCGTCGGGCTTTTGTGTGGCGGTTCAAATCTTTTGTGCATTTTGCTCTTATCTATTCAGGCCTGCCTGAACCCTTATTGACTGCTATCAACAGATTAATTAGTAGCTGATCTATATGATAAAGTGGGCTCCGTATGCCTTTGTGCGGCTGGTACTGCCTTTGATGGCGGGCATCCTGACGTATCTGTATTTCGGAGAGCTGCTGCCGCCGCTGCTATGGGCACTGACGGGGCTGGTACTGCTATATATAACCGTACAGCTATGGGCGTCGCGCCAACCCACGTCAGGCCCTACCAATGCGGTAGGCCTCCTGGCCATCCTGACGCTGTATGTGGCTGGCGCTGCTTTTACGCAGCAGGCTACCGAAAGCCGTTCTTCCATTCATTTGTATCGTTTCGGAAGCCAGATCGAGTTTTATAGAGGAGTAGTAGATGACTACACGGTGGTGCGGCCTGCCACCTATGCTACTACCGTGCGTGTGTCGGCGGTGCGGGTGGAGGGAAAGTGGCGGCCAGCCGTAGGCGGCATCCGGGTATCCATTCCGCGCGACTCCAGCGTGGCCGCTCCGCAGTACGGCGACGTGTGGCTGGTGCGCGGCGCTCCGTCGCCCAGCAAACCACCTCTCAACCCCGGTGAATTCGACTACCGCCGCTACCTGCAGTATCACCAGGTATATCATCAGCACTTCATTCACCCCGATCAGTACCGGCAGTTGGCCGTGGCGCCGCCCAGCCGGCTGCGTGCCGTAGCCATGCGGGCGGCACGGGTGCTGGATAGTGTATTTCGGGAATACGTGCACGAGAAACGCGAATATGCGCTGGCTTCGGCCTTGGTGCTGGGCATCAAGGATGAGGTAGATCAGGCCACCAAACAGGCCTACGCCAACACGGGTACCACCCACATCATGGCAGTTTCGGGGTTGCAGGTGGGCCTGTTATTTGCGGCCATTACGGGCCTGCTGAGTCTGGTGCCGGGCCGGCGTGGGCCGTGGTTTCGGCTGGTGTCGGCGCTGCTGGGGCTGACCGTTATCTGGAGTTATGCTTTCCTAACGGGCCTTTCTGCGTCCGTGCTGCGAGCGGCCGTCATGTTCACGTTCGTCATAGCAGGCCAGTCGGTAGGGCGCCGCGCGAACATGTTTAATACCCTGGCCGCTGCTGCCTTCCTACTGCTCTGCTACGACCCATATCTGCTCTGTGATGTGGGCTTCCAGCTCTCGTTTCTGGCAGTGCTCAGTATCGTGTATTTGCAGCCGCGGATAGTCGGCTGGTTTGAGCCACAAGAGTATTTCCTGGATAAGCAGCGTCCCTGGCAACCACCAGCAGTGCAGAAATTCTGGAAGTACACGGGCTGGCTGCTGAATAAGATCTGGCAGGCCACGGCGCTGTCGTTGGCGGCGCAGGTGGCCACCTTTCCGCTAGGCCTGTATTACTTCCATCAGTTCCCGCTGGGCTTCCTGTTTTCCAACCTGGTGGCGGTGCCCATTTCCAGCGGCGCCGTGTACGTAGGCCTGTTGCTCTTGCTACTAAAAGGACTGGTAGCCACAGTCGGTTTGTTCTCCAGTAGCCTGGCTGCCGCGCTTGACTGGCTGCCGCGCGGAGTGGCCTACGTGTTCGAGCAGATGATCTGGCTCTTCAATGAGTACATTTTCTGGATTGGCCGCCAGATGCCGGGTGCCCTCATTTCCGGTATCCACGTAACGGCCCCGCAGGCCTGGCTGATTTTTGCGGTAGTGCTGGCCCTGCTGGCGTTCTTCGCCCTCAAGCGCCTGTCGTGGCTTGGCCTGGCGTGTGGGCTCCTAGGCCTGTTCGCCGGCAGCCAGGTATGGGCAGCGCAACAGTTGGCACCCGATGAGCGGCTACTGATTTACAGCATTCCGCGTCGTTCCGTCCTCGGCTTCTGGCAAGGTGTTGCCGCGGACATCGTCCCGCTCGATTCGTTGCCACTCACCGAAACCGAGCGCACCTACCGCATTGTACCCGGCAGCATACAGCGAGACGCCCAGCGGGTGAGCTACCATCATGGTTGGCAGGGGGCTCCTGTGCCCGCCCGTGTAGTAGAACCAGGCTTGACGCTAGCTTCCTGGCGGGGCATTCGGCTGGCTTTTGTCAGTGGCCCGTTGAGTGGTGCCCGCCAGCCAGCGCCGGTTGATGTGCTGGTGCTGCGCCGCAATGCCCGTGTACGAGCTGAGGAGCTAGCGGAGGTGTTTGGCACAGAGTCGCAGGTAGTTTTCGATTCTTCCTGCAAAAGCTGGTACGTGCTACGGCAAGATTCCCTCCTGCATCAGGCTGGCTTTCAAGTATATGATGTAACGGCGCAGGGCGCTTTCGTTGTTCGGCCGCGCCAGTAGGCCAGGTAGGATAACGTATTGGCCGAAACTTCCGGAGCCTTCTCTACGCTATAGCTAGTACGACTAGCACCAATTTTGCTTAGTTTAGAATTTGCGCCCCTCGTTTCAGTGCTGTTAGTGGGTTTGTGCTGCCTGCTTTGTGCTGTTGACTTTCACCGATTCTGCAACGCCCATGACCATGGATAACATGCCTACTCAGGAACTGGAGGCTCTGCGCTACATTCGCTACGAGGCCCAGGATTCCATCGGCTATATAACTCTCAACCGTCCCGATAAGCGCAACGCGCTGAACGCCGATGTGGTGACGGAACTCAAGCAGACTTTCGAGTTTGCCGAAGACGACGAAACCTGCAAAGTGATTGTGCTACGGGCGGCAGGCGAGGTGTTTTGCGCCGGCGCCGACTTAGGCTACATTCAGGAGCTACAAGGCTTCGGCTACACCGATAACCTGGCCGATTCTACGCACCTCATGCAGCTTTTCCACCAGATTTATACCCTTAAAAAGGTAGTAATAGCGCAAGTGCAGGGGCACGCCCTGGCCGGCGGCTGTGGCCTAGCCACCATCTGCGACTTTGCTTTTACGGTGCCCGAAGCCAAATTCGGCTACACCGAAGTGAAAATCGGGTTTCTGCCGGCTATTGTAAGCGTATTTCTGCTGCGCAAAATAGGGGAGATGCGCACCAAACAGTTGCTGCTCACGGGCGATGTTATTTCGGCCCAAACGGCCCAGGAGTTTGGCTTAGTCAATTTCCTGGCTCCTCGCGAAGAACTAGCCGACAAAGTGCGCCTTTTTGCCCGTAAGCTTTGCGTAGAAAACTCTGGCCAAAGCATGGAGCTCACCAAAGAGATGCTGGCTCGTATTCCCGAAATGCCCCTCGAAGATAGCCTGCGCTATGCCGCCCGCATGAACGCCGAGGCAAGGGGCACCCTGGACTGCCGCCGCGGCATTGCGGCCTTCCTGAGCAAAGAAAAAATAGCCTGGGATAACTAGGCCACTTTCTAGGCACTTTGTAAGCGGCCCAACAATGCATAGCTACTGCTGCGCATTGTTGGGTCGTTTTTTATGCTGCACAACGTAAATTTCTTGCCCCAGCTGATAGACTTATTTATGTCTGGGAGAGGCTTGCTATCTTTCCCGTTACAATTTTTTCAAACTTCTCAACTTACTGCTTAGTTAGGTATCTATGACAACGCTGGCAGCCGTGGCCGTTACGACGGCTACCTTTCTCGGAATGGAGTTCGTGGCGTGGTTTATGCACCGCTTTGTGCTGCATGGGCCACTCTGGTTTTTGCACCGCTCGCACCACGTACGCCACCCACACCGGTTTGAGCGCAACGATTTTTTCTTTCTGTTCTATGGTTCTCTTTCCATGCTGCTCATCATGTACGGGTCGGCGGAGAAGGACTTTCGGTTCTGGATGGGAGTAGGCATTGCGAGCTACGGAACGCTCTACTTCTTTGTGCACGATGTCCTGATCCATGGGCGCATGCGGTTCTGGCGGAAGTCGCGCAATACGTATCTGCGGGCCCTGAATATGGCCCACAAGGTGCATCATAAGGCCAATAGTCGGGATGGATCAGAGGAGTTTGGGTTGTTGTGGGTTTCTCCTAAGTATTTTGTTTTGGCCCTGCGTAAGCCAGCTCCCACGCGAGTGCTACGCCAGCGGACGAGTTCTATCGGTTAAGTTTTAGTTAAAGGGAAAATCAACGTGGGACATTTTTCCATCAGCGACCTGGAGCAGCTTTCCGGCGTTAAGGCACATACTATTCGTATCTGGGAGCAGCGCTATGGCATCCTGCGGCCCGTACGTACCGCCACCAACATCCGCACCTACTGCGACGATGATTTGCGGCGGTTGCTGAATGTGGCCACGCTCTGCAATCGGGGGCATCGGATTTCGCAGGTAGCCCGTCTCTCCGAACAGGAGTTGATGGACGCCGTGATATCCTGTAACAACGATGAAAACAACTATTGCCAGCAGGTGAATGGCCTTTTGGCCGCCATGCTGCACATGGATGAGCCTCAGCTGAGTTCCCTAATGAACAATGCTACCCGCAAGCTGGGCTTCGAGGACGCGATTCTGCACGTGGCCTACCCGTTTCTGCAGCGCATTGGCGTGATGTGGCAGGCTGGCTGCGTTAATCCGGCGCAGGAGCACCTGGTAACCAACCTGCTGCGCCAGAAAATCATGGCTGCCATTGATGCCGTGCCGCCCGTGAAACCCGCCGAGGTGCGGCGGTGGGTGCTGTTTCTGCCGGAAGGGGAGATGCATGAGCTAGCGCTCTTGTTTATGAACTACGCGCTGCGGGCCCGGGGGCACCATGTGTTGTATCTAGGCCAGAACCTTCCCATCACAGAGCTTGAAGCCATCTGTGCTTCCTATGAGCCCCACGCTATCTGCACCGTAATGACGGCTGTGCCGGAGCGCGACAAAGTCCAAGAATTTATAGACGAGCTTCATCGGCTTTGCCCTAGTCCTACTTTATTTTTGTACGGCCCGTTGGTACAACAAGAAAACATACGTTTGCCATTCAACGCGATAAAAGTGAGGTTGATGACGGATTTCCTTGCGTTGGTCGAGGAAATGCAACCAACGGCAGCTAAAGAAGCCCTCGTGCTGGCGAAAACTTAACCAATACTTCCCCAACGAAGTGAAGGCCTGACCGTAAGCATTTAATGCTTCAGTCAGGCCTTTTTTGGTGCTTGTTGAAGCAGTATATAACTGCATGATTTGCTTGCTCTTATGTAAGTACATTGTTTTGTTAGGATCTGAATGCCAATATATTGCAACGGATATGAGGGGTGTGGGCTTTGTTTTAAGGCCACCAAGAAAAATAAATGTGCTGGGACAAGCTGACTTCCAAAATCCCTCGTATATTTGTTTAACCTTTTGCCACGAAAAGCTAAACAAGTATGACCTCTTTGGAATTCACGAACCAAGTACAGAAGATTTCTTACTCCCTAAAGCCCGTGGCGATGAACCTGACCCGCGACGCTGATGATGCCAAGGATCTGGTGCAGGAAACCCTGCTGAAAGCGCTCCTGAACAAGGACAAGTTTAAGGCGGGTACCAACCTGAAGGCGTGGTTGTACACCATCATGCGCAACACCTTCATCAACAACTACAATAAAATCACCAAGCGCAATAGCAATATTGACAGCACGGAGTATTTTCAGTACTTCAATACTGACGAAAACTACATCACGCACAACGGTGCGACCTCGGACTTCGTAGTAACAGATATCAACGAAGCCATAGCCGGTCTTTCGGCCGACTACCGGACTCCGTTCATGATGTATTACATTGGTTACAAGTATTTGGAAATTGCCGAGAAGCTGCAAATTCCCATTGGCACCGTCAAAAACCGTATTCACATCGCCCGCAAAGAGCTCAAGCAGGCGCTGAAGACATACGCCCCCGGCGTGTAGGGAATAGGGAGAGAGTACAGACCCGCCCCGGGCGTATAGCGGGCCGCGGACGACGCTTAGCTTTAGCTGCGTGGTTCGCGGCCCGTCTTTTTGGGCCAGACCCTGAACAACTTTTTGGCTTTTCCTGCCTCTGCCCGAAAACCTCTGTTCAGCTCAACAGTATAGCATAGGGTGCCGCTAGGCCAGTGTTACTGGGGCTCCGGGCAAATATGCTTTTGCCACTACTGGCCTAGCACGGCCCGAAGGGTGCTGAGGCAGGGCAAGCCCGGCTGTATCCGGATAGTTTCCATCTTCGCGTCTGCAATGGCTCTGTGCATTGGCAACCGTAGTTCAAGCTGTACCTTTTGTGAGTAAAGACATCATTGTAATTGGGGCCGGTTTTGCGGGGTTGGCCGCCGCTACCTCCTTGGCCCAGCGGGGCTACCGCGTAACGGTTCTGGAGAAAAACGAAGGCCCCGGCGGCCGGGCCCGAGTGTTTAAGGCACAAGGCTACACCTTCGATATGGGCCCTAGCTGGTACTGGATGCCCGATATTTTTGAAAAGTACTTCGCCCGCTTCGGCAAGAAAGTATCGGATTATTATGATCTGGTCCGGCTTGATCCGTCGTATCAGGTAATATTCAAAGGCCAGGAAGCCGTGGATATTCCGGCCCGTATGAGCGAGCTGCGCGAACTGTTTGAGCGCTACGAGCCCGGCAGCGCCGCCCGCCTCGATGAGTTTCTGCGTCAGGCGGCCTACAAGTACGAGGTCGGCATCAATAAATTTGTGCACATGCCCGGCCGCTCCCTGCTGGAGTTTGCCGATCCGCGCCTGCTGGTAGACGCCGTGCGCCTGGACCTGTTGCAGAGCATGCACAAGCATGTGCGCAAGTTCTTTAAAGACCCACGGCTGCTGGAGCTGGTGGAGTTTCCGGTGCTGTTCCTGGGCGCCACTTCTGAAAATACGCCGGCCCTGTACTCACTCATGAACTACGCCGATCTGGCCCTAGGCACTTGGTACCCGATGGGCGGCATGCACAAGATTGTGGAAGGCATGGTGCAGCTGGCCCAGGAGCGGGGCGTAAAGCTGGAATACAACGTGCCGGTTCAGGAAATTGTGGTAGACAAGGGCCGTGCCACCGGCGTACAAACCGCCTCCGGCTTCCGCCCCGCCGATGTGGTGGTGGCAGGCGCCGACTACAACCACGCTGAGCAGCACCTGCTGGCTCCGCAGTGGCGCCACTACGATGAGGCCTACTGGGACAGCCGCACCATGGCGCCATCGTCGCTCTTGTTTTACCTGGGGGTGAATAAGCGTCTGCCCAAGCTGCGGCACCACAATCTGTTCTTTGATGAGGACTTCACGCTGCACTCGGAGGAGATTTATGAGAACCCCAAGTGGCCTAGCCGGCCGCTGTTCTACGTATCGGCGCCTTCCAAAACCGACCCCAGCGTAGCGCCCGAAGGCTGCGAGAATATCTTTCTGCTGATTCCGGTGGCGCCCAACCTGCCCGATCCCGAGGAAACCCGGGAATACTACTACAACCTGATTATGGACCGCTTGGAGCGCCACTGTGGCACCAGCATCCGCGACGCCGTAGTGTACAAGCGCAGCTACGCCCATCAGGATTTTGTGCAGGACTACAACAGCTACAAAGGCAACGCCTATGGCCTAGCCAACACTCTGCGGCAAACGGCTATCCTGAAGCCCACGCTCAAGAGCAAAAAGGTGAACAATCTGTATTTTACGGGTCAGCTTACGGTGCCTGGGCCGGGTGTGCCGCCTTCCCTCATCTCGGGGCAGGTGGTGGCGCGGGAGGTGGAGAAGGAGTACCCCGCCTAAGGGCGCTCCAGTACTCTTTTATGGCTACTATCTTAGCCTAATACACAGCCTTACAATTGCTTAGAGCAGCTGAAGTGTGGAGTGCTTCGCTCTGCTCGCAATGACATAAAAAATGGACCACGTTGCCCTCTTTACGGAAACCAGCCTCGCCTGTAGCAAGCTCATAACCAGCCGCTACAGCACGTCGTTTACGCTCGGAATCCGCACCCTTGACAGCCGTTTTCACCTGCCCGTATACGCCGTGTATGGCTGGGTGCGCTGGGCCGATGAAATTGTGGACACCTTCCACGACCACGACAAAGCTGCCCTCTTCGCCGATTTCCGGCGGCAGACCGATGAGGCCTTGTCTACCGGCCTCAGCCTGAACCCGGTGCTGCATGCCTTTCAGCACATGGTGAAGCGCTATAGCATTGATCGGGAGTTTATTGATGCCTTTCTGTACAGCATGGAAATGGACCTTGATGACCGCAGCTACAACCAGTCGTTGTATGAGCGCTACATCTATGGTTCGGCGGAGGTGGTAGGCCTCATGTGTCTGCGTATTTTTTGTGAGGGCGATGAGGCCATGTTTGAACGCCTGCGCGAGCCGGCCCGTCGGCTGGGCTCGGCCTTTCAGAAAGTAAATTTCCTGCGCGATATCCGCTCCGACTACGAAGACCGCGGCCGCGTGTATTTCCCCGGCGTACAGTATGAGCGGTTTACCGATGAAGTAAAACGCGAAATTGAAGCTGATATCCGGGCCGATTTTGAGGCGGGCTACGCCGGTATTGTGCAGCTCCCGAGGGCCGCGCGGTTGGGCGTCTACCTGGCCTACGTGTATTACCTGAAGCTTTTTCATAAGATACGGCAGCTGTCGGCGGCACGAATTTTGGGCGAGCGGGTGCGCGTACCCGACAACACAAAGCTGCTGTTGCTCCTGGGTTCGTACTTTCGCTACCGCCTTCGGGCTATCTGATCACGAATTTATTCGCGCGTGAAACTGCTTTTCACATTTCTTCTATCTCTGCTCTTTTCTCTTTCCACTGCCGTGTCTGCCGAAGCCTCTCCTTATTCGCTCTCCAATCTCCGCCGCCAATACCAGCAAGCCGCCGCCGACAAAGAGGCGGGGGAGAAGTTCCATAAGCTCATGGCCGCCTACAACCAGCAAGATGCCGTGGTAGTGGCCTACAAAGCCGCCGCCGAAGCCATTCGGGCCCGCGACGCTTCCATGTTCAACAAGCTTACCTACGTACAGAACGCCAGCAAACTGTTCGACCAAGCTGTAAAGCTCGATAGTGACAACGCCGAAATTCGGTTTCTGCGCTTGAGTGTGGAGAGCAACCTGCCCGCCTTTCTGGGCCTGAGCGCGCACGTAGAAGATGACCGGCAGTATCTGGTGCAGACGTTGCTGCAACATCCTAAGTCTGGGATGGATGCCGAGTCGTTTGGGCTGGTGCGCAGCTTCATGGTAGACCGCGGCCATGTATCAGGGGCCGATGCGCAAAAGTTAACCCAGCTGTAGGCCACCTTCTTATGCTCAGAATACCAAAAAGCCTCCACGCCGGAGGCTTTTTTCGTTTGGTCCGAAAGTGCAATTTTTTCTGAATTGGGAGCGTATCCTGCTAGTCGTATCTGCGTTGTAAGGCCGGCGTATTCTGTGCCCTAGGCCACTTAGGCTACTGTTTTGGTACATTTTGTGCCGTGCGCCCGCTACTGTACTTCTCATCCTTCCGAATGAAACAATTCCTTATTCCCGTTCTATGCACGCTCGCCACGGTGGCGCAAGCGCAACAGGTAGTTATTAAAGGCCGTGTAGTTGATGAAAAGAGCCAGCCGGTGCCCTACGCAAACATTGGCTTGCCCGGCAACGAGCCCGGCACCGCCACCAACGAAGCCGGCGAATTCAGTCTGCGTGTGCCCTCATTGCCCCAGAAGCTGACCGTGGTAAGCATGGGCTACATCACTACTACGGTAGAGGTGCGCACCATTGCCGGCCTCACGGTCGTACTGCCGGCCAGCACGGTGGCGCTACCCGAAGTACGCGTACGCAATCCCGACCAGGTGGCCACCGAACTGGTGCAGCGCGCTTTTGCCCGCCTACAGCGCCACACCCGCGATGAACGGTATGGCAAAGCCTTCTACCGCCAAAAAGAGCGCCATAACGATAAATACAGCGAGTTTCTGGATGCGTTCTACAATGTGCGGTTCAGTAATAAAGATGTGGTAGGCTGGGAGCTGGAGCAGGCCCGCTATGGCATCACGCCCGAAAATTCTGGCGTGGAGATGATGAACTTCTCGGCTGCCATCCGCCTGATTCCGGTGTACGAGCCCAAGCCAAGCCGCCGAACGCTGGCCGTGCCGCTAAGCCCGCTGGCGGCTAAGCAGTTCACCTTCCGCCTGCGCGAAGTGCTCCAGGACAAGGGCCAGGAAACCGCCGTTATTGATTTTGCGCCGCGCCCCGACCTGGGCCAGCCGGCAACCGAAGGCACCCTGTATCTGGATATGAACACGGCTGTTCTGCGCCGCCAGGAGTCACGCGTGCCCATCGGCGACCTGATGAGCCTACAGTTTGGGGCCGGCACCACCCTGGAGTCGCAGACATTTAACCTGGTATCGGATTTTGCGCCGTTGTCTGATTCGCTTAGCCGCCTGCAGTCGGTGCGGGCCGAGCAGACCATTGTGCTGAAGTACCAGAACAAGCCCGATACCACCCAGATCAGTGGTCAGCTGTTTTTCTACCAGTATACCGGCAAGCCCGGCGGCAAAAACTATAAAACTGTAGGTGTGAATTACAACGACCTCAAACAGGTCATGAAGCAGAAGTACGACGCCTCTTTCTGGCTGAACCGGGAGGTGTTGCGCGCTAGCCCCGTTGAGGAGCGCGTAATCCGGGATATGGAACAGCGAAAAGCTTTCGGCTCTTTCTAAAACTGATGGGCAGCGGCACGGAAGCCGCTGCCCATCAGTTGTTAAGGCCGTGATTGGGTGGGTGAAACCCGGGAGTATCCGGGCTACGTTGTTGACGAATTAAAAGCAAAATGCTGCGTATATTTAAACAATTACAACATTCCGTCTATTGTTGTGGTTACATCGTCAGTTATGCCGTACCACCTGAGCGTCCGTATCGACCCCAATTCCGGCTTCTGCTTCGGCGTAATCTATGCCATTCAGATGGCCGAAGACATACTTGATGAACAAGGCTACCTCTATTGCCTCGGCGACATTGTGCACAACGATGAGGAGGTACAGCGCTTGGAACAGAGAGGCCTACGCATCATCGATTATGAGCAGTTTGCCGCGCTGCGGGATGAAGCCGTGCTCATCCGGGCCCACGGCGAGCCGCCCAGCACCTACCAGACTGCGCTGGAAAACCGCCTGACGCTGATTGACGCGTCGTGCCCCGTGGTGCTCAAGCTGCAGAACCGCATCAAAACCAGCTTCGATAAAAAGGAGAAGATTTTCATCTATGGCAAGCATGGCCACGCCGAGGTGCGCGGCCTACTAGGCCAGACCAGCGGCGAGGCTGTGGTGTTTGAGAACATTGATGAGCTGCTGCACCACGAGCTACCACCCAACATCACGCTCTACAGCCAGACAACCAAGAGCACCGATTCCTTTTACCGCATCAAGGGCGAGCTGGAACAGCGGGGCTTTCAGGTGAATGCCAACGACACGATCTGCCGGCAGGTAAGCAACCGCGACAAGGATCTGCGGAAGTTTGCCCTGCAGTATGATCAGATTGTGTTCGTGTCGGGCACCAAAAGCTCCAATGGCAAAGTGCTTTACCAGGTTTGCAAAGACACTAACCCAGACACGCACTTCATTTCTAAAGTGGAGGAAATTTCGCCCGACTGGTTCCTGCCGGGGCAGTCGGTGGGTATCTGCGGTGCCACTAGCACGCCCATGTGGCTCATGGAGCAAGTGCGCGACGTGCTACTGGCCTTGTAAAGGCCTGGTAAGGTCGCCTTGTGAATCATTTGCCTTGTGCTGGCTGTTTGCCAGCTTCATCAAGTACTGAGTATGTCTCTTGCCCAACTGCCAAGTGTCAGCACTTTCGCACCGCCTGCCAAGGTGAGGCCTACGCCGCTGGGCAATAAGGGGGTGCTGGCAGCATTGCTCATAATCGGGGCCTGGGCCGGATTATTGAGCTTTTTATTGGCTTTTTACGAGCCCGATTGGCGTACGCCGTGGCCGTATTTGCTGGCGTTGCTCCAGACGCATCTGTACACCGGCCTCTTCATCACGGCGCACGATGCTATGCACGGCGTCGTCAGCCCCAACAAGCGCCTGAATGATGGCCTAGGCCACCTCACGGCGCTGTTGTTTGCCTTCAACTGGTTTCCGAGGATGCTGCCCAAGCACCACGCTCATCACCGGCACGTAGCCACAGAAGACGACCCCGATTTTCATGACGGTGAGCACGCCGGGTTCCTGCTCTGGTTTGCGCGCTTTGCCTGGAACTACGTTACGTGGTGGCAGATTGTGCTGATGGCCCTCACCTACAACGCGCTGAAACTGGTGTTTTCGATGGAAAATATCATTGCGTTCTGGATGGTGCCCGCCGTGCTGGCTACGCTGCAGCTTTTCTATTTCGGCACGTATCTGCCCCACCGGGGTGAGCATGCTCCCGACAACCTGCATAAGTCGGGCAGCCAGTTTCGGCACCATGCCTGGGCGTTCCTCAGCTGTTATTTTTTCGGCTACCACTACGAGCATCACGACCAGCCTTATTTACCGTGGTGGCGTCTCTGGCAGGCCAAAAAATAGCGTTAATAAGCATCAAATTAACTTATTACGGTTCTGGTGAATTAAGGTAAGTTGATAATAGGATAAGTGTATATTGGGGTGTGCAGGAGCTGAGGTACATTCAGCAAACCGGCCTGAACCTGCCCCAATTTATTCCAGTATGCAATATCTCATTCGGGCTTATCGACGATGGGAGTATAAGGTGGCGCTATGGGTAATGGTGGCAGCCCTGTTCAGCTTGCACCAGGCGGAGGCGCATTCGCCGGCGCCAACTTTCCGGCAATCAGTGCAGGAAACAAAGCTCTTGCACAAAGCCAAGCAGCAAGTATTGCAGGCACGCCAGCAGCACGATACCTTGCCCTGGCGGCGGGCACATATAGCCGCTGGTAAAGCCTGCCAGGACCTATGGCGGCACGAGTCGGCGGTGTATCATTTCCGAAGGGCAGTGCAGCTTTCGGGCAAGAATGCTCAGGCCCAGGCCAGTGCCCTGCAGCTGTTGGGCTCGGCGCTGCACAGCCAAGGCGACACCGGAAAGTCGCGCCAGGTATACCAACGGGCGCTACTGGCCTACGGGCAGCTCCAAAGCTTGGCCGGGAAGGGAGAAATCTATGAAAAGCTGGGCGAGCTTTACGGCAGTGCCAACAAATGGCCGCAGGCGCAGATCAGCCACGAGCAGGCCCTGCAGGTATGGAAGCAGCTTCATGATTCGGCCCGCATGGCAACAGCCCTCAACGATATCGGCATGGCGCACCAGCGGCAGCAACATAGGAGTCTGGCGCTGTATTATCTGCAACAAGCCCTGGCGCAGGCCCAGCGCCTGCACGACAGCACCCGCACCGGCGAAACCCTGCGCAGTACGGGACAGGTGTACCAGGAGCTGGGCAACTACGAAGTGGCTGCCAGCCTGTTCACAAAGGCCTTACAAAGCCTGCCAGCTAGTGCTCCTGCCGCAACCCGAGCCAATACACTGTGGGTGCTGGCCACTATGCAGGACTCCGTAGGCCAGTCTGTAGCCGCTAAATCCTATTTAAAACAGGCCTTGAAAGCCGCCCGCGAATCGGGCTCCAAGGTGCTGCTTCGCGCTATCTATTTCTCGCTGTCTGATCTGGAACAGCGCCACGGGCAACCTGCTGCTGCTCTGCAGGCTCTCCGGCAGTACACGGCTTTGCAGGATAGTGCCTATGCAGAACAGCGCGCTGCTCAAATTGCGGATTTGCAGTTGCGCTACGAAACCGAAAAAAAGGAGCGTGAGATTGAGCTACTCACCAAAGACCAGCAACTGCAGCAGGCCAACCTGCGCCGGCAGAAGCTCCTTCGCAATCTGTTGGGAGCCGGAGCGCTACTATTGCTTCTAACGGTAGGAGCATTGTACCGGGGCCGCAAGCAGCAAGTCCGCATCAATCGGCTGCTCCAGCGCCAGAATGCCGCTATCAGCCGGCAGAAAGAGGCCCTGGACCGGCTCAATCAAACCAAGGATACCTTGTTTTCGGTTATCTCGCACGATTTGCGGAGCCCGCTTAGCTCCCTATACTCGTTGCTGTCATTGTTGAGCCTCGGGACTCTGCCGCCGGCCCGGCTGGCAGCCCACACAGAACGCCTTTCGCGCACACTGGATAGCACCCTGCGCCTGCTGGATAACCTCTTAAACTGGTCATCGGCGCAGATGCAGGGCGAAAGTGGAGCCAAGCCCGAGCGAATTCGCCTGGATATATTGATTGAGGAAGCCCTAAACCTGCTGGCCGGCGATGCGGAGCGTAAGCAACTGCACGTGGTAAGTGACGTGCAAGAGCTGCTGGTAGCCCGCGCCGACCTAAACATGACGAGGCTGGTGCTGCGCAACTTGCTGGGCAATGCGCTTAAGTTTACGCCTGCTGGGGGCACCATTACCATTTCGGCGCGACGCCTGAATAGTATGTGGGAAATATCTGTGCACGATACTGGGGTGGGCATTGCGCCTGCTGTGCACGATAAGGTTCTAGGCCAGCGCGGAACCCACACTACACTAGGCACTGCCCAGGAAAAAGGTACTGGCCTAGGCCTACGCCTGTGCAAGGATTTTGTGGAACGCAATGGTGGACTGCTTTCTTTCGAAAGCGCCGTAGGCCAGGGTTCCACTTTCCGCTTTACCCTGCCGGTATCCGAAGGCGCCTTGCCTATGATGCCGTTTCAGGTAGTCAGGAGCCAGGAGGATGAAGCACCAGCGCCCGGAGAAACTACTGCGGAAGCTAGTGCTGCCGCCGGATAAGGGAGCGATTCACAATGCGCTCCGTTACCCGTTCCCGGTACGTTTGGCCCAGGGGCAGAGCATGGCCTCCCACCTTCACTTCCAAGTTGCTTACTGATTCTATCTGGGCTGCATTTACCAGATAAGAACGGTGCGTACGCACAAACAGGCCGGGCGGCAACTGCTCTTCCAGGTTCTTGAGATTCACAAGGGTAAGGTGCGTGCGGCCGTCGGATGTATTGATTTTGGTAAAGTCCTTCAGGGCTTCAATGTAGAGTACTTCCCGGTAATGCAACCGCACGAACTGCGCATCGGTACGGATGAAAAACGAGCCTAGGCCAGCCGTGACATCGGGTTTCAGCTCCTGATTAGGCGTGCTGACGCGCAAAATGCTCGTTACCTTATTCACCGCTTTCAAAAACCGATCAAGCGAAATCGGTTTCAGCAGAAAATCAATAACATCGAGATTGAAGCCTTCCATCGCATACTGCGGATAGGCTGTCATGAGTACCACCAGCGGTGGCTGCTGCAGGGAGCGCACCAAGTCAATCCCGGTCAGGTGGGGCATGGTCACGTCGGAGAACAGCACCTGCACCTGGTTATTGACCAGATAGCTATGCGCATCCAGTGGATCGGTGAAAACAGCTTTCACATCCAATATGTCTGTCATGGCCACATAAGCCTGGAGCAAATCCAGCACAAGCGGGTCGTCGTCAAGGAGCAGACACGTAATCTTCATACAAGCAAGAGAGGGGGGAGTAGGTGTGGTGAATATAAAAAGATAAAATTGATTCGTGCTATTATTTATGGGAAGAAAACAATATTGGTCGTTGAGCTTAGCCAATAGGTCTACTTATAAGCTCTGTTGATATACTTTAACACATTGATAAAGGAATACTTAGCTAGCTTATAAGTAAGTCTGTTCGCAACTTTTTCACGTAGACCATTTGTACCTCTGTTTCCTCCGTTCCTATCCCTGCTATTTCTCATGACCGCTCCTATCTGCAAACCTCTGGGCCATGAACCGAACTTATGCACCTACCCAACATCCCTTGCCACCGGTGGTATTGGGCGTCGATCTGACCATTGCCCACAATGAAGGGCTGCGTCGGTCATTGCGCTCGGCATTTGGCGTAAGCACGCGCGCCATCAACCTGCGTATTGACCCCGGCATGGATCTTATTTTTCTGTGCGAGGCTACTTTGTCCAGTTCCCTGCCTTGCCTGGCCGCCATCACGGCATCCAATGTTATGGCTGTTCGGCTTCGCGAAGCGCAGTTAACCTGGAACCCCGATCCCGACCATGCTATTGGGCGAGGTACGCCCACGCTGGGTGCGCTGGAAAGTGGGAGCTGCTTCCTGATGGCCAACAGCCGTAAAGTGCCAATTGCTTCTTTTTCGCCCCGCAATGTGCATCCTACGCACGTAGACATGGAGCTGCAGGGACAACTGAACCTGTTAGAATTCCTACGGGCCGATAACTTTACTGTCGAAGTATCGGGCACCAACCGGCGGCGGCTTACGCGGCCGCTCACCTTTAGCGTGGTGCTTTCATTTGAAATCCAGCAGACTCCTAAAGCTCACGCCTAGGCAGATTTTAGCAACCAAAAAAGCCCGTCGTCAGCAGTCCTGACGTCGGGCTTTTTTTTAGTAATGCCCAATAAATCAACGGTTAGTGGCCACCATCAGAATGCACGTTGTTGGTTTTTTTGCAGCATTCGGGCAGGCGGTCATAGGCGCGGGCATCAGCCGTTACGTTATCAGCATCGTAGCCAGTGCGCTGCACCGCGGTGCGAAGGGCATCCGGCGTGGTTTTCTCGGGCCGGTACGTAACCGTCAGGACCTTGCTGGGAACATCCAGATGGGCCGCCTGTACACCCTTCTCGTAGGCCAGGCTTTTTTCCAGACGAGCTTTGCACATGTCGCAGACGGCAGAAGTTTTGAACTGCACCTGCTCCATACCAGCGCCCTTGGCTTTGGTCTGCTGCGCGAAGGCGGTTTGGGAAGAAACCAATAGCAGCAGAGCTGCGACGAAAGATGAAAGGAGTTTCATAAAAAGAGAAGTAAAGAGGCTAATGCCTTGAAAAACAACAATACAGGCCTAGAGCCAGTTCAACAGACGAAAAGTGTGCCATTTATAGGCTGCGCGTACACTATTCCAGCTTGAAGCGCAGCCCGAGATATGTGAGACGACCGTAGGTAGGACCCCAGACCATAGCGGCGTCAAAATCGGGCCCGAAGGGGGCAGATGCTCCTGCAATGGGGTTGGGTTGGCGGTAGTTGGTCAGGTTCTCGACCCCGGCGTACACATCCCAGCGCTTGAAGGCTCTGGTTAGCTGCGTATTGAGCAGGGCATAGCGGGGCGCCTCGGGCAGCGTGTTATCGGTGGAGCTGTGCTGCTGCAGATGATCGGTTCCGGGGCCGTAGGCCATGGGGCGCTTGCCGAAGCCCTGCACCGTGAAATCGGCCCGCCATTTGTCGAATGCCGTAGCGTAGGCCACATTCAGGAACAGCCGATGCTTGGGCGTGAGCATCTTCGGTAGCAACTCGCCATTATACGTGGTCCGGACATCCAGATACTTATAGGCCGCTTTGGCCTGCAGTCCTTTCACGGGCTCTACTTGTACTTCCGTCTGGAAGCTGCGCGAGAAAGAGCGGCCACCAGGCTCCAGATTGGTGATGGTTAGGCGGTCTGCCAGGCTATAAGGATCGGCCACTACCTGGTTCTGGAATTCGGTGTGGTAGTAGTCGGTGATGAACGTGGCTGGATGCCCGAACGCATTAAAGTACTGCGTGAAGCTGCCGCCCATGTTCCATGCCTTTTCGGGCTGTAGATTAGGCGCAATCACAAACTCGCGGGAGCTAACCAGCATGCCGCTGTTCTCGGCAATGGGGTTGGCCGTCCGGTAGCCACGTCCGGCGGCCAAGCGCAGCACCGTGTTCTTGGTGGCATCGTACTTCACGTTGAGGCGTGGGGTCAGGAACCAGCCATATAAGTTGTGTCGGTCGAGGCGTAGGCCAGTCACCACAGTCAGGTTACGCGCATTCTGGTACGTGTACTCCGCGAAAGCGCCTGGCACCCGCTCCAGACGGTTGCGGTGCTCCCGGGCGTAGCGCTGCTCCGACGTTTCGGTAGGGTAGCTGAAACCGGTTTTGTACACCTCCCGGTAGTCATCGTGCAGGAAGCTGAGGCCAGTGCGGTAAGTATGGGCCGTAGTCCCGATGACGCTCTGGAACAGCAGCGTCGCTAGGCCAGTCTTCTGGGTGCCATCGTAGGTGCGGAGGCCATAGCGCGAGTTGAAATCGTGGCTGGTACCCGTCAGCAACAGGCCTAGGCTCTGATAGGGGCGGCTGGGCCAGGTGTAGCTGGTTTTGGCGTAGCCGTTGTAGCGGTCGGTGGTTTGGGTAGTGCCGTAGTAGCCGCCGGGGCTATCCTCGCGGTAGGCCACTTGCCCGCCTTGGCGGGTTTCGCGCAAGGCGCCCAAGCCTATTTCCGTCACTAGGCCAGTCCCCGACTTATACTTCCACTTGTTGAAGACATTATACTGCGTGGCCAGCGGTAAGTCCAGGAAACCGTCTTTGTTACGGTCTGCGCGGCGGCCCAGGTGGTCGGTGTGCAGCAGCAAGGCGGTGCTGACCTTCTTGCTGATCGGCGTAGCCAGATTCAGGTTGAGGTCAAATTTGCCGAGGTCGTTGCCGTAGGCATTGAACAGCAGACGCTCAGCCGTGTCGGGCTCCTTCAGGCGGATATTCACCTGCCCCGAAATGCTTTCGTAACCGTTCACCACCGAGCCCATGCCCTTGATAATATCGATGCTCTCGATCCAGGGGCCCGCCAGGTAGCCCAGGCGGTAGGGCGTAGCCAGGCCGCGCAGGGCCGGTAGGTTATCAATCGTGAGCAGAGAATAAGCCCCATCGAGGCCGAGCAGCTGAATCTGCTTGGCCCCTGACACGGCATCCGTAGTCGAAACTTCTACGGATGCATTCGTCTCGAAGCTCTCGGCCAGGTTGCAGCACGCCGATTTGGTCAGGTCGCGGCTGGTAATGACCTGGGTGTTGGTAGGCGTGAGGCCTGAGTAGGAGGGGGCGCGCTCCTCTACTTTCACCTCGCCAAGCTCAGAACCGCGCCGCAGCGGCAGGCGTAAATAGCCACCACTTACCTGCACGGTATCGGCCTGGTACCCCAGAAAGCTTACAATGAGTTTGGTAGCGGGCTTGGCGGGGCGTACCAGCGAAAATGAGCCCTGCTCGTCGGTGGTAACGGCCTCAGTGGTAGTACCCAGCCAGCGCACTACGGCTCCGGGAATGGGCGAATTGGAAGCGGCATCAAGCACCTGTCCGCGCACAGGCGCCACAGATGGGTCGGTGGTTTGGGCCGAAGCCGTGGCCGCATAGAGCAGAAAGCTCGCAGCCGCCAGTTGTCGGAACCCAGAGAAGGGAAGCATATCGTTTAATCTTTAGGCGTTCTTTCCAGATACAAGAGGAGCGCAATAGCTCCAGACCGCTGAAAGCGGTCTTCGGAAAAGAGGCCTAGACGACTAACGTACAGACAAATGTGAGCAGCTTGCGCCCCGCTCGGAGTGGGGGCGAGGCGTCTCCGGCGTGCCAGCGCGCCGCGCCCTGCAGCAGTGGTGCGGCTGGTGCGCTAGGCCACTCCTGCGCTGGAAGCCAGGCCGGTGAGAAGGCGGGAACAAGGGTTTTAACCCACGTCAGTTCCGGCGAAGGAGCATCGAGCTTGTGGAAATGGGCGCCAAACTCACAGCAACTTGCCTTTACCAGGGCCTTGCCAGTGGCATGCGCGTCGGTATGTTCAGCCGTTGGGGGCGGGCAGCCATGATGCGCCGGCGCGAAAATGACCGATGCCGTCTGTAGGCCACTCACTCGGCACGTATGCTGCTGCACCGTCAGGCCCACCGATGCGGTAAGCACCAGCAGGGCCAGCCAGGCACTGAAGAGACGATGTGTGAGTGAGCGTTTCATTCGACTGCAAAGATACGCAGGAAACCGCACGAACGCGGGTGCAGGATGTGGCCTGTAAGGTGCGGAATTAGGAGGGCGCTTTGGGGTGGATTGGCGCTAGTCCGCTTGGACAGATACGTTGCTTCAAATTGGTGAAGAGATAGGGAAAGATGAGCACTGCCATTCTGTCAAAACAGATGCGTGGTTTTACCACCTTCTACCACCTTCTTCTTCACACAGCCTCAAAAACCGCTTCTATATGCTGAAAAGGGCATATTTAGACGGTGGTAGAAAATGGTAAATCGTGGTTGCCTTTTCTTAGGCATTATGTACTTTTGCTATATCCCGTTTCCATGCCCACCCCGCAGCTATGAATCTTCTCTCCGGCGAATATGAGTGCAAGCTCGACCCGAAAGGGCGGCTGGTGCTGCCCGCCAAGGTGAAGGCGAACCTGCCGGAAGCATCCGGAAGCCAACTCGTGCTGGTGCGTGGTTTCGAGCCCTGCCTCGTGCTGTACCCCCGGGCCGCCTGGCGCGTAATTCATGAGAAGGTGATGGCGCTGGATGAGTTCAACGAAGAATACCGGCAGTTTCAGCGCAACTTCTTCCGGGGCATGACGGAGGTAGAGCTGGATAATATCGGGCGCTTTATGCTACCGCGCACCATGCTGCGTTATTCGGGCATCGAAAAGGAAGCCATTATCGTGGGCCTAGGCAACCGGTGTGAAATTTGGGAGCCCGAGCGCTACGAAGAATACCTTATCAAAGACCAGCAAAGCTTTTCTAAGCTGGCGCAGAAATTTCTCACCACCGAACCTGGCCCCGTCGGCCCCCTGGCCGCATGAGCTTGAACGAATACGAGAACGATACCGCTTACCACCGCCCCGTGATGCTGCGCGAGTGCCTCGAGGCCCTCGATCTGCAGCCCGGCGGCTGCTACGTAGACGTGACGTTTGGCGGCGGTGGCCACTCGGCCCGCATTCTGGAGCACCTGACCACCGGCCACCTCTACAGCTTCGATCAGGACGCCGACGCGGAGCGCGAGGCCTCCACCCTGGCCCGCCCGCAGTTCACCTTTATCCGCAGCAACTTCCGTGACTTGTTCGCGGAACTCAAGCGCCACGGCGCACTGCCCGTAGATGGCCTGCTGGCCGACTTAGGCGTATCGTCGCACCAATTTGATACGCCGGAGCGCGGCTTCAGCACCCGTTTCGAGGGGCCGCTGGATATGCGCATGAATGCCGAGGACGGGCCTACTGCCGCCGATATCATTGCAGAGTACTCGCAGGATGAGCTGCACCGCATTTTCGGAATGTATGGCGAGGTGACCAACGCCCGCACGCTGGCTGCTACTGTAGTAGCCGCTCGCCGTGGACAGAGCATTACCACTATCGGGGCCCTAAAAAAAGCCATTGCCAGCTGCATGCCGCGCGGCAAGGAGAACAAGTATCTGGCCCAGGTTTTCCAAGCCCTTCGTATCGAAGCCAACGATGAAATGGCCGCTCTGCAGGAAATGCTGCTGCAAACGGCACAGGTATTGCGCCCCGGCGGCCGCTTGGTAGTGATGAGCTACCACTCGCTGGAGGACCGGCTTGTGAAGAATTTCATGGCCAAGGGCAAGTTCTTCGGCGAGGCCGAGAAAAATCTGTTTGGCCATACCAACACGCCTTTCGAGGTACTCACGCGCAAGCCCGTGGAAGCATCACCGGAAGAAGTGGCCTTAAACCCTCGCTCCCGAAGCGCCAAGCTGCGCATAGCCGTGAAAAAGGAATAAAGCGTTTCCTCCCCAAAAGGCTTCGTGCTCTCTAGACCTGACTCAAAGAATAATTTAGTGGCAACCAACACGCTCAAACCCGTCGCCAGCCAGCCGCGCTCCAATGTGCCCCGCCAAGCGGTGGAGGCAGTGGTGCCCGAGCCAGTGCAACCGCCGGAGCCCGCCCCAAAGGCCGCTCCGCGTGCGCCCAGGCCTACGGCGCAGCCTGCCCGGCCGCGCAGCTCCTGGAGCGTGTTTACGCTATTGGAACGCCTTACGCGGGTTGATATATTCTTTCAGGAAGGACTGCCGGTACGCTACCTGCCGCACCTGCTGTTTATTATGTTCCTGACGCTGGTGTACATCGGTAACACGCACTACGCTACGCGCATGAATCGCAGCATCCAGAAGCTGAAGCTGGAAACCGAAGACCTGCGCGCCGACTACACTACCCTGTCATCGGACTATATGGAGGCCAGCAAGCAGAGCGAAGTAGCCCGCCGCGTAGCGCCGTATGGCCTGGTAGAAAGCTCCTCGCCACCGTTCCGCATTTCGGTGCCGGCCGGCCGCCTCGATGAGGCCAAGCTGGACGAAGTGCCCCTCCTTACCGCCGACTCCGTAGCCGCTATGGCGGCCCGGGCCAAGGCCGATTCTCTGCGTCAGGCTGCTGCTCTCACTCTACCCGCCGATGATTCGGTGGCGGAGGCGGCGCCACCCATGCCCATCGGGCTCGATGTAAACGGCAATCCGGTGCCTACAGCTGAGCCATCTTCCAATCGTTCCGCAACCCGTCGCAATGAAAGGAAACGTTAAAAAAAGTATCGTTACGCGCATTCGCCTGGCATTCCTAGGCGTCTGCCTGTTCTCCTGCGCTATCATTTGGAAGGTTTCCCACATCCAGTTCACGGAAGGAGCCCGCTGGAAAGCCCTGGAGCAGGAACGGCGCATCGTGTACCAGCCCGTTTTTGCTACCAGAGGCAATATTTTCGCTTCCGATGGGCGTAGCATCATGGCTACCTCGCTGCCCTTCTACCGGGTGGCCTGGGACCCCTCGGTGGTAAACCAGGCGGTGTTCAATGAAAAGGCTGACTCGCTTGCGTTGCTGCTCTCCAAGTTCTTCGGCGACCGGAGCAAGCTGGAATACCTGCGCCGCCTCAAAAACGCCAAAAATCCGAAGTCGCATGTGCGGTATATCCGCCTGAACTCGCGCCAAATCAACTTCCAGGAAAAGAAGGAGCTGGCCCAGTGGCCTATCTTCCGGGAAGGCAAGAACAAGGGTGGCGTCATCTTCGAGAAAGTGGATAAGCGCTTCCGGCCGTTTGGTGGCCTGGCGCAGCGCACCATCGGCTTTGTGAACGAAGACAAGAATGGAGCAGGCCTAGAGTTTACCTTCAACCGCCACCTCGCGGGTAAAGACGGTGAAGCCCTGTTTGAACGCCTGCCTGGCGGCAACAAGCCTATCTACGACGGTACCGAAGTAAAGCCCCAACCCGGCTACGACATAAAAACCACCCTGGATATCAATCTCCAGGATGTGGCCGAGAATGCGCTCTACAAAGCCCTCGTAGATAACGACGCGCAGTACGGTACTGTGATTCTGATGGAGGTAAAAACCGGCGAGCTTAAAGCCGTAGCCAACTTGGGCAAGTCGGCGGACGGTGTGTACCGTGAGGACTACAACTACGCCATTGCCGACCAGGGCCGCACCGAGCCAGGCTCCACCTTCAAGCTCGCCTCGCTGATGGCGGTGCTGGAGGAAAACCCCGATTTGACGCTGGAGGACTCCGTGAATACGGGCAACACCGGCGCTATGCGCATTGGGGGGGCCGTAAAAACCGATACGCACGCCAACGGCTGGATTACCATCAAGCAGGTGTTTGAAAAGTCCTCGAACATTGGCGTGGCCGTGCTCGTGGACCGGCAGTTCAGCAAGAACCCCGATAAGTACACCGATTACCTCAAGCGCTTCGGTCTGGACAAGCCGCTGGGCTTCCAGATGGCTGGCGAAGCTCGGCCATATGTGAAAGACCCGCATGACCGGAGCTGGAGCCGCACCTCGCTCACTACTATGTGCATCGGCTACGAGCTGAAGCTGGCGCCCTTGCAAACTTTGGCCTTCTATAATGCCGTGGCCAACGGCGGGGTGAAGGTGCAGCCCATGATTGTGAAGGAGGTAAAGCAGGCCGATAAGGTGCTGGAGCGGTATGAGCCCGTGGTGCTGAACCCCAAAATCTGCTCCGATGAAACGCTGGAGAAGGTAAAGGCCATGATGGAAGGCGTGGTGAGCGAAGGCACTGCCCGCGGCATCCGCAGCAACGACTACGGTATTGCCGGCAAAACCGGCACTGCCTGGAAGTTCAAGAATGGCGCCTACACGCGCATGTATTCCACCAGCTTCTGCGGCTATTTCCCTGCCGAGGACCCCAAGTACAGCTGCATTGTGGTAGTCGATTCGCCTAAGCGCCGTGGTTGGTCGGGCGCAGAAGTAGCTGCGCCGGTTTTCCGCGAGGTGGCCGATAAAGCCATGGCCCGCGATGCAGCCAGCCTACGGCCGCTATTGGCCCGCGCTCCTTCCTCGAAGTCGCGCGTGCCGTTTGTGCAGGTAGGGATGCAGGAGGAACTGGCTATGGTATTCGGCCAGCTGGGTGTAGGCCACGAAGGCGCCACGAGCGCCGACGATTGGGTGCGCACTTCTTCCGATTCCAACTCTCAGAAATTAAGCCTGCGCCCCATGGCCGTGCGCCCCGGTCGTGTACCGAACGTAGCTGGTATGACGCTGCGGGACGCGCTGTTCCTGCTCGAAAACCGTGGCCTACGGGTGCGTACGCTGGGTACCGGCCGGGTCAAAACTCAATCGGTGGCGGCTGGCAGTGCTGTAAGGCGTGGTACGATGGTAATACTGCAGATGGAACCCATTGGTGGGCTGCCTATTGTGCCGGTTCCGGCTCTGGCGCCCACAGGCATGGCTACGCTGGCAGAAGGCCGCCGCGTGCAGGCCGAAGCCATCAGTGCTTACGGAGAGCCGACGGTGGTACCTAAGCCCGTAGCACCGGCCGCTAAGCCCAAAACGGCTGCTACCGGGAAACCGGCGGCAGCCGTGAAACCCAAGGTTAAGCCGCGCGCCTAAGCCTAGGCCACCTTTTCGCATCGGCGCTTGTGGCGCCCAACTCAGAAATACGTGTCGAATCAGTCTGCTTCCCTTTCTTCTCTGCTCACCGCCGTTCGTGTAGCGGCACAACACGGCCCCACCGATGTAACCGTGTCGGGCCTCACGCTGGATTCGCGCCAGGCCGGTCCGGGCGTGGTGTTCTTCGCGTTGCGCGGCACCGCTAATGATGGGCATCAGTTCATCCCGAAAGCAGTAGACTTAGGCACCGCGGTAGTTATCTGCGAAGAGCTACCCGCCGAGTTGAAGCCGGAAGTGGCCTACGTGCAGGTGACGGATAGCGCGGAAGCCATGGCCTACATGGCCGCGGAATTCTATGGGCATCCGTCCCGCAAGCTGCAGCTGGTAGGCATCACGGGCACGAATGGTAAGACTACCTGTGCCACCATGCTGCACAAGCTGTTCCGGGAGCTGGGCTATCATTGTGGCCTACTGAGCACGGTGCAGAATCAGATTGACGAGCAGGTGATTCCGGCCACCCACACCACGCCCGATGCCATTCGGCTGAACGAGCTGCTGGCGCGCATGGTGCAGGCCAGCTGCACGCACGTATTTATGGAAGTCAGCTCCCACGCCGTGGTGCAGCACCGCGTGACTGGCCTACACTTCGCGGGCGGCGTCTTCACCAACCTCAGCCACGACCACCTCGACTACCACGGCACTTTCGATGCGTATCTGAAAGCCAAAAAGGGCTTCTTCGATATGCTTCCGAAGTCGGCCTTCGCCCTCACTAATGCTGATGACAAGCGAGGCCCCGTTATGCTGCAAAACGTAGCGGGCCGCCGGGAATCCTATTCTATGCGCGGACCGGCTACATTCCGGGGTAAGCTGATTGAAAACGCCGTGCATGGCCTACACCTGCAGGTAGACGGCCGCGAGGCGCAGTTCCGCCTTATTGGTGTATTCAATGCCTACAACCTGCTGGCTATTTACGGGGCGGCCGTTTTGCTGGGGGAGGAGCCCATGGAAGTACTGACGGTGCTGTCGGGCCTGACTTCGGCTCCGGGCCGCTTCGAGCCGATTCTGGCCGAGAAAACGCGCATCACGGGCATTATTGATTATGCACACACGCCCGATGCCCTGGAAAACGTGCTGCAGACCATTGCCGAAATCCGCCAGCCCAGTCAGCATGTAATTACGGTGGTAGGCTGCGGTGGCAACCGCGACGGGGCCAAGCGGCCCATCATGGCTAGGTTGGCCGCGGAGCTCTCCAACCGCGCCGTGCTAACGTCCGATAACCCGCGTTTCGAAGATCCGAATGAGATTCTGCAGCAAATGCAGGCCGGGGTGCCTGCTGCGGAGCTCGGCAAGGTGCTTACCATCCCAGATCGGCGGGAAGCCATTAAAACGGCGGTAGCGCTGGCCCAGCCCGGCGACATTGTGCTGGTAGCCGGCAAAGGCCACGAAGCTTACCAGGAAATCAAAGGAGTACGCGCTGATTTCGACGACAAGAAGGTACTGCAGGAAATGTTCAACTTGCTAGGTAAATAAGAAGCAGAATAGGCCATGCAGAGCCAGATAAAAGCTAAGCAAAGTCAGTTACCCGCTGAATAGTCCAAAATCTGTGAAAACGCAACGTTTGACCACAAGCTAAAATCCCGAACCTTTGCAGCCTGGAATCTTCCTGACCCCAACTGCTCACTCCCGCGCCCATGCTGTATTACCTCTTTAATTACCTCTATAAAGTGTACCACCTGCCGGGCACGGGTGTGTTTCAGTACAGCTCGTTTCGGGCCGCGCTGGCCGTAGTTACGTCGCTGATTATTGCGCAGTTCTTTGGTAAGCCACTGATCCTGAAGCTGCAGCGGCTGCAGATTGGCGAAACCGTGCGCGACCTAGGCCTACAGGGGCAGCTGGAAAAGAAAGGCACCCCCACCATGGGCGGCCTTATTATTCTGCTGGCCATCCTGGTGCCGGTGCTACTTTTCGCCAAGCTCGACAATATTTATATTATCCTAATGCTGCTAAGCACGGTGTGGCTGGGTATTATTGGGTTTGTTGATGACTACATCAAGGTAGTAAAGAAGGATAAAGAGGGCTTGGCCGGCCGCTTCAAAGTGCTAGGCCAGGTAGGCTTGGGTATCACGGTGGGCTGGGTGTTGTTTTTTTCCAACGATGTGACCGTGCGCCAGTACGCGCTGTCGAACGGCTCCTTTTCGGCCGTTGATGCCAGCGGCGTGTATCAGGATGTGAAGCTGATGATTACCACGGTGCCCTTCCTGAAGAACAACGAGCTAAACTATGGCGACCTGTTCGCTACGGCCGGCGACTTTTTCAATGAGTACTACGCCTTCTTCTACATCCCGATTGTCATCCTGATCATCACGGCTGTAAGCAACGGCGCCAACCTCACGGATGGCCTAGATGGCCTAGCGGCCGGCACCTCGGCTATTATCGGTATCACGCTGGCTATTTTCTGCTTCGTGAGCGGTAACGCGCTTCTGGCTGACTATCTGGACATCATGTTCATCCCAAACTCGGGCGAGCTGGTAATCTTCTGCGCGGCCTTTGTGGGAGCCTGCGTGGGCTTCTTGTGGTACAACTCGTATCCGGCCCAGGTATTTATGGGCGACACCGGCTCACTGGCCATTGGCGGTATCATCGCTGTGCTGGCCCTGATTGTGCGCAAAGAACTCCTGATTCCGGTGCTGTGCGGCGTGTTCCTGATTGAGAGTCTTTCGGTGATGGTGCAGGTGAGCTACTTCAAATACACCAAGCGCAAGTTTGGCGAAGGCCGCCGGTTGCTGCGCATGTCGCCGCTTCACCATCACTACCAAAAGCTGGGCTACCACGAATCTAAGATTGTGTCGCGTTTTTGGATTGTGAGCATCATGCTGGCCGTGATTACGCTCGTGACCCTGAAACTTCGCTAACGAAACATCTGTCCGAGGTTAGCGCATTCCAGTGTATAACCTCAGACTGCAACAACCCGAACGAATATGCACATCGTTGTATTAGGAGCTGCCGAAAGTGGGGTAGGGGCTGCATTGCTGGCCCAAGCCAAAGGGCACACTGTGTTCGTATCAGATCGAGGACCAATTCAGCCAACCTATAAGGAGAAGTTGGCGCAGGCTGGAATTCGTTTCGAGGAAAATCAGCACACGGTGGAGGAGGTGCTGCTAGCGGATGAAGTGGTGAAAAGCCCAGGTATTCCTGAAAAAGCGGAGGTAATCCGGGCCCTGCGTGAGCGGAAGATCCCTGTTATCTCCGAAATTGAACTGGCTGGCCGCTACACGCAAGCCAAGTGCATCTGCATCACGGGTACCAACGGCAAAACGACCACAACGCTGCTCACCTACCATCTGCTGAAGGAGGCAGGCCTGAAAGTAGGCCTAGCGGGCAACGTGGGCTACAGCCTTGCGGAGCAGGTGATTCAAGATGAGCACGAGTATTATGTAGTGGAGCTAAGCAGCTTCCAGCTGGACGATACCTATGATTTTCGCCCCTGGATTTCGGTTTTGCTGAACATTACGCCCGATCATCTGGATCGGTACGACTACTCGCTGGAGAAATACGCTCAGGCTAAGCTGCGTATTATGCGCAACCAGGACAGCGAAGGCTACTTCGTGTACAATGCCGACGACGAGAATATTCAGCGGTATTTCCAGGCTGCTTTCAGGACTGTAAATCAGATGCCTTTCAGCCTGCATGCCCGCCCCGATTATCAGCTGGCCGCGCACTATTCTGAGGAAGATGAAGTGTGCGTGGATATGCTTCCGGGCTACTACAGCAACACAGAAACGATTGATACTAGCGGCTCGCCACTGATTGGCCAGCACAACCGCCAGAACATTCTGGCTGCTGTGCTGTGCGCCCGGATTGCCGGTATAGAGAAGGAGCAAATCGAGCAGGCGCTGGCCTCCTTCAGAAACGCCGAGCACCGGCTGCAGCCCGTAGGAGAAATCAAGGGTGCTCGTTTCATCAACGACAGCAAAGCCACCAACGTGGAGGCGGCCTGGTACGCGCTGGATGGCATCCGGCAGCCTATCATCTGGATTGCGGGTGGCACCGACAAAGGCAACGATTATAGCACGCTCATTCCGTTGGTAAAGGCACGGGTGAAAGCACTTATCTGCCTGGGTGTAGATAATGAGAAGCTTAAAGCTTCTTTCGGACCCGAAGTGCCGCACCTGGAAGAAACCCGGAGCATGGCCGATGCCGTGAGCCGTGCCGCTGAGCTGGCAACTGAAGGCGACGTGGTGCTACTCTCACCAGCCTGCGCCAGCTTCGATCTGTTTAGAAATTACGAAGACCGCGGCGAGCAATTCATTGCGGAAGTCGAGAAACTGATGGAAGGCTAAGCCGAGTAGTGGCCTAGGATTCTCTTCAACATAGCTAATAGTCTCAGTACTCACCTTTCTCACTTAGCGCTACGATATGGACCCGATTACCAATTGGCTGCGGCAAAACCTGAAGGGCGACCCTATTCTGTGGGGGATTGTACTGCTATTTTCATTCATCAGCATCGCGGTAGTATACTCGTCCACGGGCACCCTGGCCTACAAGCAGCAAGGGGGCAACACGGAGTATTACCTGCTGAAGCATACCGGCCTGATTGCCGTAGGCCTAGGTTTCATGTGGCTGGCGCATCGCATCGATTACCGCTACTACTCACGCCTTTCGCTGTACGCGCTGCTGCTGTCGGTGCCGCTGTTGCTGTTTACCTATATGTTTGGGGGCGAGGTAAACGGCGCTTCACGTTGGCTCACCATTCCGGTTATCAATCAGACGTTTCAGCCTTCCGACTTAGCTAAGCTGGCCCTGATTTCACACTTGGCCTCCATGCTCAGCCGGCGTCAGCAGCACGTGCAGGATTTCAAAACCACCTTGCTGCCCGTTATGCTGTGGGTCGGGATTATCTGCGGCCTTATTATTCTCTCGAATGCCTCTACCGCGCTGCTGCTGTTCGCTACCTGCTTGCTGCTTATGTTCATTGGTCGCGTGCCCCTGAAGCAGATGGCCGTAATGGTGGCCATCGGTATTCTGGTAGGCGGCGTAGGCCTGACGGCGGGTGAACGGTATAAAACGGTGCTTTCGCGCCTAGAGAGCTTCACCGATAAGAGCAAGCCCGTGCCGTTCCAGTTGGAGCACGCTTACATAGCGGAAGCTACGGGCGGCATCTTTGGCAAAGGCCCAGGCAAAAGCACCGAGCGCAACATCATGCCCCACCCGTACTCCGACTTTATCTTCGCCATCATCATCGAAGAGTATGGCCTGTTTGGCGGTGCCATTGTCGTTTTCCTGTACCTGGCCTTTCTCTATCGAGGGCTGAAAACGGTAATGAACAGTTATGGGGCCTTTGGGGGCCTTCTTTCGGCCGGGTTGAGCTTTAGTCTGGTCTTGCAGGCCATGGTGAATATGGGTGTGGCTGTAGGCCTGGGCCCGATTACTGGACTACCGCTTCCGCTGCTCAGCATGGGCGGCACCTCACTGATCTTCACCGGTATCAGCATCGGAATTATTCTGGCCGTAAGCCGAGGCGAGCGGGAAATCCGGCCAATGGTGGGAGAACCCGAAGACACAGCCCGCATCCCGCGCGTCTCGTCTTACGCTTGATCTCAACTGCTTTCTGAGGCCTACTCGCTTCATTTTGATAACCTGAATGCCCACAACTTCATCCAAATCTAGTCCGGCTCCTTACCGCGTCATCATCAGTGGCGGCGGTACCGGTGGGCATATATTTCCGGCCGTGGCCATTGCCAATGAGTTGCGTCGCCGTCAGCCCGATGCCGAGATACTATTCGTGGGTGCCAACGGCCGCATGGAAATGACGCGTGTGCCGGAGGCCGGCTACAAGATTGTGGGCCTCGATATCAGTGGCCTACAGCGCCGCCTGACGCCGGAGAATCTGCTTTTCCCTATCAAAGTGATGCGGGCGGTGCGCAAGGCCGGTAAGCTGATTGAGGAGTTTCGGCCCGATGTGGTGGTAGGAGTGGGCGGCTATGCCTCAGCGCCCGTGCTGCTGGCCGCTACCTCGCGGGGCATTCCGGCCCTGGTTCAGGAACAAAACTCTTACGCCGGCCTCGTGAACAAGCTGCTGGCCAAGCGCGTGCAGCGCATTTGTGTGGCCTATGAAGGCATGCAGCAATTCTTCCCCGCTGATAAAATCGTGCTGACTGGTAACCCCGTGCGCACCGAAATTGCCAGTGGGCAGCGTGAGGAGGCTTTGCGCTTTTTCGGTCTTTCTGCTGATAAGCCTGTGCTGCTGGTTATTGGGGGCAGCCTGGGTGCCCGCACCCTGAACCATGCTACGGCAGCGGCCCTACCGCGCCTGCGAGAGGCGGGCGTGCAACTGCTCTGGCAAACCGGCAAGCTCTACTTTCCGGAAGCCGAAAAACAAGCCGCCCCATTTGCCGCCGATAACCTAAAGGCTCTGGAGTTTGTGCGTCGGATGGACCTGGCCTACGCCGCCGCTGATGTGGTAATTAGCCGCGCCGGAGCGCTATCAGTGTCGGAGCTGTGCCTCACGGGCAAGCCCAGCATCCTGGTGCCCTCGCCCAACGTGGCCGAAGACCACCAAACTAAAAACGCGCTAGCGCTATCCTCACGCAATGCTGCGTTGCTCGTGTCGGATGCCGAGGCAGGAACGCGCCTCTACGACGAAGCGCTAGGCCTCTTGCAAGACTCCGCGCGGCAGCAACAGCTGGCCACCAACATCCGGGCCTTGGCTCGCCCCGATGCCACTACCACCATTGTGGACGAACTTCTAGCCCTCATGGAAAGCTAATGAACCCTGTAGCAGCATTCCCGCACGTCTTCTTTCTGGGTATTGGCGGCATCGGTATGTCGGCGCTGGCGCGCTGGTTTCGGGCCAACGGGCACTCGGTGAGCGGCTACGACAAAACCCCCACGCCCCTGACGCAAGCATTGGCGGCAGAAGGTATTGTGGTGCATTATCAGGACGCCGTGGAAAATATTCCGCAAGAAGTCCGCGAGAACAAAGCCCAGACGCTGGTGGTGCTTACGCCTGCCATCCCGAAGGACCACCAGGAGTGGGCCTGGCTCCGCGAGCAGGGCTACGATATCCGGAAGCGTAGCCAGGTTCTAGGCCTCCTCACGCAAGGCCGGCCTACTATTGCCGTGGCGGGCACGCACGGCAAAACCACCACCAGCAGCATGGTGGCCCATTTGCTGCACCATGCCGGCGTACCGTGTGCGGCCTTTCTGGGCGGCATCTCTGTGAATCTGGGTTCTAACCTGCTATTGCCACCTGCCAGCTCCGCTGACACTGCTCCGGTAGTAGTAGAAGCCGACGAATACGACCGGAGCTTCCTGACGCTGTTCCCCGATGTAGCCATCATCACGAGTACCGACGCCGACCATCTGGATATTTATGGCAACAAAGAGGCGCTGGTAGATTCGTTCCGGCAGTTTGTAGGCCAGATCAAGCCCGGCGGTACGCTCATCATTAACCACACCGCCGACGCCAGCGTAGCCCAGGCCGCGCCCGCAGGTGTGCGCGTTATTCGGTATGGCCTCTCACCAGAACAGGGTCCTGAGCTGTACGCCGATGCTATATCGGCGCAGGGGCACCAGTTTCGCTTCGATCTGCACGGCCCGCAAGGCACGGTAAGTGGCCTAGAGCTGGCGGTACCAGGCTACCACAACGTAGAGAATATGCTGGCCGCGGCCTGTGTAGGCCAGTTGTACGGCCTCACGCCCGAGCAGCTGCATGCCGCTGTGGCAGCTTATCGGGGGGTGAAGCGCCGCTTCGAGTTCATTCTGACAGCCGGAGCCACACACCCTGACAAAGTTTATGTGGATGATTATGCCCATCATCCACGCGAAATTGAGGCCTTTCTTCGTTCCCTTCGGACCTTGTATCCGGGCCGCCGGGTGCGCGTCATATTTCAACCTCATCTGTTCTCCCGTACCCACGACTTTGCTGCCGGATTCGCTGAGAGTCTGAGCCTTGCCGACGAAGTAGTGCTGATGGACATTTACCCGGCGCGGGAGCTTCCAATGCCCGGCGTCACCTCAGAATTGATTTTGTCCCAAATCACAGCACCCCTAAAATCTCTGCAGAGCTGGGAAGAAATTTTGCGAAATGCCGAAACCGACACGAATTTTGACGTATTAGCCACAGTTGGTGCCGGGGATATTGATAAACTTGTGCCACGTTTAAAGAATATTTTGGATATTCGCTGGAATGGAGCTGAAGCGTAAAGCCAATCATTTGCTGTTTGCCACTGGTTGCCTCCTATTATTAGGTGGCCTAGCGGTGTTTGCAGGCTTCCGGCAGACGCATCGGCCGGTGGGGGGCGTTATCGTGCGCATCAGCAACGAGTTCAACAACTTCTTCATCAGCGAGCAGGAAGTCACCAGCCTGCTCACCCGCCAGGGGCGTGACCGTTTGGAAGGAACTGACCCCGGAGAGCTGAATCTGAAAGCACTGGAAGCCCGCCTAAAAGCCCATAGCTTCGTAAAAGATGCCCAGGTGTACCGCGATCTGGCGGGCAACCTGCACGCCGACGTTCGCCAAAACCGCCCCATTGCTCGGTTAGTCCACTCCGATACTCGGCAGGATTACTACCTCGATGCGGTAGGGGAGAAGCTGCCGTTGTCGCCGCTTTTCACGGCCCGCGTGGTGCCTATTGCGCGTTTAGGCGGACAGCCACTCACCGATTCGTTTTTCCAGGACAGTACGGGACAGCAATACCTCGAATTTCTGCGCTATATTGACGAGAAACCATTTTGGCGCGCACAGGTCGCCGAGGTGTTTATTAGTCCGAATGGGAAGCTCTCTTTTACCCAGCAAGTAGGCGACCAACGA
This sequence comes from Hymenobacter gelipurpurascens, assembly GCF_900187375.1. Lineage (NCBI taxonomy): Bacteria > Pseudomonadati > Bacteroidota > Cytophagia > Cytophagales > Hymenobacteraceae > Hymenobacter > Hymenobacter gelipurpurascens. Next base: position 2,037,652 of record NZ_FYEW01000001.1, on the reverse strand, counting down.
GTAGAATTTGGCTTTCCTGAGAATATTTCGGAAAAATTTGCGAAACTGATGGTATTTTACCGTCAAATTCCTCCGGTTTTGGGCTGGGACACGTACCACCGCGTCAACGTCGAGTTCAAGGACCAAATCATCTGTGAATAACTATATCTGCATAAAACGCTAAAAAACCGCGTTTTTCTACCCACAACCTACCTGCCAGCAACCCCAACCCTCGCCCTCCCTCCTCATGCAAAACGATAAGATTGTAGTCGGCCTCGACATTGGTACCACCAAAATTTGTGCTCTGGTAGGGCGCAAAAACGAATTTGGTAAGCTGGAAATTCTGGGCATGGGTAAAGCTGTGTCGGAAGGAGTAGTGCGCGGTATTGTGTCGAACATCGACAAAACGGTGGACGCTATCAAGAAAGCAATCCGGCAGGCTGAGGAGCAGTCAGGAATCAATATCGGCGTAGTGAACGTGGGCATTGCAGGGCAGCACATCCGCAGCCTGCAGCACAACGGTAGCATCACGCGCGCGTCTTCTGACAACGAAATCACGCTCGACGATGTGAACCGCCTCACCAATGACATGTATCGGTTGGTGACGCCACCCGGCTCCGAAATCATCCACGTAATGCCCCAGGACTACAAGGTGGATTACGAGGAAGGTATTATGGACCCGGTGGGAATGTCGGGAGTACGCCTGGAGGGCAACTTCCACATCATCACAGCCCAGAGTACGGCTATCAACAACATCAATAAGTGCGTTACCAAGGCCGGTCTGGAAATCGATAATCTGATTCTGGAGCCGCTGGCTTCTTCTATGTCGGTACTCAGCGACGAGGAGAAGGAAGCTGGTGTGGCCCTGATTGATATTGGAGGCGGCACTACGGATCTGGCTATCTTCAAGGATGGCATTATCCGCCACGCGGCCGTGCTGCCATTTGGTGGCAACATTGTAACCTCGGATATCAAGCAAGGCTGCCTGGTGATGCAAAACCAGGCCGAGCAGCTTAAGGTGAAGTTCGGTAAAGCCATTGCCGAGGAAGCCAGCGAGTACGAAATCGTGAGCATCCCTGGCCTACGCGACAGGGCTCCCAAAGAAATTTCCCTTAAGAACCTGGCCTACATCATTGAGGCCCGCATGGAGGAAATTGTGGAGCTGGTGTATGCCGAGATTCAGCGCCTGGGCTTCCAAGAAAAACTAGCCGCCGGGATTGTCCTGACGGGTGGTGGTTCGCAGCTGCAGAACCTGGTGCAGCTCACGGAATATGTGACGGGCATGGATACCCGTATTGGTTACCCGAATGAGCACCTCGGTAAGAGCCGCATCGAGGCTGTAAAGTCGCCGATGTATGCCACTACCGTAGGCCTGGTGTTGGCCGGCTACCGCTCCCTCGACGACCGCATGGCCCAGCGTGGCCTAGAAGAGCCCGAGCCGCAGCAGCATGTGTATCAGCGCCCAGCCGCGCCGGAACCACGGCCAGCAGCAGCGCCGGCTCCTCAGCCGGCCGCTCAGCAGCCCCAGACTGCTGCTGCACAGCCCGAAGCCTCTAAAAAGCCCTCGGGAGCTGGTAAATTTTTCCAAGACATCATCAGCCGTACGAAAGGATTGCTGATTGATGATTTCGACGACAAACAGTACTAAAGTCAATTGAGAATTGAGAATTAAAAATTAAAAACGAGCTGTTGGCGTGTGCTGATAGTCAGTTGGATGCTCAGGTTTTAATTCTCAAGTCTTAATTTTTAATTGACAACACATGAATTTTACATTTGATATTCCGGCGCAGTCCAGGTCCATCATAAAGGTGATTGGCGTAGGTGGAGGCGGCTCTAATGCCGTAAACCACATGTTTAGCCAAGGCATTAAGGACGTGGAGTTCGTCATTTGCAACACCGATAAGCAGGCGCTGGCTTCTTCCACTGTACCGAACCGCCTACAGATTGGCGCCGACCTGACCGAAGGGCTGGGAGCAGGCGCTAACCCCGAGCGAGGCAAGCAGGCGGCTATAGAGAGCCGGGAGCAAATCCGGGAGCTGCTTAGCAACGGTACCAAGATGGTGTTCATCACGGCCGGTATGGGCGGCGGCACCGGTACCGGGGCTGCACCAGTAATTGCCAAAGTAGCCAAAGAGCTGGGCATCCTCACGGTAGGCATCGTGACGGCGCCTTTCATGTTCGAAGGGAAGAAGAAGCGCCAGCAGGCAGAGCAAGGCATTAAGGAGCTGAGCGACAACTGCGACACGGTGCTGGTGATTCTTAACGATAAGCTGCGCGAGATCTACGGCAACCTGCCTATCCGCTCTGCTTTCGCCAAAGCGGATAACGTACTGAGCACCGCCGCCAAATCTATTGCCGAAATCATTACCGTCACGGCCGATGTAAACGTCGACTTTGAAGACGTGAAAACGGTCATGAAGGATTCTGGTGCGGCCGTAATGGGCAGCAGCATCACGGAGGGCGAGAACCGTGCCCAACGGGCCGCTGAAGAGGCTCTGGCTTCGCCGTTGCTTAATAACACGGACATTCATGGTGCTCAGCGCATCCTGCTCAGCATTATGTCGGGCGACCAGGCCGAGCTGGAAATGGATGAGCTGACGGAAATCACTGAGTGCATTCAGGAGAAAGCCGGCCAGAACGCCGAAGTTATCTTCGGCCACGGAATCGACCCTACGCTAGGCCAGAGCATCCGGGTAACGGTAATTGCGACCGGCTTTGCCCGCGAGGCACACAACATTACTTCAGTAGTACCCCGTGGTTCCGAAAACGCCTATACACCTTCGCCCGAGTCGCAGATCAACATCTTCGATAAAGAGCGTCAGGAGTCAGCTCCAGCTGTGCCTACGTTCGGCGCTCCGGAGCCAGTAGCAGCCCCAGAACCGCAGCCAGTAAAGTTTGATCTGGAGACATCACCGGCTCCAGTAGGCTATGTGCCGCCGGTTGTTTCGGCTCCTTCAGCCCCAGCCGCCGACCCGGTATTGTATCAGCAGGCTGCTCCTCAGGCGGCTCCACAGCCAACGGTGCAGCATACCCTTAACCGTCCGACACTGGATGCCCGTGCCGAGGAACGCCGTCGGCGGTTGCAGGAGCTCAGCAGCGGGTTGACAACGGATGCTATTAAAGACCAGCTGGAGACGCCGGCTTATCTGCGTCGTCAGGTGAAGCTGGAAAACGTGGTGCCATCCTCTGAGCAGAACATCAGCCGCTTTAATCTCTCTGATGATAACGAGTTGTTGGGCGATAACCGCTTTCTACACGACAACGTGGACTAAGTGATTTAGCCGAATAAAAAAAGCCCCTGTGATAGACACAGGGGCTTTTTTTATGTCGGCGAGATAGCAAAAGAGGTGTGTGAGCAGATCTAGGGCTGAACCGGCGGCTTCCCAAGCGAATCCTTCGGGTTCATCTCTGCAGAATCAGTGGGAAAGCGGGCTGGCTCCCCTATTTCCCGGTCGGGGCTAAGCGTACGGCCCCGAGAGGAGGCCCGGGGAGCTGCCGTATTACAGCTTACCGCTACGAGAATGCCTGCAAAAACCAGAAAATGAGTCAACCTTCTAAGCATAAGTGAATATACGCCGTTCAGATTAAAAGGAAGGTTTCTAGGCCACTCTCTTGGCTCTACGAGGCAAAACGGCGCGGAGGCATACCCAAAGTTTGCGCGAGGCTACTTAATGGCCACTAAGCTAAAAGGCAAGGAGTTCAGCTACCTGCTCGCGAAGCAACTGCTGATATAGAGGCTCCGTGAGCAGGCCTTCTCCCGTTAAATGCTTATCGATGAAAGGAAGCCGGACACGCTGAGGCAGTACGGCCGTGCCCAGGTACATGAGTACGTCGGTGAGATGGTTGAGTGGGAGCAGCCCGCCCTGGCCGCCCGATGACAGGCCTACAAGGGCTGCTTTTTTGCCTCGGATTCCGCCCGGATAGGGGAGGCCGTCGATGAAGGCCTTCAACACTCCGGGGAAAGAGCAGTTGTATTCGGGTACAATAAATACCAGCTTATCGGCCGCTTCGGCCATCGCCACCAGCTGGTTGAAATGCTCATGGTTGCCGGTGTTGTGGTAAAGCGCCGTGGTGGTAAAGTCAACGGGTAATTCCATCAGATCCAAAATCCGATAGTCTGCTCCGCGCTCCGTGAGCAAGTGGCCATAATACTCTGCCAGACGACGAGCGCGAGAGTTAGGGCGGTTTGTGCCGGCAATGACGGTTATCATGAAGACGAGAAAAGAGGTAAAAGCAACAGGAGCCGATAATACAGATGTTTGCTGGTGCTCATTGGGGCAAGCAGACCGCAACAAAAAAGCGAACCGGTTGCCCGATTCGCTTTTCCGTATGCTAGTAACTGTAAACTCTACGCAAGGTTATTCGAGGTGGCCTTTGCCGACAGGAATTCGCGGTTGAGAATGGCAATGTTTTCCAGGGAAATGCCTACGGGGCATTCAGCAGCGCACGAGCCAATATTGGTGCAGGCACCAAACCCTTCTTTGTCCATCTGCGCTACCATGTTTTCTACACGGGTATTGCGCTCTACGTGGCCTTGGGGCAACAAAGCCAACTGGCTTACTTTCGCCGAAACGAATAGCATAGCCGAGGCATTTTTGCAGGCTGCAACGCACGCACCGCAACCAATGCAGGTAGCGGCCTCAAAAGCACGGTCAGCAATTTCCTTTGGGATTGGAATTTCGTTTGCGTCAGGCGAGCCGCCCGTGTTTACCGAAACGTAACCACCTGCCTGGATAATCCGGTCGAAGGCCGAGCGGTCTACGCTCAGGTCTTTATTGACGGGAAAAGCAGCGGCGCGCCAGGGTTCGATGGTGATAGTGTCACCATCGGAAAACTTCCGCATATGCAGCTGGCAAGTAGTAGTGCCAGCCTCCGGGCCATGTGCACGACCATTGATGAACAGGTTGCACGAACCACAAATACCCTCGCGGCAGTCGTGGTCGAAGGCTACCGGCTCATCGCCTTGGCGCAGCAGGTCTTCATTTAATACGTCGAGCATTTCCAGGAACGACATATCCGGGGAAATGTCTTTTACCTGATAATCCACGATGCGGCCTTCGGTGTTACGGCTTTTCTGCCGCCACACTTTCAGCGTGAGATTCATCGGTTTGGCGTTGGGGTTACTTCCAGCCATTTTTATTAGACGTTTTGAATTTTGAATTTTAAATGCCGAATGAATTTGTGGGAGTAGAAGGCTGACCGGATACGGAGGCCTAGCAGGCCGGTATCCGGTCAACACTCAACATTCAAAATCCAACATTACTTATAGCTACGCTGCGTGAGCTTCACGTTTTCAAACACCAGCTCTTCCTTGTTGAGTTTCTCCGGCTGATTGTCGCCCTGATATTCCCAAGCGGCTACATAAGCGTAATGCTCGTCGTCGCGGAGAGCTTCGCCTTCTGGCGTCTGGTATTCTTCACGGAAGTGGCCACCGCAGCTTTCGTTGCGGTCGTACGCATCATCCACCATGAGCTCACCAAGCTCCAGGAAGTCAGCCACGCGGCCGGCTTTCTCCAGTGCTTGGTTCATCTCGGTTTCTGTGCCCGCCAACTTCAGGTCGCTCCAGAATTCCTGGCGGAGCTTCTGAATTTCTCTCTTGGCGTGCTGCAGACCCTCAGCCGTACGAGCCATACCGCAATACTCCCACATGATGTGGCCTAGCGCCTTGTGAAAATCGTCGGGAGTGCGCGTGCCATTGATGCTCATCAGCTTCTGTACTCGAGCGTGTACTTCGGCTTCGGCCTCCTTGAAGGCAGGGTGGTCGGTAGTAACAGGCTTAGGAGCAGTCTGAGCCAAGTAATCACCAATGGTATAGGGAATTACGAAGTAGCCATCTGCTAAGCCCTGCATCAGAGCCGAAGCGCCGAGGCGGTTGGCACCGTGGTCGGAGAAGTTACACTCGCCGGTAGCGTATAGGCCAGGTACCGTGGTCTGCAGGTTGTAGTCAACCCATAGGCCACCCATAGTGTAGTGCACCGCAGGATAGATGCGCATGGGCTGCTCGTAGGGGTTCTCGCCAGTGATTTTGGCGTACATATCGAACAGGTTGCCGTACTTCTGGCTAACTGCTTCGGCACCGGTGCGCTGGATAATCTCAGCGAAGTCGAGGTACACGGCCAGGCCTGAGGAGCCTACACCACGGCCTTCGTCGCACATCTGCTTGGCGTTGCGGGAAGCTACGTCGCGCGGTACCAGGTTACCGAAAGCGGGGTATTTGCGCTCCAGGAAGTAGTCGCGGTCTTCTTCTTTAATATCGGTAACCCGGATTTCGCCTTTGCGCAAACGCTCGGCGGTTTCCTTGGTTGCCGGAACCCACACCCGTCCGTCGTTACGCAACGATTCCGACATGAGCGTCAGTTTCGACTGGTAGTCGCCGGATACGGGGATGCAGGTAGGGTGAATCTGCGTGAAGCAAGGGTTGGCGAAGAATGCGCCTTTTTTGTGCGCACGCCATGCCGCCGTTGCATTGCAATACTTGGCGTTGGTGCTCAGGTAGAATACGTTGCCATAGCCTCCAGTGGCCAACACTACAGCATGTGCTGCATGCTGTTCAATTTCACCCGTAATCAGGTTACGGGTAATAATGCCGCGGGCCTGGCCATCTACTACCACCAGATCCAGCATTTCGCTGCGGGTGTAGAGTTTTACCTTGCCGTAGGCCACCTGGCGCGAGAGAGCCGAATAGGCGCCCAGCAACAACTGCTGTCCGGTCTGGCCACGGGCGTAGAACGTGCGGCTTACCTGAGCACCCCCGAAGGAGCGGTTAGCCAGCAGTCCGCCGTATTCACGGGCGAAGGGCACGCCTTGCGCTACGCATTGGTCGATGATGTTTACAGATACCTGCGCCAGGCGATACACGTTGGCTTCGCGGGCTCTGTAGTCACCTCCTTTAACAGTATCGTAGAACAAGCGGTAAACCGAGTCACCGTCGTTCTGGTAGTTTTTGGCAGCATTGATACCGCCCTGCGCGGCAATAGAGTGCGCGCGACGAGGAGAATCGTGATAGGTAAACGCCTTAACGTTGTAGCCCAGCTCAGCCAGGGAAGCTGCGGCAGAAGCACCGGCTAGGCCAGTGCCAACTATAATAACGTCGTACTTGCGCTTGTTAGCTGGGTTTACCAGCTTGACGTTGAACTTATGCTTGTCCCACTTCTCGGCCAAAGGCCCTTCGGGAATTTTGGAATCCAGTATCATACGCTAAAATGAAAATGGTGGGGGCTAGCGAAGGGCCGGCTCCGTTGTGAGTGACTGTTCCACGGTATTACCCGTGGCTGGCCGCGGCTGGTAGGCCGAGCTGAAGAACATCACCAGCGGAATCAGGGCAAACAGGAGAGCAATGATGACGGAGAAGCCGTAGCCCGTCATGTAGATGGCTGGTGTGTACTTGCGGTGGCTGAGTCCCAGCGTCTGGAAACCGCTCCGGAAGCCGTGCCAGAGGTGGTAGCCAAGCGCAATCTGGGCCAGGGCGTACAATGCCACGTACCAAGGTATTTTGAAGGAAGCAGCTGCCACAGAATACAAGTCGCCAACCGGATGATCTAAGTTAGGTACCCGCACTTCGGCTAGGCCACCCATAGCATCAAACCGGGAGCGAATCCAGAAGTTCATCAGGTGCACAATCAGGAAGATCAGGAGCAGGGTGCCGAGCAGGGCCATGTTGCGCGAAGCCCATTGCGAGTTCTTCTCTGAGTGATTAGAAACGTAACCCTGAGCACCCCGGGCTTTTCTGTTTTTCAGGGCCAATGACAGGCCTTGGTAGATGTGCGCCAGCAGGCCCAGCATCAGTACTATTTCCATAAACCGGATTACGGGGTTGGTACCCATAAATTCGGCCCAGAAGTTAAAAGAAGCGCCGCCATCGTGGCGTAGCATCTGCAGGTTAATCAGCAAATGAACGACGAGAAAGGAGCAAAGAAACAGGCCCGTTACGGCCATAATGATTTTGCGGCCAATGCTGCTGGAGAAGGTTTTTGTTATCCAACTCATAAGAGCTACTAAAGGGTTTGGGTAGGTCGGTTGTACTGGCCAAAGGTAGGTTCCAACTAGGTAGCAAACAATCTGCGCTGTCCTTTCACGTTAGTCACGTTAGAGTGAATCTATCTACGGCTAGCCCCGTTAGAACCTTGCATCATAGAACTAACCCTACCACCTGGTTTTTTGTTAGGTTTCTGAGGCTTTTTTCCTGACCTTCTCTCCCTGAGTTTTATTGGACTTGTAATACCCTGATTCTATGAAGCTTCCGCTACTTAATCGCGCCGCCCGGCTGGGTTTGGTGCTACTGGTGTTGGTACTGGTCTACGGTGGATTTACGCCGGCTGCCTTTGCCACTCACCTACGTGCTGGCGACATACAGGCTAAAACAGATACTACTGCCGCCCGAAATCCCCGTCGCATCTTCTTTAAAATGGTGGTGTATGAGAGCAGCGCGGGCACCACTGTAACAGAAGATGAAGTAACCATATTTTTTGGCGATGGCACTTTTTCAGGAGAGCGGGCTATCAAGCGGGTCAGCAAAACCCCAGTGGGCTGCGACGGCACGACCTTCCGAAACGTGTACTATTTCGAGCATACATACCCTGCACCCGGCCAATATACAGTACATTATGTGAGCGAAAACCGCAGCATTGGGGTGCGGAACATGGTAGAGTCTGCATCGCAGAGCTTTTATGTTTCCTCATTTATTACGATTGACCCGGCTCTGGGCATCAATCGGTCGCCTATCCTAAATGCTCCTGCCTATGACAGGGCAGGCTTACGGCAGGTTTTTCTACACAACCCTGCTGCTTCTGACCCCGATGGCGACTCATTATCTTATGAGTTGACGCCAAGTAGATATGTGCCCGGTGGTGTACCTGCTGTGTTGGCCCAGACAGGCAACAACCGAAACACACCTATCCCGGTTACTAGTATCGGTTTTGTGTTTCCTAACGCAGTAGGATCAGCCGTACAGGTGCCGTATGTAGGACCTCCTGTTGGCGTAGATGGAAGTGCGGCTATATTTGACCAAAACCCACTTACGGGCCAGATAGTCTGGAATGCTCCCGCGACAGCCGGCGATTATAACTTTGCTTTTAAGGTGCGGGAATGGCGCCGGATAGCTGGTAGCCGGGCCCGCCTGATTGGCGAATACACCCGGGACATGCAGGTAACGGTAGGCAACAACAACAACCTCCGGCCTACCATCACGGTGCCCGCCGACTTGTGCGTAATAGCCGGCACGCCCGTGACTGGCCTAGTAACCGCCACTGACCCCGAAAATCAGCCGGTGCTGCTTTCCGCTTTTGGCGGGATGCTTCCGCGGCCAGCATCGTTTACGCAAACGGCGCCCGGCCCACCTACCGCCCGGGGCACGTTTACCTGGACGCCCACTTGCCTGAATATTCAGTCGGAGCCACACCAAGTGCTGTTTAAAGCGGAGGACCGGCCTCTGAACAACTGTGGCGCTACCTTGATTGATGAACGCGTCTGGCGCATCAGGGTGATAGGGCCGGCGCCGCAAAACCTACGAGTGGCGCAGGTAGGGAATACGGCCCAGCTCAACTGGGAAAGCTACACTTGCCAAAACCCGGGCGCCCAGATCCTGATTTTCCGGAAGGAAAACGAATCAAACTTCACGCCCGGCGATTGTGAAACCGGTATTCCGGCATCGGCCGGCTATACCCAAATTGGCTCTGTTGCGGTGGGAAGCCGCACGTTTATTGATGATCGGAATGGCCTAGGGCTGGAGCGCGGCAAGAAGTACTGCTACCGTATTTACGTGCAGTTTGCCAGGCCTGCCGGTGGCGAGAGCATTGCCTCCAACGAAGCCTGCCTGACCTTGCAAGGCCGCTCGGCTCGTTTCACTAACGTAACTGTAGACCGCACGGCCGCCACCAATGGCCAGATTACGGTGCGCTGGACCAAGCCTGCTCCTACAGCTAGCTTCAATGCGCCAGTTGGCTACCGCCTGTACCGGGCTGTAGGCCAGGCGGGCACTACCTTCCCAACCACGCCGTTGCGTACGATTACCAACCTGAATGACACCACGTTCGTGGATACGGAGGTTGGCCTGAATACGCTCGACAATGCTTATGTCTATAAGCTGGAGTTCTTCAGCAATACCCTGGCTACCCCAAACTCGCCGGTTTTGGTGGAAACCACCGGACCTGCTTCCAGCGTGCGGGTGAATACCGCCGCCGACTTGCTGACCAACGCCGTAACCCTGACCTGGACCTATAATGTGCCCTGGGATAACTCGAAGCGCCCCTCCACCATCTACCGTCGCGAAGGCACTACCGGCACTTACCTGCCCATTGCGAAAGTAACGGGCACTACTACCGGCGGCACATATGTCGACCGGGGTACGGTTCGGGGCCCGCTGGTGAAGGGGAATACCTATTGCTACTACGTCAAGACTAATGGCACCTATGACATTGCGCGGCCCGACTCGCTCATTAACTTGAGCCAGGAGCGGTGCGTGGTGCTGTCGCCGGTGCTGTGTACGCCCGTCCTGACGCTGAAGCCAATCAATTGCGACAGTTTGGCGAGTCGGCTGTTTGAGTTGCCTGCTACCCCAGCCAGCGGGCAGATCTACACCAACAACCTTAGCTGGACGCTCAGCAATCAGCCAACGGCAGATTGTAGCCGAAACGTGGCTTCGTATATCCTGTATTACGCGCCTACGCCCAACGACTCGTTGCAGGTATTAGCCACGGTGCCCGGTACGCAAACCACGTATGCCCACACCGGACTTAAGTCTGCGCAGGGCTGCTATGCCGTGCGCGCAGTGGATGCCGCCGGTACGCGCAGTCTGCTCAGTAATACCGCGTGCAATGATAACTGCTTGCTCTTTCTGCTGCCTAACATCTTTACCCCGAACGGTGACGGCAAGAATGATACCTTCCGACCCAAGGTTTTCAGCCCCATCAAGCGTACCAACGTGAAGATTTTCAACCGTTGGGGCGTGAAGATTTATGAAAGCGACAAAGACCCCCTCATCAACTGGACGGGTGGGGGCAGTGGCGAAGGCGGGCAAGGTGCCAAGGCTTCGGAAGGCATGTATTTTTATCAGGCCGAAGTAGAGTTTGGCGATGCTAACGGCACGAAGCGCACCTTCAAAGGGTGGTTGCAACTGAACCGCTAAGCACTAGCAGATAGGCCTAGAAAAGAAAAGGAGCGGACAGTAGTTGTCCGCTCCTTTTCTTTGTGGCATGATAAAGACCTGCATTCTATTCCTGGGCTTGCTGGATGGCCTAGCCAGCTGCCAGTCGCAAACGGTACCGACGGCTACTGTGCAGCCAGCCCCAACTGAAACCGAAGCACGTGCTGCTGTGGCCCGCTATGTAAAGGAACAGCCGAATGCGGCCCTGTACTTGACTGACTCGGCACGCGTAGTTGATGTAGATACAAAGTGGCAGGTGATGGTGCCCCGTACTGATTGGGCCAAACGCATGCCCAATGCCGCCGCGTTTGAAGTGGATAAGCAGACGGGAGCCGTTACCACCCTCATGGTGAAATAGAGATTTTGTAGCAGCTTGCGGCAGCGCTAGGCCACTCCCTTGCGTGGTGCGTGGCTTTACTTTGTCTTCAAACCTAAAAATTCCTTCAAGTGAAAGCAGTTGTTTTTCCTGGCCAAGGCAGCCAGTTTAGTGGCATGGGCCGCGACTTGTACGAGCAGCATCCTGAGGCTAAGCGCCTGATGGAGCAGGCCAATGAACTCCTGGGTTTCTCCCTGACGGACGTTATGTTCTCAGGCTCCGAAGAAGACCTGCGCCGCACCGATGTTACGCAGCCAGCTATCTTCCTGCACTCTGTAGCCCTGGCCTCCGTACTGCCCGATCTGCGCCCTGCTATGGTAGCAGGCCATTCACTCGGCGAGTTTTCGGCTCTGGTAGCGGCCAAGGTGCTCAAGTTTGAAGATGCCCTTCGGCTAGTGGCGCAGCGGGCCCAGGCCATGCAGGCCGCCTGCCAGGAGCAGCCCGGCACCATGGCCGCCATCTTGGGCCTCGATGATGAAACGACGGCCCGTATCTGCCGCGAAATCAGCGAAGCGGGCAACGTGGTGGTAGCTGCCAACTATAACTGCCCCGGTCAATTGGTGGTATCGGGCTCACAGCGTGGTATTGAGCTGGCCTGCGAGCAGCTGAAAGCTGCTGGTGCCAAGCGCGCCTTGCCGCTGCCGGTAGGAGGGGCCTTCCACTCGCCCCTGATGCAGTCGGCGGAAGCGGCGCTGGCTCAGGCTATTGCCACCACTACCTTCTCGGCCGGCATTTGCCCCGTGTACCAGAACGTAGATGCTGCCCCCCACACCGACCCCGACGAAATCCGCGAAAACCTGGTGCGCCAGCTCACGGCCCCGGTTCGCTGGACGCAGAGTGTGCAGCGCATGGTGCAGGATGGCGCCACCGAGTTTGTGGAGTGCGGCCCCGGTAAAGTGCTGCAGGGGCTGGTGAAGAAAATTGTGCCGGAAGTGGCCATTAGCTCCGCCAGCTAAGCTGCTGCCGCATGTTGCCAGCCCTGAGGAACACCCAACTGCCGCCCTGGGCCTGGACTTTGGTTGCACTAGGCCTCTCGGCGGGGCTACTAGCCTACGCGCTGTGGCCGGGCCTGGCGGGCACCAGCGACTCAGTGTACTACCTCTCGGCGGCCCGTAGTATGGCCGCCGCGGGGCAGTTGCGCAACCCCGATGGCACGGTGTATTCCTTTTGGGGGCCTCTGTACCCGATAACGCTGGCGCCCGGCGTGTTCCTTAAGCAAAACTGGCTGCTGGTGGCTGGGCAGCTGCTGAGCACGCTCGGAGCGGTAGCCTTATGGAGCTGGCTGGGCTGGCGCCTCTTGCCTACATCTGGTACTAGCAGGCTTTATGCCATGGTGCTGGGCTTCTCGGCGCCGCTGTTGGTGGCCGCCAAGTTTGTGTGGTCAGAGCCGCTGTTTGAGCTGTTGTTCGCGGGCTATGTGGTGGCACTTTATCAGTACCATCGTTCCGCCCGATTCGGGTGGCTGTTGGCTGCTACGGCTGTGGGGGTGCTATTGCCGCTGCAACGTACCTCCGGCCTGTTCTTGCTGTTCGGTATTGGCCTAGGCCTCTTGCTGCTGCATGACCAGCAGCGCTGGCCGCTGAAGCGGGTGCTAGGCCACTTGGCCGGGGCCAGCATAGGCGGCGTGCTCTGGCAGCTCTATGTTTGGCGCGTCGGTATCCCCATTCCATTTGTATTCGACCCCGGAACGGCCTTTTTGCTGAACCCGATGAGCGCTTATGGCTATGCGCTTATGCGCTGGCTACTACCGCTGCCTACTTTCATTTGGCCTATGCCCTGGGTGTTTGGCCTGTTGCTGATTGGGTTGTTAGTGCTACTTAGTCGGGCAAGTCGAGTGCTGCCGGCTGAGTTTGGCGTGGTACTGCTGACTTCTGTAGTGGCTTACATTGTGCTGCACATTCTCACCAATGGCTGGAGCCGCAGTGCCGGCGACGTCACGGATGCAGAACGCTACCTGACGGTGTTGTATGGCCCAATCTGGCTACTACTGCTGGCGGGCGGGCAGCGCCTGCTTAATCGTTGGCCCATCCTGATGGCAGCGCTAGGCCTCTTTATCCTCACGTATTCTGCTGCCCGTACCATCCGCAACGCCCAGGCCTGCCGCGAAATGCCGCTCATGGTTGAAACAGCTTCTGCCATCAACTAAGCAGGAACGGGCAAAAGCCAAAATCACATGGCATACAGGCTTACTGGCAACGGGTCGGGGCACGCGGCCAGCAGTTCCGAAACGGACTGGCCTAGCACCGGATGTATAGTTGAGGGCGCAATTTCAGCCAATGGAACCAAGGCAAACCGCCGTTCCGGTAGGCGCGTGTGCGGCACTGAGAGGCGTTCAGTCAGTATTACCTCAGCGTCATAGAGCAAAATATCCACATCCAGCGTACGCGCCCCCCAGCGCATCAGCCGCTCCCGGCCAGCCAGCTGTTCTACGCGTTGGCACGCATCCAGCAGCTGCTCCGCCGGCAGAAGGGTGTGTAGCTGCACCGCCTGGTTCAAAAATGCCGGCTGATCTTCCAGGCCCCAAGCGGCCGTTTCATACAGGCCCGAAATTTTCTCAACTGTTCCCGCCAGTACGGAAAGCTGCTCTACGGCTTCGCGAAGAATAGCAACACGGTCGCCGATGTTGGAGCCTAGCAAGAGGTATGTAGTGGGCACAGGCTAATTTGTTGAAAGTGGTTTTGGGAAGCGTCGGTAAATCAGCCAGGCAACTAACCAAAGTCCAGCCATGAGTAGGAATACCTCGCTTACCGCATCCCCTTCCACACTTAGAGAGCGGCTCAACATCGATGACAGAAGCAATCCTCCTGAAAATAAAGCTGCTGCCAGTAATGTCGGTTGTGAGAAAAAACGAGCAGTTCCTAAATAAAAGCTGCCATATAGCACTGAGAGGATGAGCAAGCGTGGCAGCGTAAATACTGCTCCTTCACTTAAACCATCCAGAAAATTACCAGGTAGAGCCAAGGTTAGGAATAGTAGCAAGAACAGGGGAATACGAGAAATAGAGAAAGGGCTGTGTTGGTTTAATATGTCTGTTTTGCTGTAGTTGCCAATGACTAACTCGCCTGGGCTGTAAAAGATGATATACTTTCTGCCAACTTGATAAACAATGCAAATTGCCAAGGACGCTAGAGAAAGTAAAACACTTGCCAAGGGTGGAATAGAGCCTTGCTCATTCGTGTACAATCCGGCTGCTATCCCCAATACGAAGCTTACAAAGTAGAAATTGACAGCCAGTACAAATAGTGTGGTAAATGTTTTCCTTAAGGACATAGGCCTAGAGTGTGCGGCGCAGAAAATCTATCGTGATGTCGGCGGTTTGCTGGGCTTCGGCGGGTAGCGCATCTGTAGGCCAGGGGTGGCCGCCCCCGAAGTTGTGCGTCACGCCGGGCAAAATGGCCAACTCTGCGGCAGGTTGCCAGCTTTTGAGCTCGTGGGCCCTGTCCAGCGACACCGTTTCGTCCTGGTCGCCGTGTACGATGAGCAGGGGGTGGTTGCGTAGCTTGCGGCGAACATTGTGCGGGATATTGAGGCGCAGCCGGTTAGTATGGTAGTCCTCTACAATCTGGTAGTAGAGCGGCAGCTGCTGCTTGGTGCGGCTGTTTTCAACGTGAAACACGCCTTGTTGATGCCAGTGCTGCATCAGCTCCTCGGTCCAGCCGGGGTTCACGTTGCTGATGGCGGCCCACGTTACGGTGGCTTTCACGCGCGGGTCCTCAGCTGCTTTCAGCAACACCAAGCCGCCACCGCGGCTGTGGCCTACCAGCGCCAGGCGCGCGGCATCAGCCTCCGTAGGCGGAAGGGGGGAAGCATCAGCAGAGCATAACGTATCGAGCAGCACCCCGATGTCGTCGAGCTCCAGGCTAAAGTTATTTTTGCCGAAAGCTTCCAAATCTTCCAGGTCGCCAGTGCCGCCCACTACTAGGCCATTGTGCGAGAGGTTCAGCTTCACGAACACAAACCCCTGCTGGGCAAAGTAATCGGCCATCAGGTTGAAGTGGCCCCAGTCTTTAAAGCCCTTAAAGCCGTGTACAAACACGACTACCGGCTTGGGCTGGCCAGTGGGCAGGTAGCGCGCATCGGCTTCAAAAGGCCGGCTGTGGTGGGGCGAGGAGAGCTGAAAATCGAGGCGGACCGGCTGAGTTTGCATGGAAGCGAAGGTAGGCAGCAGCAACTGAAAAGGTATTGATACGCAAGAAGCGAAGAGGCCAAGCCTAGGCAACACCGCTTGTTGTGCTTCTGGTTAAAGACAATCGAGCCAGCTCCACTGTTTAGGCATACTGATGAGCCAGCAGCAACGTATTCGGCCACGGGCTAACTTCTGTGTCGGCTTGATAATGACGTAGCGCCAACCTCACTATTTCATCATTTTCCCCGTATCATTGCAGCGCCCAAAATACCCCCATGAACGTAACGCTGGACCAGATACAGGCGCCCATTGCCGCTGAAATGGAGGAATTCGAGAAGAAATTCCGCCAGTCCATGCAAACCAAGCAGCTGCTGCTGGATAAGATCATGGGCTACATTGTGAAGCGCAAGGGCAAGCAGATCCGGCCGATGTTCGTGTTCTTCACGGCCAAAATCAGCGGAGGCGACCCGCTGCCGGAAGCATCCTTCCGCGGTGCTGCCCTCATCGAGCTGCTGCACACGGCCACGCTGGTGCACGACGATGTAGTGGATGAAAGCAACTACCGCCGCGGCTTCTTTTCCATTAATGCACTCTGGAAAAACAAGATTGCAGTTCTCGTGGGCGACTATCTGCTGGCTCGTGGCTTGCAGCTGGCCCTCGAAAACGACGATTTCGATCTGCTCAAAATCGTCAATAACGCCGTGCGCGAGCTGAGCGAAGGCGAGCTATTGCAGATTGAAAAAGCACGCCGCCTGGATATTACGGAGGACGTGTACTTCGATATTATCCGGCAGAAAACGGCCTCACTCATTGCGTCCTGCTGCGCGGTGGGCGCTGCCTCCACCGGCGCCAGCAAAGAAGTGATTGAGCGTGCCCGGCTCTTTGGCGAGAAAGTGGGCATGGCCTTCCAAATCAAAGACGACCTGTTTGACTTCGGTACCGACGAGGTAGGCAAGCCCGTAGGCATTGATATTAAGGAGAAGAAAATGACGCTGCCGCTCATCTATGCCCTGCAGCAGGCCGACTGGCTGACCAAGCGCCGCGTCATCTTCAACGTGAAAAACAACGATGGCCGCAAAGACCGCGTGCAGGCCGTTATCGACTTTGTAAAGAAATCGGGTGGCCTACAGTACGCCATCGGCGTGATGGAGCGCTACCGCGACGAAGCCCTGACCATTCTGCGCACGTTTCCGGCTTCGCCCTCGCGTAACTCCCTGGAGCAGTTGATTAACTATACCATCGAGCGGGAGAAGTAAGCGATATAGATGTACAACGACAAAAAGCGCCACCTCAACCCGAGGTGGCGCTTTTGTTGGTGTTGGTATGCAGCTAACAACTAGTGGTTTATCTGGTAGGCCACTTTCTCTGGCTGCACATCTGATACATCGAAATGCACGCCATCAAAGGTGCTCTTCACCGTAATGGCGTGGGTCATGTCGCAGCCGGGGCATTTGATTTCTTCGGTTTCATATTGGCCGTCGTCTTCCATGGAGTTGGCCAGATGGTCGGCGGCGGGCACGCCAATGGAGTCGGTGAATACTTCCGTATTACACTTATTACACTCGAATTTGAGGCCTACGGTGTGGCCCTGCAGTTCGTCGAGCGGAGCAGGCGTGCTTTTCTGTTGAATCCACATAGGGAAGAGAGTTTGGTGTTGGAGAAAGGAACTCAGGGCGAGGGGAACTGAAACTCAGCCGCATGAGGAATGGTACGCAGCCGGCGTCAAAAAGGTAAGCCTCACGAGAGGCCTAGGCCACAACTCCCACATAAACAGTGGCCTACAACACGCAAAAACGGCGGCCCACGCCTAAAACGTGAGCCGCCGTTAGCGGTATTGTTACCCTATAAAGTGGCGTACTGCGCTAGGCCACCTTGGGCACTGGCCTAGCTGCGGCGCTGGCCTCCAAAGTCGCGGCGGTTGTTCTCCTGCCGGCCGTTGCGCTGGCCCATGTCGCGGTGGCGCTCCTGGCGTTTGGCTTCCAGCTTAGCGTACTGGTCTTTGGAAAGCGCGCTTTTAAGCTTCTTATCGGTGCTTTTTCGGATGCTCTTGGCTTCGCTCATTTTCTTGTCGCGGTCGAGGCCCTGGCGGTTGTGCAGCGCTTGCATCTGCTTGTGCTGGTCCTGGAAAATCTTCTCCAGTTTGTCTTTTTGCTTGGTGCTGAGACCTAAGTCGCGGGCCATTTCTTCCTGGCGGCGCTGGCGGCCTTGGCCATCTTTTCTGCCTTGGCGGTCATGGTCGCTGCGGCTGATACGGTCGTGGTCTTGGACTTGGCCTGCTAAGGGAGCGGCGCTGGCTACCAGTGAAGTACCGAGGCTGAGGAGAAGGGCGAGGCTGAACAGTTGCTTTTTCATGGTAAGTATGAATGTGAGGTTGAGTGGAGGAGTGTGTGACGCTGCGTTCTGTCTCCCTTCATTCAAACCAGGTGCCGCCTTCTGGCCCGCCAGCGCGGTTATCCATCATTGCCCTGATAAATCCGACCAATCCGGTAGTTTAATCGCCCAACCGGGAAGGCTGCTTTCTTCCTGCCGCGGCGCTATTTTGTTACCTTGCCCGCATGACAGCACCTCTGAGTTTACTATCTGCTCCATCCACGGCAGTTCCTCAGCTCGAAACCCCCGATTTGCTTCTGCGCGGTCCCCGCATCACTGATTTGCCCGAGTTTGCCGCAATGGCGGCCGACCCCAATTTCTACCGCTATGTAGGCGGCAAACCGCAAACCGAAGAGGATGCGTGGCGACGTCTGTTGGCCCAGCAGGGCCACTGGAGCTTGCTAGGTTATGGCGCGTGGTCAGTGGAAGAAAAAGCCACCGGCCGCTTCATTGGCACCGTGGGGTTCTTTGATTTTCAGCGCGACCTAACACCCTCCATCAAAGGCACGCTGGAGGCCGGCTGGGCGCTGGCCTCGCGCATCCACGGCCGCGGCTATGCCAGCCAGGCCGTGCAAGCCGCCCTGCAGTGGGCCGATGCGCAGTTCCCCACCTCCCGCATGACCTGCATCATCGACCCCGACAACGCTGCCTCCCTGAAAGTGGCCTACAAGTTTGGCTTCCAGCAGTTCGCCCTCGCTACCTATCACAACGAGCCTATTCTGCTGCTGGAGCGGCCACGGGGTAGGTAGTAACTTCCTATAGGTTATAAATAGAACGTCATGCCGAGCTTGCCGAGGCATCTTGCGTGCTGATGTTGCTAGGCTAACTTGATATCCTCGCACGTCATCCTGAGCACCGCGAAGGACCTGGTTACGCCTGAACAAGTGGCCTAGCACCTCGTGCTGCCGTGGCAAGATCCTTCGCGCTGCTCAGGATGACGTACTTTCTAAAAAGCAAAGACCTGCTTCCTTTTGGAAACAGGCCTTTGCTTTTTCTGTGGGCTAGCATAGTGGCCTACAGGCCTAGCTACTCTGCCAGCAATTGGTCAATCGTTTTATTGAATTCCGCGATTTCCTGCTGGTAATATTTGCCAGTGCCGGGACCCGAGAAGCCCGTGTGGATCTTGCGTACTTCGCCTTTCTTGTCCAGGAAGATGGTGGTGGGGAAAGCCAGCACCTTCGCCAGTTGCGGCAATGACTTGCTTGCTTCGGCTGCTGAAGCTTGACCGGCCACAGCTATGTCGTAGCCGATATTCATGCGCTGCTTCATTTTGAGGAGTTTCTGCGAGGCCAGCTTCTGGTCGGCGGTGCGCTCGTAGCCTAGGCCTATAATTTCTACGCCGCGCTGCTTGTTCTTCTCGTACCAGGGCGCCAGGAAGTTGGTTTCGTCCATGCAGTTGGGGCACCACGAGCCCAGGATTTGCAGCACCACTACTTTGCCCGCGTACTTGGGGTCGGTGGGGGAGATGCTGCCGCCCTCGAAGATGTTCGGGAACTTGAAGTCGAGCTTTTTCTGGCCAGGTTTCATACCTGTCAGGGCGTTGGCATCGGGCAGCTTGGCGTTGGAGTCGAGCGTGGCCGTCCAGGTTTCGTGGCCCGATTTACCGCTGTAGAAGTCGCCTTTGATGCTGTTGATGTTGCCGGGTTTATCGAGTTTGCCATCGAACAAGAAGCCGTGGCTGCCGTCAAACGTAGAAAGCAGCACGTGCTCCCCATCGGCTTTCGTTACCAGGTTGCCTGCCAAGTAGCGGTAGTCGCCGGTAGTAGTCAGGAACGTACCCGTAATGCCGGAGCCGCCGGTAGAGTCTTGCTGGATGATTCCAACAGCTGGGTAAGTTTCGCCTTCGTCGTCCTTGAATTCCGTGCGGAAAGTCGCGCCCTGCTTTAAGTCACCGTAGACTTCGGCCTTTTTGGTGCCACCAGTGAATAAATCCTGCGAAGCAGAAGCTTTACTGGCTGAGAAAGCCACCCGGTACGGCTCTTTGCCATCGTACTTCACCCACGCGCCTTTGAGCTTGTCGGTACCATTGGGGCGTACTACCAGCGCGGCATCAAATACACCCAAACGAATCGTCGTAGAGTCGCCGGCCGTGCTGATTTCGTCGAGCTTCAGGCGCTCCTCGCCGTTGCGCAGCGTCACGGTGGGCTTGCCGCCGTCGGTGGCTACATCAAAAAGAAACGGGATTTCCTGGCCTTGGGTAGAAAGTACGCCGCGCCAAGTGCCAGCGCTAAGCGGAGAAGCAGCCGCGCCGGAAGCATCGGCGGCTTGGTTTTCAGAGGTCGTCGAATTGGACTGACAGGCCACCGCGGCCAGCGCGAGTCCGGCCCCGGCTATGGCCTTGCGAAATGAGAAGGCTACGGGCATTGGAAAAAGTATAAGATGAATGGTTCGTGCCTAAACTACAGAGAGGCTCTGTTAGTTTAAATACTAAGGCCGCGAATGTAGCACCAACTTTCAGTTCTAGGCCACCAGAACTGTTCCGTAGGCCACTGCTACGGGCAGTTGGCCATTGGTTCTGGCAAACCTTGGAAAGTTTTGGCTCTCGCAACCGCCTATACGTATATTTGCGGACCTGCCGCTAGCAGGTTCGTTCTCTCCACTATTTTCCCTTTCGCATTATGGCGTTTGACTTAGAAATGATCAAGGCCGTGTACGATGGCATGGGCTCCCGCATTGAAGCCGCCCGTACCGCCGTTGGCCGCCCGCTTACCCTGACTGAAAAAATCCTGTACGCTCACCTGTACGGCGGCACTGTTTCGCAGGCGTATGAGCGGGGCGTTTCCTACGTCGACTTCGCTCCGGACCGCGTAGCCATGCAGGACGCCACGGCCCAGATGGCGCTGTTGCAGTTCATGCAGGCTGGTAAACCTAAAGTGGCTGTGCCCAGCACCGTTCACTGCGACCACCTGATTCAGGCTAAAGAAGGAGCCGATGAGGATTTGGCCATTGCCAACACCGAAAACAAGGAAGTGTACGACTTCCTGGCCTCGGTTTCCAATAAATATGGCATCGGCTTCTGGAAGCCGGGCGCTGGCATCATTCACCAGGTAGTACTCGAGAACTACGCCTTCCCCGGCGGCATGATGATCGGTACTGACTCGCACACTCCCAACGCAGGTGGCCTAGGCATGATTGCGATTGGCGTAGGTGGTGCTGATGCCGTAGACGTAATGGCTGGCATGGCTTGGGAGCTGAAGTTCCCGAAAGTAATCGGCGTGAAGCTGACCGGCAAAATGAGCGGTTGGACATCGGCCAAAGACGTAATCCTGAAAGTTGCCGGTATCCTGACCGTAAAAGGCGGTACCGGTGCTATTGTTGAATACTTCGGCGAAGGTGCTAACAGCCTATCTGCTACCGGCAAAGGCACCATTTGCAACATGGGTGCTGAAATCGGGGCTACCACGTCGGTGTTCAGCTACGATGAGAAGATGGGCGACTATCTGCGTGGCACCGAGCGCGCCGAAATTGCCGATGCTGCTGCCGCTGTTGCGCACCACCTGCGCGCCGACGACGAAGTGTACGCTAACCCCGAAAACTTCTACGATCAGCTGATCGAAATCAACCTCGACGAGTTGGAGCCTTACGTGAACGGTCCGTTCACGCCGGACGCAGCTTGGCCGATTTCGCAGTTTGCGGCGGCTGTAAAAGAGCATGGCTGGCCTGAGAAGCTGGAAGTAGGCCTCATCGGTTCCTGCACCAACTCTTCCTACGAAGACATCACCCGTGCGGCTTCCATCGCCGAGCAGGCGGTATCCAAAGGCCTGACCGTAAATGCCGAGTTCACCGTAACTCCCGGCTCGGAGCTGGTGCGCTACACCGTGGAGCGTGATGGTCTGCTGGATACCTTCGCTCAGATGGGTGGCGTAGTGCTGGCTAACGCCTGCGGTCCGTGCATCGGCCAGTGGGCCCGCCACACCGACGACCCCAAGCGTCGTAACTCCATCATCACCTCGTTCAACCGGAACTTCGCCAAGCGCAACGACGGCAACCCGAACACGCACGCATTCGTGGCCTCGCCCGAAATCGTGACGGCTTTCGCCATTGCCGGCGACCTGACCTTCAACCCGCTGGTTGACACGCTGACCACCAAAGACGGTCAGCAGGTGCGCTTCGACGAGCCCCGTGGCCTAGAAATGCCGCCCCAGGGTTACGCTGTAGAAGATGCCGGCTACCAGGCCCCAGCTGCCGACAGCTCGGGGGTACAGGTAATCGTAGATTCTGGCTCTGACCGTCTGCAGCTGCTCGACCCGTTCAAGCCATGGGAAGGCACCGACCTGAAAGGGTTGCGTCTGCTTATCAAGGCTCAGGGCAAGTGCACCACCGACCACATCTCGATGGCCGGCCCATGGTTGAAGTACCGTGGCCACCTGGACAACATCTCCAACAACATGCTGATCGGAGCTACCAACGCCTTCAACGGCGAAGCTAACTCTGTGAAAGACGGCCTGACCCAGGGCACGCCTTACTCGGCCGTTCCGCAGGTTGCGCGTAACTACAAAGCACAGGGCATTGGCTCTATTGTAGTAGGTGACGAGAACTACGGGGAAGGTTCGTCGCGGGAGCACGCCGCCATGGAGCCCCGCCACCTAGGCGTGCGCGCCATTTTGGTGAAGAGCTTCGCTCGTATCCACGAAACCAACCTGAAGAAGCAGGGCATGCTGGCCCTGACCTTCGCCAACAAGGCCGACTACGACCTGATTGAGGAGGACGACACCATCGACATCCTCGGCCTCACCTCGTTCGCGCCAGGTCAGCCGCTGCAGGTTCGTCTGCACCATTCCGATGGTGACACCGACCTCATCACGGTAAACCACACTTACAACGAAGGTCAGATTGAGTGGTTCAAAGCCGGCTCGGCCCTGAACCTGATCCGTCTGCAGGAGTCGGGCAGCGCCCAACTGTCGCAGAAATAATACTGAGCCTAGCGTCACACAAAACGGCCGCTTCCTGAAAAGGAAGCGGCCGTTTTATCTTTGAGAACTTTTAGTGTTTATATAAATTATAGATGAAAAAGATTCAGCTGTTTTCTTTAATAAAAATTGGTGACAGAAAGTTTATGGAAAATCTGTACTATAACGGGACGATATACATGAATCACGTCAGTGAATTTGTGAAAATAGAAGATGGGAATGTTAGGGGAGATAAGCATGAACATTTAGATGAGCAGCAGGAAATAAATAATATAGTCATTTCACTGAAAGGGGAAGATGTATTGCGTGCTGATATCGGGAAATTGCAAGTATGGAATGAAGAGCCAATAGGTAATATATATTCTATGTATATGCTTGAAACAGTCGAAAATGTTGAAGACCTAATCATAGATAGTAAGTGCAAGCAATTTGGTGATACGGCAGTGATAATTCTCAAAGTAGACGAATTTTATGATCGTGTTAAATCTAATATTGAAAATAAAGGTCTCAAAGTGTACAGTGGCCCGGTAGATTATATAGACACTAATACGTTTTTTGGTAAATGGTCATTATTTAAAAAGCCATTAGAGTATAAGTATCAGAGTGAATTTAGGTTTGTAGTTAAAAGGAATGAAATTAGTCCTTTGGTTATCAACATTGGTTCTCTAAAAGATATAGCAGTAATAATAGAAAGTGATAAAATCGATCAGCTGAGATTTTCAAAGAAATAAATGTCCTCTACCAAACAAGCCGTTTCCGTTGTCGGCTTCCTGATTACGCTACTAGGGGCGGTGCTCTTTTCAACCAAGGCCATCATCGTGAAGCTGGCTTTCGGGCACACGCATACCGATGCCGTGACGCTGCTGGCGCTTCGGATGGTGTTTTCGCTTCCGTTTTATCTGGCGGCGGCATTCCTGGTAAGCACCCAGAAAGACAACGTGCGGATGACAGGCCGGGAGTGGCTGCTGGTATGCGGCATAGGCCTACTTGGATACTACGTGAGCAGTCTTTTTGATTTTATAGGCCTACAGTACATATCAGCAGGACTGGAACGGCTGATCCTGTTTCTGTACCCGAGCTTTGCCGTGTTCATCAACGCATACTTCTTCAAGCAGCGCATTTCCAAAATCCAGCAAATAGCCCTGCTGCTCACCTACGCGGGTATCGCCTTGGCGTACTTTGGGGAACTGTCCATTGACTCGCAGAACCCGAATTTCTATGTGGGAAGTGGCCTAGTGTTCATGTGCGCTGTTACGTACTCCATCTACATTGTGGGGAGCGGGCGGGTTATTCCGCGCGTCGGGGCCAACAAATTCACCGCGTACGCCATGCTGGCAGCCACTTTCGGGGTGTTCGGGCATTTCCTGCTGACGCATAATATCCAGCAAGTGGAGCTAGGCCAGGATATGTGGATGTATGGTTTGCTGTTGGCCATTCTGGCTACCGTACTTCCTTCTTTCCTGATATCGCAAGGCATGAAGAAAATCGGCTCCAACAATGTGGCCATCATCAGTGGCATCGGGCCGGTTTCCACCATTCTGCAGGCGCATTACGTGCTAGGCGAGAAGATATTCACGGAGCAAATAGTGGGTACTTTGCTGGTAGTGGTAGGTGTGTTGCTGATTGGGTGGAAGCGAGATAAAACAACAGCTGCTGCAGTTGAGCAAGCCTCAGAGGCAGCTGAAATTAGGCGACTATAGATGCTCAATGAAGACTAAAGATATACAGGGTAATCAGAAGGTGATCTAGGCCACATGGCACTGCTATTTCCTGCTTCAAGCTCAGAAATGCAGCAAGACAGGCAGGAAAGGGCAATCTTCGTGCGCCGATGCTAACTACCCGGCCTTTCGAGAAGCTGATGAAGTATTTGCTACTGGTGCTGCCAGGTTTGGCGTCCGTTGCCGCTCACGCCCAGACTATTCCCACTGATTCTACCCGGGCGCTGCCGGGAGTGCTGATAACCTACCAGGCCAAGAAGCTGACGCCGGTAACGTTTCAGAACTTAAAAGGCTCATTCCTAAAGGCTCTAAGCGTCGGACAGGAACCATCGTTTTTACTAACCGAGCTAACCCCAGGTGTTACCGCTTACTCTGACGCGGGTAGCACGCAAGGCTACGCCTACTTCCGTCTGCGCGGCATCGACCAAACGCGCATCAATACCACGCTCGACGGTGTACCCCTGAACGAACCGGAAGACCAAGGGGCTTACTTCTCCAACTATCCTGACTTGTTCAACTCGCTGAGCAGTGTGCAAATACAGCGAGGAGTGGGCACTACCCAAAACGGCGTGGCCAGCTACGGCGGCAGCATTCAGCTGTTCTCTAGCTCGTTGCTGGACTCAGCCCGGACTACTCTGGGTGGCGGCTACGGGTCGTTTGGGAGTTACCGGGTGTATGGCGAGTGCGCGAGTGGCCTACAGGGCCGGGCGGCGCTCTACGTGCGGGCTTCGCAGCTGCATTCTGATGGGTACAAAGACCACTCGGCCAATACGTCGCGCTCTGTTTACCTGAGCAGTGGGCTGTTTTACGACAAAACCAGCTGGAAACTGAGTGTGTTGGCGGGGCAGCAGCGCAACCAGCTGGCGTGGCTGGGAGTGCCTGATTCGGTGCTGCGCCAAAATCGGCGGGCTAATGCCAACGGCCGGGAAAACGATAATTTTCAGCAGGCCCTGGTTCAGCTCCAGAACCAGTGGCAGCCCACGCCAACGGCAGAGGTAACTACCAGCGTGTATGCTACCGGCTTGCAGGGCGGCTACGATTTTGATCTGAATACTTTTCTGGGGCTGCCCGCCACTACTGAGCTGTATCGGTACAACTTTCGGTCGGGTGGCCTAGGAGGCTTCAGTTCCTACACGCGCCGCTCGCGCCGTTTTACCTGGACTAGTGGCCTACATGTCAGCACGTACCAGCGCCATCACATTGGGAGTGAGCAGACGGCCGGCGAGTTGTACCGTAATACCGGCTACAAGCGGGAGGGCAGCCTATTCAGTAAGCTTGAATCCCGCCTTGGCCAGTTCACGGCTTTCGCCGACTTACAAGGTCGGGCTACCACATTTCGCTATGCAGGTAGCGTAGCGCTTCAGCCCTTGACGTGGCGCTTTCTCAACCCCAAAGCCGGCCTCAGCTTCGCCGCAACTGACCGTACTACGCTCTACTATAGCCTCGGCCGAACAGGCCGGGAGCCTACCCGCAACGACTTGTTTGGGGGCAATGATGACTTGCTGGCTGATACCGACGGGCAAGCTCTCGTGAGCAACACCCGCGCCGAGTACGTAACCGACCACGAGGTAGGGGTACGCCGTCAGATGCCCGGCCTTCAGCTGGAGCTAAACGCGTATTACATGGCTTTTCAGAATGAGATTGTACTGAACGGCAACCTAGGTCCCAATGGGCTCGCCCTCACCGATAATGTGGCCCGCAGCTACCGAAGTGGCCTAGAGGCAGTGCTAAACTGGCAACCCACCCGGCAGCTTGCCTTCCGCACGAATGCCGCCCTTAACCGGAGCCGTATCCGGGAGCAGGCGGAATCGTTCCAGCCCATTCTCACCCCTGGGCTGCTATTCAACCAGGAAGCGGTATTCCAGCGCGGCCGTTGGCTGGTGGGCGCAACGGGCCATTACCAAAGCCGGTCATACCTCAATTTTGCCAACTCGGCGGCTATTAGTGGCTACGCCCTTCTCAACGCGCGGGTGCAGTATACTTGGCGCGGCTGGCAGCTGACCGTGTTTGGCAACAACCTTACGAACACCCGCTATTTCAACAACGGGTACGTGGAGGCCGATGGCACCCAGAAGTATTTTGTGCCGGCGCCGGCCAACTTCTACGTGAACGTAAAATTTCAACTCTGACCCCTGGGCTACGCTTTATGACGCATGCGTTTGTTTTCGGTAAGTTTCTGCCCTTTCATCGCGGCCATCAGAAGCTCATCGACTTTGCGCGCCAGCACTGCGACCTACTGACGGTACTGGTGTGCGCCAGCGACCAGGAACCAGTGGCGGGCACGGTACGTGCGCAATGGATTAGGGCCGAAAATGAGAAAGCCGGGAGCCACGTGCAAGTGCAGGTATATGCCTACAACGAAGCAGAACTACCGAACACCTCCGAAACTTCGGCGGCGGTGGCACGGGTCTGGGCCGAGGTTTTTCACAAGCTACTGCCATCTGTTTCCTTGGTCGTAACCTCGGAGCCGTACGGAGCTTTAGTAGCGCAGTATATGGGCATTCAGTATCTAGACTTCGACGTCGAGCGAGCACAGGTGCCGGTGTCGGCATCGGCCATCCGGGCCGATCTGCGCGGTAACTGGGAGTTCTTGCCTGCCGGTGTGCAAGCGTACTACCGGCGCACAGTAGCCATCCTGGGTACTGAGTCAACGGGTAAAACAACGCTTACCCAGCAGCTGGCGGATCATTTTGGTGCCTCGTGCGTGCTTGAAACGGCTCGGGAATTGATTGCAGACTCGTCGGATTTCAGTACCGAAGATCTGTATGCTGTAGCCGCCGAGCATGCCCAACGGATTAAGCTTCTGCGGCCGGTAGCTGGCCCGCTGCTACTACTCGATACGGATGTGCACATCACCCAATCCTACGCCCGCTTTACCGGCAATGGGTGGCTGGAGCTGCCCCCCGAACTTTACGCCCTCAACCGTGCCGACTTATACCTGTACCTACTGCCCGATGTGCCCTTCGTGCAGGACGGCACCCGTCTAAGCGCCCCCGACCGCCAACGCCTAGATGAAGCGCATCGGCAAACGCTGGCGCACTTCGGCACCGAGTACCAGATAATAAGTGGGACCTGGGCCGAGCGGTTTTCGCGAGCCACGCAGCTACTAGAAGAATTGCTGCATTCGGCCGCTACAGCGTAGCCACTTGCTCCGCTCGCATTTCCTGGGGCTTCTGCACCAGATAGTAGTAGAGCAGAATCAGTAGGCCAGTCAGGAAGGGCACCAAGGCCATGTGCTTGCCCGTGATGCTGCCCCATACGTGCACCGTATCAAACCCGAAGAACTCACTGATCATCCAGTAGGAGTTGGCCGAAATCCAGAACACAATGGCCAGGTTGTGCGCCAGCTCGGCCTTGATGTCGCGGGTGCGCCAGGTGATGAGCACGGCAATGCTGAGCGTTGGAAGAATCATGGAGAGGCCTAGCGGTTTCCAGATCATGCACCACCCAATGTCCTTGAGCAGCCAGAACAGGATGTGCATGTTTTCCATCCGGCGGTAGGGGGCCGGGATGCTGTAAGTAGGCTCAGACGCGTTTTCCATAGAAGCAAAAGGTTGCGACGTCAAAGATACCGGCTACAAGCAGTAGTGGTAAACCCAGGGGTGCCGGGCAATTGCGGCTACGTGGCCTACGGGCTGGGCTATACTTGTAGATAGTGGCCTAGAGGCAAAAAAAGCCCGGCTGGCTCCGTGTAGCAAACGGAACCAGCCGGGAATATGGGGTGGCGAAAAAGGGCGTTGGGCTAGTTCAGCCAGACGTTGGCTACCGTCTCGAAGCGGTAGGCGGCAAAGGCTCCGTAGGGCCGCTCAGCGTAAAAACCCAGCACGTGAATCTGAGGTTGGCCGGTTTGGGCATTACGACGAATCTGCACCGGATATACGCAGCCAGCCTTTGGCCAGTCGCCGACATGGTCGGCGGGGCGGCGGCTGGCGTCCACGCATCGGGCATACTGCTGAACGGGAATCGGAACAGGAAGCTTGACTTTCGACATATCCAAAGATACGAATATTGAGCAAAAAAGACTAATGAGGTTGGAATATTTTTCTGGTTGTTTGCGGTATGTAAAATAAGACTCTACGTATGTTTTAATGGGATTTTAATAGAAGTTAGGTGGGTCTAATTAATGTTTTTGAAGCACCTCAAGTATAGAGCAGAGAAAAGATAGATTTGCTTATTTGCTAAAATAATTAGTAAATAGCGGCGCTGTATTGTTTTACCACCAGCTTCCTGCTTATGAGTACCATTCTGGCTTATACCGTGCCGGCCATTCACTTGCTGCCGATGGAGCTCCCGCTCTACGGGTGCCCGGTGCCCGCTGGCTTTCCCTCACCTGCCGACGACCACCAGGAGGAACCGCTGGACCTGACGCGGCATTTGTTTCGCAACCCGGCCTCTACCTTTCTGGCCCGCGTAGCCGGCGACTCCATGACGGGTATCGGCATTCATCCCGGCGACCTGATTGCCGTTGACCGCGCCTTGTGGGCCACTGATGGCAGTATTGTAGTAGCCGTGGTAGAGGGCGAGCACACACTCAAACGGCTGCGGCAACAAGGCAAGCGCCGCTGGCTGGAAGCTGAAAACAAGAACTATGCCCCATTGGAAGTACCCGCCGAAACCGCTTTTGAGGTGTGGGGCGTAGTGACCCACGTGATTCATGCGCTGGAAGGCCGAATGGCGGCGCAATCTTTAGGCGAGTGGCATCGCCAGAAGCGGGCTTGAACTCCCAGACTGGCCTAGGCTCATCTGTACCCATCTTCCCAACGGCTCTATGTACGCGCTAGTTGATTGCAACAATTTCTACGTGAGCTGCGAGCGGGTTTTTCAGCCCCGGCTGCTGGGAATGCCCGTAGTGGTGCTCAGCAACAACGACGGCTGCCTGATTTCGCGCTCCGATGAAGCCAAAGCTCTCGGCCTGAAAATGGGGGAGCCCTACTTCAAGGTGAAGCCGCTGCTGGAGCAACACGGGGTACAAGTGTTCTCCTCCAACTATGCCTTGTATGGTGATTTGAGCCGGCGCGTGATGCGGGTACTGGCGCAATTTGCCCCCGAAGTAGAGGTATATTCCATAGATGAGTCGTTTCTGAACCTGCACGAGTTGCGCTACTGCAACCAGACCGCCGCCGAGATAGGCGCCGATATTCGCGAGGCGGTAAAACTCCAGGTGGGGATTCCGGTATGCGTGGGAATGGCGGCTACTAAAACGCTGGCCAAGCTAGCCAACCGGCTCGCCCGCAAAACCACCTGCGGTGTGGTCGTGCTTGATTCCGCAGAGGACGTACACGCCGCGCTGCAAGCCACGGCCGTGCAGGATATCTGGGGCATTGGTCGGCGGTTGGCGCCCAAACTGCAGGCGGCGGGCGTACAGACTGCGGCCGAGCTAGTGGCCATGCCCGAAAGCTGGGTGCGTCGGCATTTGGGGGGCGTGGTAGGCCAGCGACTGTGGCGCGAGCTGCGCGGCGAAGCCTGCCTGACCTGGCACCCCACCGACGAGGAAGATGGGGGCATTGCTCCGCGCCGGCACAGCGTAGCCTGTACCCGCTCCTTCGGCCGACCGCAACAAGATGCTACTGTCCTCAGCGAAGCAGTGGCCACTTTCATTACGCGAGCCGCCGAGAAGCTGCGCCGCCAGCAGCTCAGTGCCCACCTGCTTACGGTGCTGCTCGGCACCGACCGTTTTGCGCCTACTGCCGGAGCCTCCACCCATACCGCCGTGCTGCATCTGCCCTCCGCCACCCACGATACCGGCGAGCTGCTGCGGGTGGCCTTACGTGGCCTACGCCAGCTGCTGCGCCCAGGGCAGGCCTACGTGCGGGCCGGCGTGGTACTGAGTGGCCTAGAGCCCGCCGGACACCCCCAATTAGACCTGTTCGGCGCTACTGACCCGGCCCGCCTACAGCGACAAGAGCAACTGATGCAGGCATTGGATTGCGTGAACCGGCGTTTCGGGCGCGGCATGGTGCGCTACGCGGCCACTGGTCAGCGTAGTGCACCATGGGCTGGGCGCAGTGCCTTTCGTTCTCCGGCCTTTACTACGTGTTGGGATGATTTGTGGCAAGTGAAGTGCTGAGCCCGGCGCAAAAAAAGTTCGAGCGAAGACAGGACGCTGGTTATCCCACATAGGGGCAATCAGGCGTCCTGTCTTCGCTCGAAAGCGTTCGGCAATGGTGGCCTAGCAGATCAGCACGAAATACTTACTGGATGAAGTGCGGCCGGATCAGGTTTTCAAACGTGAAAATCTCGTCCCACTTCTCCTGGGTCAGCAGCTGGCGTTCCGTCACGGCTACATCATGTACCGATTTGCCGGTGCGCAGGGCTTCTTTGGCAATTTCGGCTGAGGCCTCGTAGCCCAGTACCGGGTTCAACTGCGTCACGATGCCTACGCTGTTATACACGAGTTGTTGGGCGTGCTGAGCGTTGGCCGTGATGCCGACCACGCACTTGTCGCGGAGGGTGTGGCAGGCGCGGGTCATGTAGGAGATGGACGTGAACAGGGCGAAGGAAATCACCGGCTCCATCACGTTCAGCTGCAGCTGTCCGGCTTCGGCGGCCATGGTTACGGTTAAGTCGGCCCCGATTACATAGAAGGCGGTTTGGTTGACGACTTCCGGCACCACCGGGTTCACCTTGCCCGGCATAATGCTGGAACCGGGCTGCAGCGCCGGCAGGTTGATTTCGTTGAAGCCCGCGCGAGGCCCCGAAGAAAGCAGGCGCAAATCATTACAGATCTTGGAGAGTTTTACGGCCGTGCGCTTCAGCACCCCGGAGAGCTGCACGTAGGCGCCGGTATCGTAGGTGGCCTCAATCAGGTCGCCGGCCAAGATGAGGTCTAGGCCAGTCAGCTCGCGCAGATACTGCGTTATCAGCTCGGCGTAGCCATTAGGCGCATTCACGCGGGTACCAATGGCGGTGGCGCCCATGTTGATTTCCCGGATCAGCTGGCGGCTGTCGTCGATGCGCAGCAGCTCCTCGCGCAGGTTGGTGGCAAAGGCCTTGAACTCGTCGCCCATGCTCATGGGCACGGCATCCTGGAGCTGGGTGCGGCCCATTTTCAGGACGTTTCGGAACTCCTCACCCTTCTCCGCGAAGGCATCAGCCAATACTTCCAGGGCATGGCGGTAGCTCACCAGCTTGTTGTTGAGCGCAATACGGAAAGCCGTGGGGTAAGCGTCGTTGGTGGATTGGGAGCAGTTGACGTGGTTATTGGGGTGGCAAAACTCATACTGACCCTTCTGGTGGCCCATCAGCTCCAGCGCCACGTTGGCAATAACCTCGTTGGCGTTCATGTTTACCGAGGTGCCCGCGCCCCCCTGAATCATATCGGTCAGAAACTGATTATCCAGCTCGCCACCTATCACCCGGTCGCAGGCTTTGGCAATGAACTCGGCAATGGTAGCATCCAGCACGCCCAAATCGCGGTTAGCCAAAGCGGCGGCTTTCTTCACGTAGGCCAGGGCCTGCACAAACAGCGGCTCCGACTTCAGCGGAATCCCCGTGATATCGAAGTTTTCGAGGGCCCGAAGGGTCTGAATGCCATAATACGCGTCTTCGGGAATAGCTCGTTCGCCTAAGAAATCATGTTCAAGCCGGGTAGTTTGCATGAGGAAGGGTTGAGGTGGTAGGCCTCTTCTACGCAAAGAAGCTCATTGGGTGGGAAGAAAAACGGGGCCAAGATACCGGGCTTTTAGCTCCGCCAGACCGTTTGCGACAGGATCTGATGGAGCTGGGCAGCTGCATGGTTTCCGATGGGCCAATGAAGAGGCTTACAGCCAATGCGTTGACAAGAAATGGGCCCTTGGGTTGGCTGTGGCGTCAGCTACCCAAGGGCCCACTCGAAAGGAAAATGCCGCTTGCTCAGGCAGGCAAAAAATCAGGGCTGGAGCATGATGCGGTGGGTAGAAAGGCCAGCTTTCGTGGAAACCTGCACAATGTAAACGCCCGCTGCCCGCCCGCTCAGGTTCAGCTCAGCGCCTGTGCCTGGTATGGTTTGGGCTAGAATGGTTTGGCCCAGTGCCGATAGTACCCGCACGGTGGCAGGGCCTAGGCCAGTAGGGAGTGTGAGCCGCAGCCGGCCTGCAGTGGGGTTAGGGTACAGCTGAACGCCCGTAAGAAGTGCAGTGGGGGTTACCGGCAGCACGCTGGCGTAACGGGCCTGGGCTACCTCAGCCGTAGCCTGAAGCTGGGCTAGGGAAGGGGCTGCCAGCACGGCAAAGGCCACCACCACCGAGTCGCGGGGAGCCAGGCGCTTCAGGGCCGCGCCCGTCACCTGCGATACATCGACGCCCGACGGCAGACCTGCAGACCGCGACTTGCGGGTGCCACTGCTCAGGGTAAGAAACTTCTCGGCGGTGCTAAAGCCATTTCCCAGGTAAACCGGGGCCGAAGAAGGCGCTGCATTATCAATAGAATACACGCTGGGCAGGCCACCCGTCAGGAGTTTCACGCCGGCATACAGCGTGGGAACGGCAGGGTCATAAACGTAGGCCAGAGAGCGTACAGAGTCCCAGTTGGCTACGTTGCGGGCCACATTGGGCGCCAGATCCCAATCCATAAACAAGCCTGCATGCAGTGGGCGTATCGTATCGGCTGATAGGTTGGTAAGGTGATACTCCAGCACCACATAGTCGCGGTGCGGCGCGGCAGCAAAGGCGTAGGTTACCTGCCGCACCCGAATGCCCAGGCCCTGAGGCCGTTTGCTGCTGGGCAGCGAATCGCGGTATACACTGTAGGCCTCTTGGTCGGCGCGCAGGGGATGTTCGCGCAGAGAAGTCCGGACCAGTGAGTAGAAGTCCATGTTGTTGCCAACGCCATCGTGGCGTACGTTATCGGCTACGCGCGTGGCGGAGGTGCCTATCATCAGGCCTCCTTCGTACAGCATGGGGGTGCTGCCTTTGTAGCTCACGCCTTCTCCCGTGTCCATCCCCAGATTGGCGTAGGCCAGTTTGCCCCCTTCCGAGAGAGTAAGACGCAAATCGTTGACGTTCATCACCACATATTCGGGATTCAGCGTCAGCGTTTCGTACTGGTCTTCTTGGTAGCCAGAGGCGGCATCCTGGAGGTGGTAGCGCAGTACTACCTGCGTATTCAGCGGAACTTTGGTAGCTACTTCCAGCCGAAAGGGCTTGGCCTGGTTGCTGGTCTTCTGTAGCATACTCAGGGGGCCGGGTGCAAACGAGCCCTGCCGGATAATCAGGTAGGGAGAAAGGGAGCTAAGCGTTACTGTAAGTCCTCCCACGGGTTGCAGCAGGTTCTGCAGATCCGCTACCAACTGTATCGTATCGCCGGGGGCATAGGCCTTGCGGATGGGGGTGAAGCGGCTGCTCGTAATGCGCGCCGCGCGCCGGTCAGTTAGGGTTACGGCGCGTTTCGCGTTCAGGCGGCCAGTGCCCAGCTTACCCAGGTACACCTCGTTGCCGGGTATTGTATACACGTTGTCGGTGGTCTGCCGGATCTGAGCCGCCACTTGATCCGCGGTGAAGTGGGGGAAGCGCGCCCGTACGAGCGCGGCTGTTCCGGATACCAACGGGGCCGCGAAAGAAGAACCTGTAACGGGGTAATAGTCCGAATCGTTGTTGCCCAGAATGGTAAGTATGCCCATGCCCGGCGCCGAAACGCTCACGTGCCGGCTGAAGGTACCATTGGGGTCCTTCAAATCGGCCGGGTGCATGGAGGCTACCGATAATACGTGGTCGTAGCTGGCGGGGTAGAAGTCCAGTTCTGCGTTCGTGTTGCCTGCGGCCGCTACTACCACCGCATCGTGGTTTACGGCGGCATAGTTGATGATATCCTGCTCATACTGCGACCGGCCACCCGCCCCGCCCCAGGAAAGGTTGATGACTTTGCAGCCGTGGTCGGCGGCGTACACAATGGCCTCGAAGCCCGCGAAGCTGCCCTGCGGTGTGCTGGGGTAGATTTTCAGGGGCAGGAAGCGGGAGCGAAACCCAACGCCCGCAATGCCCTTGCCATTGTCGGCGCGGGCGGCAGCGCAGCCCGCCACCAGAATGCCGTGCACGCTATTTGTCTCGCGGGTAGCATCATTATCGTTGTCGGCAAAGTCCCAGCCCCGGTAGTTGTCTATGTAGCCGTCTTTGTCGTTGTCGATACCATCAATCGGGTCGAGGCGGTTTATCTGAAGCTGGGTAGCCAGGTCCTCGTGGGTGTAGCGCGTACCGCCATCCACAATGGCAATAACGATGCTGGTGTCGCCCTTCGTGACATCCCAGGCGCCGTAGGCCTGTATGTTGCGCAGGTAGTATTGGGTCTGGAAGTATTCCACCTTAGCAATGGTGGAGTCCGACATCGGGTCGGTGGGCTGATAGAGGGGCTCCCGGATATAGCGCGGCTCGGCGTACTCCACCGCGCCGCTGAGCATCAGCAGGCGGCAGGCTTTTTCCGGCGCAAGGTTGCGGTCAAACTCTACCTGGTAGAGCAGGCTCAGGTCAACAGCTCCGGCCTGCGGACGGGCCAGCTCCGGCCGTTGGGCATGCGGGAATTTTTGGTGTACGGTAGCGGCTCCCAGGCTGCTTAGCGCGTTTTGCAGCGCCGGCACTGCCACACCATCGGGCTTGGCCTGCGCCGCGTAGTCGGGCTTCAGCCGGAATACCAGTCGGCCGGGCTCAATGCTGGTGCCCGAGCCTGTACGAGGGATAGGCAGCCCTGGTACCTGAGCTGCCGTAGGCAGCCGAAGCAGCCAGAGCAAGACCCCACAAAGAAAAGAGAAGCGTAGGTGTGTAAGCATAGAGAGCAAGCTAACTGGGTGGGGAAGAGCAGCTACGTAAAATTAACATTCTCAGACTCTACAACCTGATCTTTTTCAGATCAAGCCAGTAGCATTTTTCCGGAACCCGAGAAGACTACTTCAGCCCGGTATCTGATTATGTTGTTTGTATTTAATTTATAAAATATAAGAATAAAAAAAGGTCATCCAAATAATGAATGACCTTTTTTTATTCGGGGAGTGCGCCTATCGGCCTTTGCTGTATTTGTACTTTTTGGGCGAGGTCACCATTCGAAATTTATACGGATTATTTGCGTTCAGATCAAGGCCAAACCCAACAGGAGAGTGATTCTTTTTGAACTCCGATTTATCGTTTTTGCGTCGCTCGTTTTTCATGGATACGTTCTGGTAGTTGTTGCGCGGGTTGTGAGCAACACTATCTTGGGAACAGGACGAAACGGCCCCCAACAGGCCTAGAGCAGATATAGTGAGTAGCGTTTTCATAGGAAGAAGAGTCTGAGTGGAAGAATCCGGCCGGCGGGCGGAGAGCATCGGGCTCCTCTTGGTGTACTGATATTGGTAGTAAAAAGATGCAATCTGGTTGATGTTCTGCTAGTTCATAAACTCATAAGCTCCCGAAAACGCACCGACTGCTGGCGCGAAATTTCGACTTCTGGCCCGTCGCGTAGCTGAATTTTGAGCGTATTGCTAAACCAGGGTTCAATGCCGGCAATCCATTTGAGGTTGATAATCTGCTGGCGGTTGGCCCGGAAAAAAACCTTTGGGTCGAGGCGGGTTTCCAGGTGTTGCAGAGTGCGCGGGATAAGCGGCCGGTGCTGCTCGAAGTAGATTTGGGTGTAGCTTCCGTTGATTTCAAATAGCTTGATATCGGCCAGGCGTACAAACCAGCACCGTTCGCCATCCTTCACAAAGACCTGGTCCTGGGCGGTGAGCGGAGTAGCGGCGGGCTCCTCGGCAGCAGCCGGACGGGTCGTTTCGGGGGGCGAGGCTACCAGCTTACGCCGGGCCTTCTCCAGGGCAACCGTCAGGCGCGACTCCTGCACGGGCTTCAAGAGGTAATCCAGGGCATTTACCTCGAAGGCTCGCAGGGCATACTCGTCGTAGGCCGTCGTGAAAACTACGTGCGGGGCCTGGTCCAGGGAGGCGAGCAGCTCGAAGCCGGTTTCGCCGGGCATATGAATATCGAGGAGTAGCAAATCGGGCTGCAGCTGCTGCAGGGCCTCCCGAGCCTCCGCCGCGTGGCGGGCTTCGCCCACAATTTCCACATCGGGGTAGGCCTGTAGCAAGTGGCGCAGCTCCGTGCGCGCCAGGCGAGAGTCATCGACGAGCAAGACTTTCATGCAGCGAGTAAGTCAATTAAGGAGGAGAAGAAATTAAGCTAGCAGCACTGGCCTAGAGGCCTGCACGGGCAATTGTAGCTGGGCTACTACTGTGTCAGCGGCAGTTTCGTCGTTGCTGATTTCGAGGTGGGCAGCTGGGCCAAAGAGCAGGGCCAGCCGCTCGCGGGCATTGCGTAGGCCTACGCCTTCGTGGCCGGGAGTGGGCTGGTAGCGGCCCGTGCTGCGAACGGCCACGTGCAACTGGCCTAGGCCAGTATTCAGCTGCGCGGAAAGGACAATGCGGCCACCCTCGGGGCGCGGCGCAATACCGTGCTTGATGGCGTTTTCCACCAGCAACTGCAACGTCATGGGCGGAATGAGCACGGGTAAAGCGGCGGGGTCTACATCAAGCGAATAGCGTAGGCGTTCTTCCAGCTGCAGGGCCTCCAGCTGCAGGTAGTGCTCCACAATCTCTAGTTCCCGACCCAGCGGCACCTGCTCGGCGCTGTTGAGCTGAATGGAGTAGCGCAGCAGGTCGGAGAGGTGCGTAATCATGTCGCGGGAGCGGGCGGGGTCTTCCATCACCAACGCCCGGATGTTGTTGAGGGAGTTGAACATGAAGTGGGGGTTGATTTGGGCCTTCAGAGTGCGCATTTCGGCTTCCTGCACCGCCGCGCTGAGCTTCCATTTATCCACCTCGGCCTGTTTGTAGCTGCGCAGATAATGCCAGCCGAAGTAGAAGCCGGCCCACAGCCACAGCACAAAGTTGATGTTGAAAGCATACCCGATGAACTCCGCCCAACCCTGCGGTTTGCCAGTGCTACTGGGGCGTACTACCCACGCAATCAGCCCCCAGATGATTACCTGACTCAGCACCGATAGTAGGGCATTGGTAACCAACAGTCGGCCTAGCAGGGGCAGTGGCGCCAACTGTTGCCAGCCGTTGGCCACTATGTGGTAGCGCAACGCGTGGCTCAGCCCCAGCATAGTAGCCACAATCAGCAGCGTAATAAGACCAGTATCGGTGGAAGCCTTACCGAAGACGGAGAAGACTACGAAGTTGAAAAGGAAGTACAGCGCCCAGCCAATTAGCTGCAGGCGCCAATACAAGCGGCCGGGGGCGGGCACAGAGGCGTAGGAGAACATAAGCAAGGTTACAGCGAAAGGGCAAACCGGCACGTGGCATCACTCAACTGGCCTAGCCAGGAGGTGATGCCACGTGGGCAAGTTAGGGGAGAAGCGGAAAGGCCTACTTCCTGGCCAGGCTGTTCTGCTTCAAAAATGCATCCGTCTGAGCGAAGAACCACTGCGTGTCGTCCCACATCAGGAAGTGCTTGCCCGCCTCCGACATTTCCACGTGGTGCTGAGGTAGCTTGGCGTACTGCTGCTCGAAAATAGCGCGGGTGCCTTCCTTGGTGGAGCCGTACTGCTTGTAGGCTGCCCAGGCGCCCAGTACCAGCGTAGGCTGCTGCACGCGGGCAATATCATGGCGCAAGTCGTTGGTCATCAGGTCATAATAGGCCTGGGCCACGGTGGTGGGGTCGGAGGCTACGCTCCAGCGGGTGGCCTGGCTGATGCGGGCCGTATCGGTCATCATACTGGCAGAGGTCTGGCGGGCAAGTGCCACGGGCATCGAGCCCCGGCTCATCTGCTGGCGCATGCCTTCAGCCATGGGTTTGGCTTGCTCCACCGTCATAGCGGGGTTTTGCACGGCCGCCATGAAAGGCAGCGAATCCACAATCACGAGCGGGCCGATGGCCTCAGGCTGCACCGTGCTCATCCAGAGGCCTAGGAAACCGCCCAGGCTGTGGCCTACCACAATGGGGCGGTTGAGCTTTTGGGTTTTGATGTAGGCCAGTAGCTGGTCGCGGACTTGCTGCAGAAACTGCTCCCGGTTGGCCAGGGGGGCCGTGCCACCAAACCCGGCCAATGATACTACGTGGCATTGGTACTGCTTCTGGTAGTGCGCCACCGTCTCATCCCACACGGCGCCGGGGCAGGTAAGGCCCGGAATCAGGAGCATGGGCCGGCCTTTGCCTACCACCTGTACCGTGAAAGCGGGGTGAGAAGCTGGAGCCTCAGCCTTTACGGTTGCGGAAGGTGCGGGAGCGGCCGAGAGAGTGGCCGGGAAGCTGGTGCTCAGTAATAGGAAGGCGGCGCTAACGGAGCGGAGGGAGGTAGCGAGTTTCATGGTGAAAGCAGGTTAGGCGTTGTAGAATGGTCCAAACCTAGTTTCTCAACCTCAAGGCAGAAATCAAATTTCAGTGAACGGTAATTTCTTCTGCCGAACTGCGCTACGCCTAGCCCGAGTGGCGGAGGCATGCCGGGGGCCAGAACAGTTTTGGGCGGCCTGAGTGGCCTAGCTACATTGGGGCCGTACTCCTGGTGCCAAACAAAAAGCCCCGCGGCGGGCGGGGCTTCAGGAGCAACTGGCTAGGCCACTGCTAGAAAAGGAAAGTAAACATCTGCGCTCCGGGCAGGCCGCCCAAGTGGCCTAGATGATGTTTCGCAGGTCGTTGCGCAGGTTTTCAATGCCGCGCCAGATTTCGTCCCAGGTGCTGCGGTCGGTATCAGACGGCGGCGATTGGGCCTCGGGGGCATCTTTCAGCTGCGCGGCCAGCTTAGAGCGCTTAGTTTCCAGAGTCGCGATATGCTCGTGGTAGGTGTGCTGGGAGTTGGCCGTGGTAGCGTGGGCGCGGTTTTGCAGAGTCCGGATTTTAGCATCTAG
The DNA here is from genome assembly GCF_900187375.1 of Hymenobacter gelipurpurascens. Lineage (NCBI taxonomy): Bacteria > Pseudomonadati > Bacteroidota > Cytophagia > Cytophagales > Hymenobacteraceae > Hymenobacter > Hymenobacter gelipurpurascens. The sequence continues at coordinate 1,998,251 of NZ_FYEW01000001.1, read as the reverse complement.
CTCATCGAGGGCTTGGTGTAGCTCAGTGGCAGACAAGTGCAGGGGCACGCGCACATGTTCGGGAGAAGGCGTAGCAGACATAGCGGAGGGTGATTGGTGAAGAGAGCGTGGTGTGGTTCTCTCAAATACTGCTTTCGCTCCGTAAAGGATACAGGAAAGGTGAAGGAAGGAGTCGATGTTCTGAAGGAGTTAACTGCGCCACTTGCGCCAGCGAAACGCCCACCTCACCACTTCACCATTCTACAAGTTCCCCGTCGGCACGCCCAGCTCCCGGGCCAAAGGCGCCGCCGCCGAGGCGTACAGCAGCGCCAGCAGCTCGTTGGTGGCCGGCGAAAGCTCCACCAGATAATCCTCGTGCAGCTTGCCGGCTTGCTTGAGGGCATCGTGGGTGCGGCGGGCCAGGTGCTGCAGCAGCGGCTGCGTGGGACCATGCAGCCGAGAAACCGCGTCGGGCTGATGGCGCAATACATTGGTCAGCAGGCGCAGCGTCAGTTCTATTTCGCCAAACAGGTCGCCGGTAATGCGGGTGTGGTAAGCCAGGCGGGCCTGCAGCTGGCGCACAATGTGCAGCAGGTCGTTGGGAGTTTGGTGGTAGCCGCGCACAGGGTCGTCTACCTGGGTGCGCAGGCGCAGGCGGCGTTGCTCCAGCGCATCGTCGCCTTCCAGCAGCCGGAAACTGAGCTGTTCTATCAGCACGGCATCCTGGCCAACGAGGCGCACCAGAAGCTGGTCTTTTTCTTTTTGGGGAAGGTGGAGGAGCGCTTTGCGCAGGTCGGGGGAGAGGGCAGGCATAGGAAAGACTAACGCAATTTCCGTGCGACGGATTCCGTGAAAGTAGCCTGGCTACGCTTTTTAGCCTGCTTTATCGCTGCGTAGGCCACTCAAGAAGACACGGCTTTATTTAGAAGATTACAGCGCTGTAGCTCAAGCACAGCAGCCCCGGCAGAAGCAGCAGTGGCCTACGGGAGCGGGGCGGGGCATGAACGATGGTGGCGTATAGCATCGGCTCAAGCTACCTCACGAAGGACATAACAGGCGGCCCCAACTGCCATCACACCCAGGCAAGCCAACAAAGCCGTGCCCCAGGCCGAATGCTGCAGCGGCGCACCTACCTGTTGCAGCCAGCGGGCCGTGGCAGAAGTGGGAGTTGCTGCGAGGATAATTGGGGTTGGAATGGAGAGTGGCCTAGGTTGCTGTCGAGCATCCGTAAAAGCATATAGAGCTGTGGTGGTAGGCGAAGTAATATCAATCGTATATTTCTTGACATCCAACTGGTTCAGATAATCAATTGCGCGCACCAAACTCCCATAGTGGGCCTGCGAGCCAAAGTGTACTGCTACTCCAGTGGTGGTGTTTGGAAATTGCTGCATGTGTTCAGTCTTCCGCCAGAAGCTCTGTAAATTTAAGCTGTCAGTCTGCCCTTTCCCTGTGAGCCACACGGTTTGCCATATCCGCATTCGGCGTACTTCCGCAGGGGTTGGGAAGTGAAAAACACCAGCGCGATGAAGCTCCACAACTTTCTCTGGGCGAGGTGGAAAAGTAACCTGCAGTATGGCTTGGCGGGGCGCTTGGTGCAGACTACTGAGCAGGATGCTGCTGATACCTAGCAGCACAGCCAAATCAAGCAGCAGCGCCGGCGCAAAAAGCAGGCGTGGAGGCCGTCTGAAAAGATTCCGGGCTAGTTGAGGCACGACCAACGTAGTTAAGTGGAACTGGTAAGAAATACGAATCGGGCTGGTAGTTTGGTATATAGTCCTGTGCCAGTATAGGGCTTTTCTGCTGCTGAACTGGTGGAAATATTCAAACGAAATCGGCCGAACGCGGTATAGTTCCTTGCCGCACCTTGCGGGAGTGGCCTAGACCACTTCTGCTGCTGCTGCTGCTTCCGCTGTTAGTGCCCCTCCTGATGACTCATCGTTACGCCGCGGCGCTGTTGCTGCTGCCTGTTTCTGCCGTTGCCCAAAACCTGCCCGGCACTACTCCCGATACGGCCCGCGTGCAAGTGCTGCCCGAAGCTACCGTAACCGGCTACGGCCAGCAACTGCCGTTGCGCCGCACGGCCGCCGCGGTGGGCGTGCTCGATGCCGCCGTGCTGGAGCGCTTCCCGCAAAATGCTCTCACCCAAGCCGTAAACACGCTGCCCGGCGTGCGCCTCGAAGAGCGGGCCACGGCCAGCTACCGCCTCAGTGTGCGCGGCAGCACGCTTCGCTCGCCATTTGGCGTGCGCAACGTGAAGGTGTACTACCAAGGCATTCCGTTCACGGAAGCCAGCGGAAGCACTTCCCTCAATTTGCTAGACCCCAGCCAGCTGGGCGGAATTGAAGTGATAAAAGGACCCACGGCCAGCGTGTATGGCGCCGGCATAGGCGGCGCGGTGCTGCTCACCAACCGTAGGCCACTGCCCGGCACTTCGCGGGTGCAAACAGGCTTCACGGCGGGTAGCTATGGTCTGCGCCGCTATACCGTGGCCGCTGAAACGGGCACCGCCACCGGCTACCTGCGGGCGCAGTATTCGCGGCAGACATTGGATGGCTACCGCGAGCAAAGCGCCCTGCGCCGCGAAACGATAGCGCTGGACGGCGAGATGAAAGCCACGGAGCACGGCACGCTGGGCCTGCACGCCCTCTACACCGACCTCGACTACCAGCTGCCCGGCGGCCTCACCCGCGCCCAGTTCGAGCAGAACCCGCGCCAAGCGCGCCCCGGTTCGGCCACCAGCCCCGGTACCGTGGCCCAACGCACGTTCTACGCCTCCCGCACCGCCTTGCTCGGTGCCACCTACGACTATCGGTTTACGGACCAGCTCAGCATCACCGGCACTCTTTACGGCACGGGTAGTATCATCCGGACGCCGTATCTGGTAGACTATGAGCGTAATACCGTGCTGGGCCTGGGCGGGCGGGCAGTGCTGCGCTACCGCACGGAGCTGGCCGGTCACACGCTGCGCCTGCAGGGCGGGGGCGAGATGCAGAACGGCTTTGAAAGCTCCCGCAACTACCAGAACCGTGGCGGCACGCCCGGCCTGCTGCGCTACGACGATGAAATCAGGACGGCCACGGGGTTCGTGTTTGCCCAGGCCGATTACGAGTTGCCCGTTGGTTTCCTGCTGACGGCTGGGGCCAGCTACAACCGCCTGCGCTACCGCATCACCCGCGTATCCGATGCCGCCACGCAGCCTGCCAACTACCAGTTTCGGCGCGACTTCCGGCCTCAGGTTTCGCCCAGAGTGGCCCTGTTGAAGGAGATTACGCCGCTGATATCTGCGTATGCCAACGTGAGTAGTGGCTTCTCGCCGCCCACGGAGGAAGAAATCCGGCCTTCTGATGGGAGCCTCAACCGCAACCTGCAGGCCGAGCGCGGCACCAGCTACGAGGTGGGCACCCGCGGCAAGCTCTTCCATAATAGGTTAGTGTTTGATGTAGCAGCCTACGATTTCCGCCTGCGCCAAACCATCGTCACGCGCAGCGACGAGCAGGGCACGCAGCTGTTCGCCAACTCTGGCAACACCCGCCAGCGCGGCCTGGAAGCCGCGCTCAGCGGTTGGCTGTGGCAGCAGTCTACCGCGCCCGTAGGCCTCTCTGTACCAGCGCTAGGCCAGGTGCAGACTGGCTTACGGGCCTGGGCGAGCTACGCCTATAACCACTACCGCTTCGGGCAGTACGAGTCGGGTGGCAACGACTACAGCGGCAACCGCCTCACCGGCACCGCCCCGCACACGCTCAGCGCCGGCCTCGATTTCAATGAGCAACTGGGCTTCTACCTCAACCCCACGCTCAACCACCAGGCCCGCATTCCGCTTACCGATGCAAACTCTGCCTATGCGGCTGGCTACTGGACTTTCGGCACACGCGCCGGCTGGCGCCGCACACTGCTAGGCCACCTGGAAGCCGATGTTTTTGGTGGCGTGGAGAATATCACAGACCGCCGCTACAGCCTCGGCAACGACCTAAACGCTTTCGGAAACCGCTTCTTTCAGCCCGCCGCCGGCCGCAACTGGTACAGCGGCCTACAGCTCGGCTGGAAGTGGTGAAAAGGTGAAATGGTGAGGTGAACGTTCGACTGGCCTAGAACATGTCATTGCGAGGACGAAGGACGAAGCAATCTTTCCTTTGCCGTTGCACGAACCGTTGACCTATGCAAAAGCCCTTACTTCCACTGTGGAGGTAAGGGCTTCTTGTTTCTTCAAAATTTGGCGAGAGGCAAAGGAAAGATTGCTTTGCCCCTCTCGCAATGACACTAGCTCTAGGCCAGCCGAACGTCCACTTCACCACCTCACTCTATTCCAGCGCTGGCAAGAGCAGCATGGGCAGGCGGCCGTGCAGAATCACCTGCGAGGTAACGCTACGGTTGAACAGCTGGCCCAGGAAGCTGCGGCGGCGGGCTACTACCAGCAGCAGGTCGGCGTGGGTTTCGGCGGCGCCCTGCAAAATGCCATGTACCGTATGCAAATGCCGCACACCATGCGTTCTGACCTGGCTGATTTCGGCCGTGAGGCCACTTTTCAGCACGGCATCGCGGGAGGCAGTGCAGTCGTCGCGGTCCTCGGGCTCCACCACGTGCTCCACCGTGATGGTAGGCTGCAACTGGCCTAGCAGTTCCCGAATGGCTTCGGTTTGGGGTTTGAGGGAAAAGGGCAGATCATCGGCAGCAATTGTGATGCGCTGGGGAGGCACCTGGGCCGTATGGCTGATCGGGACAACCAGCAGCGGCGTGCGGGTGGCCCGCAACAGCTTGAGCGACGTGCTGCTCACCAGTTCGTCGGGCGTCTCTTCAGTATCGGGCTTACCCAGCACTACCAGGCTAGGCTGGTGGCGGCGTACGGCGTCAGACACGGCCGCTTCAATGCCATCGGCAGTAGACTCTACCGTAACGGGCACTGCCAGCCCCCGGGTGCGCTCCTCCAGCGCCGCCGCCACCTCGCCCTCCGTCAGGTGCCGGATGGTGCCCATGAAGGCATCGGGGTCAAGCAATGATTCGCGCCGGATGTGCAGCAAAACCAAAGAGGCGCCGAGGGGCTTGGCCAGGTCGGCGGCATAACGCAGCGCAGTGTCGGCGGCAGCCGTGAAATCAGTCAGGACAAGGAAAGGACGGGGCATAGGCGGAGCAGCAGTATCGGAAAATAGAATTTTCGATGAGTATACGAGAATTCGCGGGTCTTGTCATGCAAACCACTGAAAAGTACAGCCTTCAGAGGCCAGTCTGGAATCGGTCAGCCCACTTTTCGGCCAATGGGGCGGCGGTCCTGAAAACCGTAAAAAGCAGACAGGCTCCTTGCCGGAGCAAGGAGCCTGTCTGGGGATACGCCGGGCAAAGTGGCCTAGCGGTTATTATCGTCGATGGGGTTGTTGAAGCCGGGAATCAGCAGCTCATCGGGGCTGCTGCCAGTGTCGCCATCGGGCCCTGTGGAGTTGCTGCCGTTGGGGATTCCGCTGGTTTCGTCATCGAGGCGGGCCGACGTGTCGAGGGTGCCTTCTTCATCGCGCTTGTAGCCGTACAGCTCTTCGCGGTGCTTACGCTGCTCCTCAGTAAGGTTAGCGCCCGATTTTGGGTCGAGGGCAGCAGCGGGGTCTTGTTGGTCGTTGTCTTTGGTTGCCATGGGGTCAGAAGGAAGTCGGGAGAAAAAGAGATGCAGACCGGCTATTTGCCGGGGATGCCGCTGCCGTTATCAGGGCGCAGCGCGCTGAACTCGTCGGGGTTGTCGTTGTTGCCGGCGTTGGGGTTGTGGGGCGTTTCATCGGAGTCGGGTTCTGAGCCGATGCTGCGGTTAGCTGGCTCAGCAGTAGCCCAGTTGCGGGTGCCGCCGCCGTAGCGGGGGTCGTCTTGGGCCCAGCCCTCGCGCTGCTCACCATACTCAGAGTCGGCTACTTCACGCGCCAGCGAAGGGTCGAGGTTCTGGGGGGCACTGCCGCGCTGTTCGGGGTAGGCGATGGAGGGAGCCGCGTGGCCGCCCTGGGTTTGGCTGGTCTCGTCGTTGGCCGAGTTGGTAGCCGACTCAGCATGGCCAAATTCGCCATACTGAGGTGATTTATTGCCGTGCCCTACCGTAGGCTGGGGTGCTCCGGCTGATGTATTCTGCAGGTTAGCGCCGTTCTGGTCGTCGGAATCATTGCGCAGATCAGATGCAGGCGTGTTTTCGGGGGTAGGTAACATAACCGAAAGAAGTAAGTAGGAGTGGATGTGGGAAACGGGAGAAAAAGCCAGCCTGACAGCCAGCTCACCCCTTTGTACGTAAACCGCCCTGAAAAAGGCTACTATCCTCAACTAAACCTCGGCAGTAGCTTGCGGCATCATTCCTTTCATTTGCTCCTAACTATGTCTGTGCACGTTAAACATCACCCCCAGGATCAGGAATTTACTATTGAGCAGGACGGCTTCAGCGGCGAACTGGCCTACAGCAAGCCCCAAAGCAACGTCATCGACTTCACCCATACTTTCGTGGCGGAGGAGCTGCGCGGGCAGGGGCTGGCCGAAGAGCTGGCCAAGGCCGGACTGGCCTACGCCCGCCAGGAAGGTCTGCAGGTGAAAACCAGCTGCAAGTTCATGGCCGGGTTCGTGCGCCAGCACCCCGAGTATCAGGATTTACTGGCCTAGGGCCGGGGCTGGGGTTACGCTAGGCCACCCGTCTGCACCCGACTCCAGCGCCACATGTGCCAAACAAAAAAGCCGACCCTGCAATAGGGTCGGCTTTTTTGATAAAATGCCTGCAAAAGCAGATGCGCTTACTTGGTCGGCATCAGTACGGTGTCGATTACGTGCGTCACGCCGTTTTTCGATACTGCGTTGGCAGTCGTTACGTTGGCCATACCGCCTTTCGCGTCATGAATCATTACCATGTCGCCGCTACGGTGTACGGTCAGGGCTTCGCCTTCTACGGTCGTCAGCACCTGGCCATCTTTCAGGTCGGCGGCCAGCAGGCGACCGGGTACTACGTGGTAGGTCAGAATGGTGGTTAGTTTCTGCTTGTTCTCAGGCATCATGAGCATGTCGGCCGTGCCAGCGGGCAGCTTGCCGAAAGCGGCATTGGTAGGCGCAAACACCGTGAATGGACCCGCGCTTTTCAGCGTTTCTACCAAGCCGGCGGCCTTCACGGCAGCTACCAGCGTGGTGTGGTCGGTTGAGTTTACGGCGTTGTCTACGATGTCTTTATCGGGCGTCATCATGGCGCCGCCCACCATCACACCCTTGTCGCCGGTCATCGACATGTTCTTCATCTCTACGCCTTCGCGGGGCTTGGTGGTGGCCTTCATTTTGGCACCGTCTTCTGATTTGCCTTTCACCTTCACTTTGCCATCATCGGCAACTTTGGTCTTAACGGTGGCGCCGTTGTCGCTCATCTTGGTCTTCTCACTATCGGCCTTAGACTTGGCCTTGGTTTGGGCCAGGGCAGAAGTGGCGGAGCCGGCAGACAGCAGCATCGAGAGAGCCAAGGTAGAGAGCAGGTACTTTTTCATAAAGAGCAGAGAGTAAGGAGAGGGTGAGAGATGGGAATATTCATACGCACAGGGCGTTGGGGTCCGGCATATACGTACAAGCTGGGCAATAAGGTTTACGGCAACTTGTCAGCAGTATGCTGTGTTGATAAAGCGCTAGGGCCGCCTATTGTTTAACCTTGTGGGCGGGTTCCGTCTTGACCTTGGCTTTGCCGTCGGGAGTGCGCGTTTTGGATTTGACCGTGCCTTTCTTCGCCGACAGCTCGTTTTTCTCGCCGGTCAGGTCACGCATCTTTACCTTATCGTCTTTGATCTTGGCTTTGGCCCGCACGGGCATATCCGTTTGAGCGGAAGAGGCGCTGGCCAAGCCCAGCACACTGGCAGCCAGAGCGGCCAGAAACACATGCTTTTTCATGAGCGAAAGGGAATAAGGTGAAGAAAAGGGAGAAAAGACAGATGCAAAGTGGAGCGGCTGGAACCAGCGTTTATCGCGGCAGCCGAACCGTAAACTCACTGTATTCGCCCTCCACCGACTGGACGGTGAGCGTGCCGCCGTGCCCCTTCGTGACGATATCGTAGCTAATGGAGAGGCCTAGGCCAGTGCCGGAGCCGGGCGGCTTGGTGGTGAAAAACGGATGGAAAATCTGGTTCAGTAAAGCGGCCGGAATGCCGGTGCCATTGTCGCGCACCTGTATCAGCACCTCCGGGCCGGCCTGGCGAGTACTTAGCGTGAGCGTAGGCCGGTAGGTGCCGGGTGGGGCTTGTGTGGCTTTTTGCTGCATGGCATAAAAGACATTATTAAACAGGTTCAGCAGCACCCGGCCCAGGTCCTCGGGGGCCACCTCCAGGGGAGCCAGCTGCATTGCAAAATCGGTGGTGAGGGTGGCAGTGAAGCTAGGGTCTTTGGCGCGCAGGCCATGATAGGCCAGGCGCAGGTACTCGTCGCAGAGGGCATTGAGGTCGGTGGGGAGCCGCTCGCCGGTGCTGGACCGCGAGTGCAGCAACATGGCCCGCACAATGCCGCCCGCCCGTCCGGCGTGCTCGTGCACCTTCTGCTGGCTCTGGGTCAGGTCATTGAGCACTTGTTGTACCGTTTGCTGTCCGGCGGGGGAGAGGGTTTCCTGCTGCAAGGACTGGCGCAGCTCCTCCACCATCTCTAGGCCTACCTCTGAAAAGTTATTGACGAAGTTGAGGGGATTCTGAATTTCGTGGGCAATACCGGCCGTGAGGGCTCCCAGCGAAGCCATTTTCTCCTGTTGCACCAGCTGGGCCTGCGTAGCCTGCAAATGTTCCAAGGACTGGGCCAGCGAGTCGTTCTGGCGGGTGAGCAGCAGTTCCTGCCGGAAGTTCTCGGTGCGGAAATAGTAGACCACCAAAAACAGCGTCAGGAAACACAGCACCACGTTCACGTTGTAGAAATTCAGGCTGCCCGGCGCGTACAGGCTGATATCTACCCTCGTCATGGCGTAGCGCACGCCAAAGTAAGCGGCCACATTCACGGCAAACAGAAAGGCCAGCTTCCAGAAGTTACGAAAAAACAGCATGCCCACAATGCTATTGGTGATGAGGTAATACTCCACCCCATCGTGGCGCCGCACCATGGCCGTGATGGAGCACAGCAGCGTCACACTCAGGATGTTGTAGTACGCCGAGGCATCGTAGCGGTGGTAGTAGTTAAGCAGCAGTGGCGGCAGATGCAGAACCAGCCCAAACAGGCAAATCCGGAACGTAATCCAGTCGGGGGAATTAAAGAATATCAGCACGTAGCCGGCATAGATTCCCACCGTAATCCAGCAGATGCCATTGAGCAGATGTACCCGCTTTAGCTGCCACACCGTGAGGTTGGGCAGCACGCCCAGGTTGATGGCGCGCCACCATAGCCGCATCAGCCGTCGGCCCAACTGGCCTAGCACCGACCGGCGTGGTAGATTTTGCGCGGAGGACATAGGTGACGACATAGCCTAAAGCCAAGGAGAAACTAGGCCTCTCCGGAGCCAACCCCGCAGGCCTGGCTAACCGGCGCCGATTCCAATTGGATGAAGTTAAATTTTAGCGGATATAAGCCGAACTAAATTCATATTTAATAATACTATATTTATAATTGAAATACATGTATTTGTTCTGTCGCTGCCGGATAAAGCCCCCAAGTGCTGCCCGCTACTCTGGTGCAGCCTTTGGTTCAGGGCTTACCTACTGTGGCTGTGCATCCGTTTCTATCTCCTGATGAAAGCCCGGATTCTGCTGCTATTGGCCCTTTTTGCGCAGATAGCTTTTGCGCAGGCTGACCAGATTCCGGCTATTGTTTTCAGGGAGATGCCGCCTGCGGGCCTAATGCTTTCCCGAGGCTGGAAATACCACCCCGGCGACAACCTGGCCTGGGCCCGCCCCGAAACCAACGACCAGGGTTGGCAGCCCATCAACCCCACGCTTAGCCGGCACGAGCTGCCGCAGCTGGAGCAGGCCGGGCAGGGCTGGTTGCGGCTCCGCTTTCAGGTAGGGCCAGTCTTGCGCCGCAAGGCCGTGGTGCTGCGGGTATTTCAGTTCGCGGCCTCCGAGATTTATTTCAACGGCCAGCTGGTGCGCCGCTACGGCACCCTGAGCCCCGACCCAGCCCAGGTGCAGCCGTACTGGCCCGATGGTGAGCCCATTGAGCTGACGTTTCGGCCGGAGGCAGAGCAGGTGCTGGCCGTGCGCTTTTCGCAGTGGCCACAGTTCATCCGCTTCAGCGACTTTTTCGTGCCCCTCTTCTTTCAGGCCCACCTCGATGGCCTACAGCAGGTAATGCACCAGGATGAGCGGGAGGCCACCTTCAAGACGTCCGATATGCTGCTATTCGGGCTCTTTTTGCTGCTTAGCTGCCTGCATATGGCCTTCTTTATCTATAACCCCGCCCAACGCGCCAACCTGTATTTCACGCTTTACACGCTGGCCGTTGCCGTGAGCTTTTGCTGCACCGGCTTCCTGGATGAAGTGCACCAGCTGGATGTGCGCCTGACGCTGGATATCCTCTCGTATGTGTGCCTGCAAACGGGCGGCGTGCTGGCCGTGCATGCTCTGTATAGCTTGTTTGCGGTGGAGCGGGGCGCCGTGTACTACGGTTTGTGGGCAGTGAATATAGTGAGCTTATTCCTCCTGACCTTCAGCTTTGGGCTGACCTGGTACCCGACGGTGGCCTTTATGGTGCTGGTATCGGCAGAGCAACTGCGCCTCACGCTGGCTGCTATTCGTCAGTCTAGGCGGTCGGCGGGCATTATTGCGGCGGGCTTTGCCATGGCGCTGGTGCTGCTGGTGGTGTTTGGCTTCTTGGCCCGCTACAACGACCAACTGCTGCAAACCGAGGTGCTGTCGGTGCCGGTACATACGCTGCTTACATTTCCGGCTTTTCTGAGCCCGGTGCTGGCTATTTCGCTGTTTCTGGCGCGGCAGTTTGCCTTGGATAGTCGTCTGCTGAAAATCAAGCTGAATCAGGTGCGCATGCTCTCGGAGCAGACCATGGCCCAGCAGCGCGAAAAGCAGGTGTTGCTGGCCCAGCAGAATGAAACCCTGGAACGGCAGGTGCAGCAGCGTACCTCTGCGCTGCAACGCACGCTCTATCACCTGCAAACCACCCAGGACCAGCTCGTGCAGAGCGAGAAAATGGCCTCGCTGGGGGAGCTTACGGCCGGCATCGCCCACGAAATTCAGAACCCTCTCAACTTCGTCAACAACTTCGCGGATGTAGCCGTGGAGCTGCTGCAGGAGCTGAAGGAAGGGCCGCTGCAAACGCTGCCCGCCACCGAAAAGGAGTACGCTGATGAGCTGGTGCTGGAGCTGACCCAGAATCTGGATAAGATACATTCCCACGGCCACCGCGCCGACTCTATTGTGAAGGGTATGCTGGAGCACAGCCGCTCCAATACTGGCGAGCGGCAGCCCACCAACCTCAATGCCCTCTGCGACGAGTACCTGCGCCTGGCCTACCACGGCCTGCGCGCCAAAGATCCTAGCTTCAACGCCACCCTCACCACCGACTTTGATAGTAATCTGGGCCTGATAGAGGTGGTGCCGCAGGATATGGGCCGGGTGCTGCTGAACCTGTTCAACAACGCTTTTTATGCCGTGCAGAAGCGCAAGCAGGAGGAAAGAAAAAAGGACTACCAGCCGGAGGTAAAAGTGCAAACCCGGCGTACGGAGCAGGAAGTGCACATTGTGGTGCACGACAATGGCACCGGCATTCCGGCGGCCGTGGTCGATAAAATCTACCAGCCCTTCTTCACCACCAAGCCTTCCGGCGAAGGCACTGGCCTAGGCCTGTCTCTGAGCTATGATATCGTGACAAAAATTCATCACGGCACGTTGCGCGTAGAGTCGCGGGAGGGGCAATGCACGGAGTTTACCGTGTGCCTGCCCGTAGGCCAGATGCCGCCAGTGCCCGCCCAACCCGCTGCGCTATGATTAGGATTCTGGTAGTAGATGATGAGCTAGATGTGAAGCTGCTGTTTGAGCAGCGCTTCCGCCGCGAAATCCGCGACGGAGTATTTGCATTTGCCTTCGCCTTTTCCGGCGAGGATGCGTTAGTATATCTACGGCAGGAGCACCACTACTCGGAGGTCATCCTGATACTGTCCGACATCAATATGCCCGGCATGAGTGGCCTAGAGCTGCTCCGGTATATCAAGCAGGACCACCCCAACCCGCCTCCCCAGGTGATGATGATTACGGCCTACGGCGACGCCGACAACTTCGGGAAAGCTATGCAGCTGGGCGCCGATGATTTCCTGACCAAGCCACTCGATTTCGCCGCGCTCCGGCAGAAACTGCTTCCGCTAAACGAAACCTGATGCCGCTATGAAAACCAAGATTCTGGTTGTAGATGATGAGGCCGACTTAGAGCTGCTCATCAAGCAGAAGTTCCGGCGCAAAATCCGGGAAGGCATTTATGAGTTTAAGTTTTCCCACAACGGGCAGGAAGCCCTGGATTGTCTGGCGGAGTTTCCGGATCAGGACATTGTGCTCAGCGACATCAAGATGCCCGTGATGGATGGCCTGACGCTGCTGGCCAAGCTCCGCGATGTAAACCCAGTGCTAAAGGCCGTGATGGTGTCGGCGTATTCGGATATGGCCAACATTCGGATGGCCATGAACCGCGGGGCTTTTGACTTTGTGTGCAAACCCGTGGATTTCAACGACCTGGAGCTGACCATCGAGAAGACGGCAGCCCACGTGCGCCAGCTGCGCGAAACCCTGAAGGCCGTGCAGGAAAACAACATTCTGCGCATGTACGTCGATGATACTGTCATCAACTTCATGGCCCGGCCCGGCTTCGAGAACAAGCTGCTCGTGAGTGAAACCATCGATGCGACCGTGATTTTTATTGATATCTGCGGCTTTATGGAGCTGGCCGATACGCTGCCCGCCGATGCCCTCGTAGGCCTGCTCAATTCCTACCTGGATCAGATGGTGCACGAAGTCATCACGCAGAGCGGCTACGTGGATAAGTTTATGGGCGACACCGTGATGGCTGTATTCCGGGGCGACTACCACCTCGACCGTGCCATCGACGCCGCCCTTTCTATCCGGAATCTGCTCCAGACCACCTGCAACACGGCCCTCAATGGGTTGGAGTATCTGCCCAAGGTGAGCATTGGCGTAAGCACCGGCGAAATGGTGTCGGGCAACATCGGCTCGGCCTCTCTCAAGCGGCTGGATTACACCGTCATCGGCGACATCGTGAACCTAGGGCAGCGGTTGCAATCTGTAGCGCAGCCCGGCCAGATTCTTATCACCGAAGCCACGTACCAGCGCGTGAAAGAGTCGTTTCAGTGCCAGCCGCTCAAGGAAATGACGCTCAAGCACAAGGTAAACCCCGTCATGACCTACGAAGTCCTGTCCTAGGCCAGTCTAGGCCGGGTGGGGCTCGGAGAGGGCTTTCATTTTTTCATTCTGGAGGCGCAGGCGCTGGCATAGTACCCGCAGAATGTTGTGCAGCACTTCCTCGCACTCTTCCATCACATCATAGAAATCTTCCTGGTCCAGCCGGAAGGCCACCACTTCGCCTTGGGCAGTGGCCGTAGCGGAGCGTGGCTCGGCATCTAGCAGCGCCAGCTCCCCGAAAAAGTCGCCGGAGTGGAAGGTCGCCAGCAAGTGTGTGTCGTTGAAAATGCCTACTTCGCCTTCGTAAATGATGAAAAGGGAGGAGCCCAGGTCGCCTTTCGCAAATATTTGTTGCCCGTCCTGAAACGTTACTTCCTTCATGATAGGCACAATGCTGCTAAGCACGTTCTCTACGGTTTCGGCAAACAGCGAGGTGTGTTTCAGCAGCAGCAGCCGGTCGATGGTGGACATGCGCTGAATGACGGGCTGAGGCGCGCCGGTAGTAGGGAAAAGGCTGCACCAGTGCTCATACACGGCCGGGTAGCGGGCAGGCAGCAGTTCCAGCACGTCCTCGGCACTTTCGCGCACCAGCGGGTTGGTATCCTCCAGATAGTCCTGCAGAATGGAGATAGAGGCGGGAGTAGGCTGCCACTGCCGAAGTGCCACACTAATCGTCCAGGGCGAAAACACTTCGTCGCCGTGTTCCAGAATTGTTTGCACAATGGATTCCGGCGAAATCGGGCCCAGCAGACCATCAAACACCTGTACCTTTTTCGAGAGGCGGCTAACATCTACCAGTGCCTGCAGGCCTTGGTAAAGTGGCCTAGGAATCAGGTTGTCGAGGATTTCGAGGGCATTGGCCTGCCGCTCCTGGCCGGTGCGGGTCAGGCTGCGCTGGGCATCAAGGATGGGCTGCCGGTCGTAGAGCTGGAGCAGGAGCCCAAACAGCCGCTGTTGCACCTTGGTCAGCTCATACTTCAGGCAGTTGCGCAGCTCCATGTTGGCGCCCAGCATGCCATGCAGCAGCTGCTGGGCCAGGCGCATTTCCTTCTGCATCAGGTGCTGAAACAAAGGCGCGTCGGCCTGCACGGCGGCGCAGGAGCCCAGGGCATGCAGGGCCGCGGCCCGGCGCGTGAGGTGGGTTTGCTGGGCCAGGTTGACGAGTACAGCGCGGCTCTCGGGAGTAGCCAAGCGGGCACACACGGCCGCCAGCCGCCGCAAATCCGATGGCTCAGTTTCGCGGTAGAGGGCCGCTTCCAGGGCAGGCAGCACTACGGCGCCCATGCCTAACAGACTGGTAGTAGCGGCTTTGCGTACTGTTTTTTCTTTGAGTAGCGAAGTCAGCAGCGCAATTACCTCGGGGTTTGGTGCCAGCGCGGCCGCCTGGGTGGCAGCTTTTATCAAGGAAGTATCGGTGCTGCGTAGGCAGGAATGCAGCAGCGTAGCTTGTTGCGCCGGGGCCAGAAACCCAATGAGCGTGAGAGCAGCTGCCCGATGGGTGGGGGCTTCGGCGGTGGCGAGCTCCAGCAGGCTGGCAACGGCCGGCGGATAATCGGGTTCCAGGGAAAGCCGGTTCCAGAGGGCCTTTTTGCGGGTCAGCAGGTCGGGGTCATGCAGCTCCGCCTCATCGGCGGGAGTGGGCGCGGCCTCCGCATCAGACCCGGATGAAACTACCGCTGCTGGGGCACTGAAGTCGGCCTCATGCTTGTCGAGGTCTTCGCGGATGCTGATCAGCTCGGCGGTAGGCCAGGTAGTAAGGGCTGCCGGGGTATAGTTGGCGGGCACGGCCTCGGTGGGGAAGCGGCGCGCCAGCACGGCCTTCAGCTCCTCCAGGTAATACTGATGGGTGCGGCGCAGCATAACTACGGCCAGCAGCAGCAGCCCCGCCATCCAGAGGAAGGGCACCCAGCCGCGCATGCCCGGCACATCGTACACCAACCACAGAACCAGGCCCGTCAGGCCTATACCCAGCGGCTCATAGAAACCCTTTACCAGGGTGTGACCGCGCAGACGCTGCCGGGGCGAGAGCGGCTGAAACAGCACCAGAAACACCGGCTCAAACACAGCGCGCCGCAGCACTTCCAGCCCCAGATACAAGCCGCAGAAGTACACCAGATAGCTGCCCGCCCCCGAACGGGTCAGGTGCAGTACGCCCAGCACCACTAGGCCACCCAGCGTGGCAAGGGGCAGCAGCAACAGGGTGCGGTGCAGGCCTAGCTTATCGAGGCCGTGGCGCGTGAGCAGGAGTTTGCCCAGCATGGCCAGCAGATACGTAACGGCCAGCACCGTAGCTACATACTCCAGGATAGGCCCTTGGTCCTGCAGCTTCTCCTTCACATTCACAAAGAAGAAATACTCTACGCCGGTAGCTACTGCCGCTACAGCCAGCCAGCTCAGGCCCATCGTCAGGACCAGGGGGTTGCTGCCAAACATGCGCCGCAGCACCAGCGAAGTAACTACCTGACGGGCGCGGTGCGGCACTGGCCTAGCCTCCACTACGTGCGACTGAAACGTGAGATACTGCGTGAAAAGCGCGGCTAGATAGGCTCCAAAAGCCAGCAGGAGCAGCATCAGCAAATCGGCCTGGGCGTGCACGAAGATGGCCAGCACGGCACCCAGGGCCTTAGCGGGCATGTCGCCGGAGCTAATGACGCTGAACAGCCGCCGCCCTTGCCGCACATTGAACACCACCGCCGACACGCCCCAGAACTCCAGGTGCGTGAGCAGATAAATCAGCCGGTACACCACCATTAGGGCAATAGCGGCGCCTACGGAGTGGCCTACAAACACCAGAATACCAATCAGGGCCATGAAGCCAATGACCACTAGCAGGGTGCGGGTAGCCAGCTTCGTGAGGGGCAGCCAGTGCTCAAAATATGCGTAGAGCTTGCCGGTGCCCAGCATAGCCAGCGCACTCAGGCCGTAGGCCAGGGGCATGCTACGCGCAGGTTCATGATCAAGCAGGATGACGGTGGCCGCTACGTAGATCAGGATGGTGCCAATGCCGAGCAGGAAGTTGTGCAGAAAAAACAACCTCACCGTTTTTACCTCGCTCGAGCGGACCCCTAAATATTGCTGCCAGGTTTCCATCAGAATTCAGATTGAAGGTGTCAGCGGAAGACTACATCCGCCTCACGCTGCCGGAGAGCCGGCTAGTGGAGTGGTCGTTTCTTCACTAGCCCGCCCCGTGTATCATTCACAGACTGCATCACGATGAAGGCGTGCGGGTCTATCTTATGTACTTCATCGGTGATGCTAAGTACTTCCAGCCTTGTCACGACGGTGAAAATGGTTTCCATGCGCATGTGCTGGTGCCCATGAGAGCCAAAGCCGCGGGTGCACTCATACACCGTGGCGCCGCGCCGCATCTTGTCGGTAATAAGCTGCCGGATGGCTTCGCTCTGGGCCGAAATGATGGTAAGACCCGTGTACTCCTCAATCCCCGATACCACAAAATCGACGGTACGAGCCGCCGATAAGTAAGCCAGAATGGAGTACAGCGCCGTTTCCACCGACAGCAGCCAGGCCGCTACACTGAAGATAACGATGTTGATAATCAAGATGATGTCGCCGATGGAGCCAGGAAGCTTCTTGCTGATATAGACGGCCAGAATCTCGGTGCCATCTAGCACGCCACCGCCGCGCATCGCCAGCCCGATACCCGCTCCCAGAAAGAACCCGCCAAACACAGCAATCAGCAGCTTATCATGCGTGAGAGGTGGAAACGTAATGACCAGCAAAGCCATGGCCAGCAGCAGGATAGCTCCCAGCGTGCGAATGGCAAAGGTGCGGCCCAGCTGGAAGTAGCCCAGTACAATGAACGGAATATTGATAACTACAATCAGGATTGACAGCGAAATGCCCGTTACGTGGCTGACCAGCATGGAAATACCGGTTACGCCGCCATCGATAAAGCCATTGGGCAGCAGAAAAGCCTTTAGCCCCAGCGCAGCCGAAAATACGCCTGCCAGCAACAGGGCGCCCTGCACCAGAAAATGCCGCATCCACTGCGACGATACCCGATACATCAGGCCATAGTTAGCCGACTCCGCTACCGGAATGCCCACGGGGGTATTGACCACCTGCCGGGCAAACCGGCGGCCCCGAAGTCGTGGTGGAAGTAGCTGCTCGATTGACATCGTGCTCAACCAGAATACGGTACTTACCCTCTGCTCATGCTCGGCCGCGCTGGCGGCATCCACTATCTCAGGCAATACTCTGCTGCCTGCGCCACGATTCCTTCTCAAGCGTGAGCCGCCACCCGAAAAACACGGGGCAAGGAAACCACACTTCCCTGCTCGATGGAACTAGATATCCCTAAAGTAAAAATATAAATAAATTTTTTCACATACAGGAGCAGGGCAGTATTTCTTTTTAGCATCGTCAGATGTAGACCCAGTTGCTCGTGAATTGCCTGTAAGTAAAACCCTTAGGACTGGTGAAAACTGCCCGGCTACTGCGGTAAGCTGATAATAAACTCCGTGAAACGGCCTGGCTCTGAATTGACGGTGAGCGTGCCGCCGTGTCCCTTCGTGATGATGTCGTAGCTCAACGAGAGGCCTAGGCCAGTACCTTCGCCGGTGGGCTTGGTGGTGAAGAAAGGCTGGAAGATTTTCTGCTGCACGGTCTGCGAAATACCCGTGCCATTATCGCGCACCTTCAGCAGCACGCACCCCGTCAGGCCTTGGGTACTCACGGCAACTTCCGGTAGGTAGCCGTTGTCGCCTTGTTGCTGGCGCTGCTGCACGGCGTAAAAGGCGTTGGTGAACAGGTTAAGCAGCACCCGCCCAATTTCCTGGGGCACTACGGGTACCGTGCGCAGGTTGGGGTCGAAGTGGGTGATGAGCGTGTAGGCCACCTTGTTGTTTTTGGCCCGGACACTCTGGTAGGCCAGTTGCAGATATTCTTCTGCCAGCAGGTTCAGGTCGGTAGGGGCCCGCTCACCAGTGCTGGCTCGCGAGTGCTCCAGCATCCCGCGCACAATGGCGGCGGCGCGCTGGCCGTGTTGGGTAATGCGCCGCAGGTTTTGCTTCAGGTCGTCGAGGAGTTCCGCTTTGGCCCCGGAGTGGCTGGCCGTATCCTGCAGCTCGGTTTCCAGCTCATTGACCAGTTCACCCGATACCTCCGCAAAGTTGTTGACGAAGTTGAGCGGGTTCTGAATTTCGTGCGCGATGCCGGCCGTAAGCTCCCCCAGCGAAGCCATTTTCTCCCGCTGCACCAACTGCGTCTGGGTGTTGCGCAACTCCAGCAGCGCCTGCTCCAGACTGTTGCGCTGGGCTACTACTTCGGCCGTACGGGCTGCTACCTGTTGTTCCAGCAACTCGTTCTGTTCGGCCAGCAGCTGCTGTTTCTCGCGCTCTTCCCGCAGCCGTCGGTGCTGCTCTCGCACCAGAATCACCACAATGCCAATAGCTAACAGCAGCAGAATGGGACCAATGAGCAGGAAAGGGAGCAATACATCGGGCATGGCTTGCTGCTAACTGAACTGGTAATGAAGTAGGTGCCGCTAGAGCGTTCTAAGGGAATGATGTGTGAAGTTTAGTGGCCTAGCCATTTCGCCAAGCCGTGGCTCGGGGCCGCTCCAGCCGGCGGAGGCGCCGCAGGTTCCGCAAAGACTGGCCTAGCAGCAAATACGGCTTTGGGTGCCAGTGGCTGTAATGCAGCCACACCGGCAAGGCCCGTAACGGGGCAACACTCAACGGGAAAAAATGAAACATCCAGGCCAGCAGCCCCATCTGTATAGCCATCAGGAGCGTATCCGGACTGCTAATCAGGGTATCGAGGCGGATGATGGTGGCGATGTCGTAATCCATGTGGTAAATCACATTGATAGCCACATAGCTGACGATGGAGCAGGAGCAGTACACCAGCACCGCCGCGCTCAGGAAGAACTCCGGCCGGTCTTCGAGGGCTGGTTCCGTGGGATTGCGCGTGAGGTAAGTAACGTGCAGAATGGCCAGCACAATCAGGAGGGCGCACCCATACGCCTGCGAGTAGGAATTCACATCGATGAACAAGCCATTGAGCACCGTGGCGTCCAGCAGCGCAATAATCCCGAAGCCCCATAGGCCTAGCGGCACAATCCGGAGCAACTGCTGAGGAAGCAGCCGGCGGTACGTAAGCGTCAGGAGGAGCACCAGCAGCACCGTGTTTAAGTGGTACACATACACGTTGTTGTGAAAGACTATCCGGCTGAACGCATCCAGAAAATACAGGAAAGACTTGGCCCCTACATAGTAGTAAACTGGCCGGAAGGCATACGGGAGCCGCCGCCGCCGCACCCAGCCGCACGCAAACGGCAGCAGCGGAGCAGCTTCCAGTGCCCGGTTGAGTGCATGCAGTCCTTCCCAGGTATCCATGGGTATGGTTAGAAAATAAGGCTGCAGTGGTTATCGGGTAAGCAGGGGGCTGGTTCCGTCGCAGTTATTGGGGCACTTTTCCAGCGTCAACCCAATGAAGGAGCTTGACTCCACTACCGCGGCATTAGGATCAAACAAGTCTTTACCGTCTTTATCCGTGCCAATAATAACGGCCTGCATAACGCCATTGTCATCGAGCGCCTGGTAAATCCTGACACCTGCACTTTTTCCTTTGGTAATATCCTCCAGAATTTTTTTGCTGAAGAAGAATGACCTGCTGTACTTGGTGCTGTCCTTGAAGTTTTGCCGGTAATTTTTTACCCATCTGAACACCATCTCCTGTTCCTTCAGATCGGCCTTCTTGCCGGCTTTAGGATTGATTGGGTCCGTTCTAGGGGGCCTGTTTTGCCCTAGGCCAGGCCGCTGCTGCCACCCAACCATAGTTCCCAACAATAGAAACAACACGAGATACATCCAGAAGGAAGAAAGAATCTTTTTCATGGCGATATGGTGCAGAGAAAACGAACAGATAACCGGCGAACAAGTCAAAAGTGGTCTATTGATATGAAATAAATAATTGATTATTAATTGTTTGTATCGAAAAGGAAAAAGCAGCTAAGAATCTCAATACCGAGTGTTGAACATCATTGCTGGGATGGGTCACAATTATGCGGACATCGATCAGCCGTCTCTCCAATCACATAGGAGACAAGACTGGTTTTGCCATCTTGGCGGATAAGGTCCCGGGTTCCATCGGTGCCTACTAGTATCAGACGGTACTCTGGCCGGCCATCAGATATTGCCCGCCCCAAGTAAATGCGGACTGCCTTACATTCTTGAGGATCAATGATCTTACGAACAATATCAGCGTTGATATTGAAGGCCTGCTGCGCTTTGGCTTTGCCAAAATAGCTCCTGCGGTAGCTCTTGGTAAGTGAGTCCAGCCTGTCGAGTCCTCTCTGATTCTGGTACTCTCGGCCTCCTGCTATTTCCGCGGCAGTAGGTGCAAATCGTGACGTACAACTGATAAAACCACTAATGCCTAGTAGGAAACCCGCAAAGCCTGACAGTAAATGTGAGCTTCTCATAGGCACAAAAGAAAAGTTGACGAACAAAGAGCCCTATAACCTGCTCTAGCCGAGAATAGGGTTAAGCAAGTGTGAGGTATAATAGTAATATTTTTTATTCAAATAATTTAATATGATCGATTGAATATATAAATGGTGTTCTTGTTCTGCTTTACCGCGTTGAGCGAGGATGCCTCATGGACAAGAAGTCCGCTCTCATAGTCTGCGAGTATTATCCCTTCAATAGAGGCAGCAACAGCAAGCCATTTCGCTTTCTGGCAGAGTGCTTTGCGCGATATATGGCAAATAAAAAAAGCCCTCACCAGAGTAGGGGAGGGCTTGATTGTGGTCGCGCTAGGAATCGAACCTAGATCTAGAGCTTCGGAGGCTCCCATACTATCCGTTGTACTACGCAACCCGGTAGTGGGTGGCAAAACTAGAGAGAAAATGCGGCGCCGCCAAACCACGCACTGCATTTTCGGCAAAATCCTGCACTCTTCCGAAGTAACCTTCCATGCCTCAGGGCAGTTAACGAATACTACTTATTACACCCTGAACCGACTCTCGTATGGCAAGCACCGAAAAGAAGACTTTATACACCGCCGATGCTACGGCTATTGGAGGCCGCAGTGGTCATGTTCGTTCCGCAACGGGCGTAATTGACATGGATATGTCAGTGCCGGAAGGGCTGGGCGGCAAAAAAGGCGCTACAAATCCTGAGGAACTGTTCGCAGCGGGCTATTCTTCCTGTTTCCAGCAAGCCCTGCTGGTCATTGCGCAACGTGCCGGCGACCGGCTCGATCCGCAAACAGAGGTAAAATGCTCCGTATCCTTGTTTCAGGAGGGAGAAGGCTACGGCTTGTCAGCCGTACTGGATGTAGACCTGAAATCCTTCGACCAAGACAAAACCATTGACATGGTGCGGCAGGCACATAAAATCTGCCCGTACTCGGTAGGTACCCGGGGCAATATGGAAGTGGATTTGCGCGTGAAAGGCGAGTCTATCGGATTAGAGGCTCAAGAGAATGCTGGTGTTGCTGAAAGAGGCGGCGTACAGTAACAATTGAGTCGCACGAGCTGGAGGACGCAGCTCCTTGTTGCACAAACTGAGAGTAAAAGCCCGACCATCCTAAGGTGATCGGGCTTTTACCCTATAAGAGCATTCGTGAATAAAGCTTATGCTCTTCCTTCTCAGTCCACGTAGCTTCCGGGTTTGTTAGGGGTGGCCTAGGCCATGCCATCAGCGCTTTATTTGGCTGCGGTGCCTTTAACTATCCAGGAAGCATCAGTGGGAGAGGCGTAGAAGGTAGCGGGCGAATGAGTATAACGCATATTGTGAATGGAGCTTACCCGCTGGAATATCACAGGCTTATGAGCTCCCATGGGTACCAGCATTAAGCCCGTGCGCGCCGACTTTACGTTGTAGCGGTTGTCCATTACCGTATCAAAATAATACAGATACTCCTGCAGCCAGCGGAAGTACGGTTTGCCTTTCGCGCCGGATGAGGTAATGATGCCTAGGCCATTATCGTTTAGTGACAACGCCTGCTGTAACTCTATCGCATTGAGAGGTAGGTTATTGAGGGTGGGAATGATATCCGCTTGACTGTCCACCATTACCCACTTGCCTAGATCAGGGAGCCAGACTTCCGTGAGGGCATGGCCAGCGGCCGATGCTTTTGTTTGTACTTTGGCTGATTTTAGATATAGTGGCCTAGCGGGCATGCCCAGCGCATTGAATGCGGTGGCCAGCACCCGGCCATATTCTACGCACTGCACCGGCTGGCCCAGCATAGCGGCATGCAGAATGGCAAATGCATCTGTCGACTTGAAGGGCTGGTGCCCATCGTGCTCCAGGCGGTTGTGTACCCACTGGCACAAGGCTTTAGCGCGGCCCAAGTCAGTTGTTTGCTGCGCTACGAGGGCTTCCAGGCCATACATTTCGCGGAAGCGGGTAAGGTAGTCGGTAGTAGGTGGGCTGTACTGAAAAAGATAGGAGACAGGGTCAGTGGCCGTGAGGTAAACAACTTGTTTCCCGGTACTGGGCGCTGTTTCTGTAGACTGTGCCTGAACTTGCTGAACTGAGCCTAAAGCTCCCACCACGGCCAAAACAGTAAAGGTTTTACCCATATCAATACCCGGAAAAGTACAGTGAGCTTGCCTTAACGCAAGTGCTGATAACTGGGTTGGGTACTAAAACGAAAAAGGCCCGTCCGGTTGAACCGGACGGGCCTTTTTACAGCAGAACAAGCAGGCCTAGGCTACTTGCGATGCCAGAACTTCTTTCACTTTCTGAGCCGCATCCTTCAGCAGTACTGCCGAGAAAACTTTCAGGCCGCTCTCATCAATGATACGAGCGCCTTCTTCGGCGTTGGTGCCCTGCAGACGAACGATAATCGGCACTTTGATGTCGCCGATGTTCTTGTAGGCCTCTACCACACCGTTGGCCACCCGGTCGCAACGCACGATGCCACCGAAGATGTTGATGAGGATGGCTTTCACGTTCGGATCCTTCAGGATAATGCGGAAACCAGCTTCTACGGTCTGGGCGTTGGCTCCACCCCCTACGTCGAGGAAGTTGGCCGGCTCGCCACCGCTCAGCTTGATGATGTCCATGGTAGCCATGGCCAGGCCCGCGCCGTTCACCATGCAGCCCACGTTGCCGTCGAGCTTCACATAGTTCAGGTTTGAGGCCGAAGCTTCTACTTCCAAGGGGTCTTCCTCGTTGGTGTCGCGCAGCTCAATGAAGTCTTTGTGACGGTAGAGAGCGTTTTCGTCGAGGGTTACTTTGGCGTCAACGGCCAAGATCTTGTCGTCCGAAGTCTTCAACACGGGGTTGATTTCGAACATGGCCGAGTCGGTTTCGTCGTAGGCCTTGTACAGAGCCATCACGAACTTCACCATCTCTTTTTGTGCCGTGCCGGTCAGGCCCAGGTTGAAGGCGATTTTAGCGGCCTGGAAAGGGCGCAGGCCTACACGTGGGTCAACATGCTCGCGGTGGATTTTCTCGGGATGCGCCTCAGCTACCTCCTCGATGTCCATGCCACCCTCGGTGGTATAAATGATAACGTTCTGGCCGGTAGTGCGGTCCAGCAGTACGCTCATGTAGAATTCCTTGGTTTCCGACTCGCCAGGGTAGTACACGTCCTGGGCAATCAGTACTTTATGCACTTTGCGGCCTTCGGCACCGGTTTGCTTGGTAACGAGCTGCATGCCAATGATCTGGCCAGCAATTTCTTTTACCTGCTCCAGGTTTTTGGCGAGTTTCACCCCGCCCCCTTTGCCGCGTCCGCCGGCATGAATCTGGGCTTTAATAACATACCAGCTCGTGCCGGTCTGCTCGGTTAGCTTCTTGGCGGCTTCTACAGCTTCCTCAGCCGTATCGGCCACGATGCCTTCCTGCACGCGTACGCCGTAGCGCTTCAGAATGTCTTTGCCCTGATACTCGTGAATATTCATAGAGGTCAGTTAAGAGGGGTTTCGGGGTGGTTTACTAGGCGCGAAAGTAGGCAGAAATGAGTTGCCAGTTGCCAGTTACCCGTTACCAGTTGCTAGTTTTTGCTTCTGTTGGCTGAAAATGAGGTATTGATGCAGGTTATGCGTTGCCAGTTGCCAGTTGCCTGTCGACTGAACGAACTGGCAACCGGCAACTCATTTCGAGTACCAGTCTGCCAGTACCCGCTCGGCGGGTTTGTGCTGGGGCGTGAAATCGAGGTGGCGGCGGGCAGGGCCATCGGGCTGTAGGCCAGGGTACCACTTCCAGATAAACATGCCGCGCAGCCAGGGTCGCTTCCAGAATGTTTCGAATAACGCCTCGTAGCACACCCGCTGCGTCTCTTCGTCTATACTCGTTACCACAGCCATGCGGTCGGGCCAGGCCCAGGGTTCAATGGCGGCGTCGGGCGTGGTTTTATAGCCGACTTCAGTGAACACAACAGGTTTTTTGTAGCGTTTCTGGACTGCTTCGATGCGCCGCAAGGGCTCCTGCCACGCCGCTAAAAGGGTAGCCTTTTCTGGTGAGGTAGTTTTGCTGAGCGGGAAGTAGGCCTGTATGCCAATAAAATCCAGCGCATCCCAGAACTTGATCTGTTCAAACTCGCCGCTCCAGTTGGCGGCATACGTGAGGGGGCCATGGTACACCCGCCGTATCTGCTTGATTAAAGCCCGCCACTCTTTCTCGTGGCCTACACTGGCATGCGCCAATTCTGTCCCGATACAGAGAGCTTCCATCTTTTGCGCCTCGGCCAGTTGCGCGTAGTGCAGAATAAAGGTAGAGTAGCTGGTAAACCAAGCCTGCCAATTGGTGGGAGAGGTCATATTAATATCCCCAGGCCAAGTGCCGCCGTTGCGCAGCCATAGGTGCGGCTTAAGCAAAGTGCTGATGCCGCTCTTGCGGGCCTGCTGCGCCGTGTAGATGAGGCCCGCATCGGCTTCGCCCCAGTAGCCACCGCGGCCGCCTTTGTTGTTTCCGGTGTGCAGCCGGATTTCGGGTTGGGTTGCGGCGGCTTGCCAACCGAAAGGGGTTTGGGCAATCCAGGTGATGTGGGCCCGCACCAGTGGCTCCATGTTGCTGGAAGAGGCGGAGTCAGCGGCTACCCAGTTTACGCCGCGCATTCTGCCATCGGCGGGAGGCGGCAGTATGGGGCCGGATGAAACGACTGCAGTGGACGCAGCCGGCTGGCGCGGACGGTTCCACCAGATAGCCAGCGCGCCAAACAACAGGCCTAGAAAGAGCAACCCAGCGCGAAACGAGAAACGGAAGGCAGGCATGGAAAAAGTACGCATAGCGGCAGCGGCATCTGAGCGGGCCACTTAGTCGTTTAGAGAGAGCTAGGCCAGTCGGCGAAGCTAATCTGCACAATCTGCGCGGCAACTCTTGTGCATTCCGTAGATTTGTTTCCCGTACCTACGGCTCACTAACCATTGCTTTGTTTTGCTGCAAGCCATCAACGTCCGCAAAAGCTACAACACGCTGGAAGTCCTTAAAGGCATCGATCTGACGATTGAGAAGTCGGAAATCGTGTCCATCGTTGGTTCTTCCGGGGCTGGCAAAAGCACGCTGCTACACATTCTGGGTACCCTGGACAACCCCGATTCCGGCGAAGTGCTCTTCGATGGCGAGTCGGTGAGCTCCCTGGGCCGTTCCGATCTGGCGCGGTTCCGGAACCGGCACATCGGCTTCATCTTCCAGTTTCATAACCTGCTGCCCGAATTCACGGCTCTCGAAAACGTGTGCCTGCCAGCCTATCTGGCGGGCCGCTCCGAAAAGGAAACCCGCGTGCGGGCCCGCGAATTGCTCGGGATGCTGAACCTGGAGCGCCGCGCCGACCACAAGCCCTCCGAAATGAGCGGCGGCGAGCAGCAGCGTACCGCCGTGGCGCGCGCCCTCATCAACTCACCGGAAATCATCTTTGCCGATGAGCCCAGCGGCAACCTCGACTCACAGAACGCCCAGGAGCTGCACCAGATATTCTTTCTATTGCGCAAGGAGCTAGGCCAGACCTTCGTTATCATCACCCACAACGACCAGCTGGCCGAAATGGCCGACCGCAAAATCACGATGAAAGACGGCCACATCTGGGAGGGCTAGGCCACTCAGTAGCAGGCGGGAACTCCTCTGTAAGCCAGGCTGTTGAAAGCACATCCGAGACGTATGGTCTCGGATGTGCTTTTTGCATATTAGGCAATGCGTTCGATGTGATACGAACCATTTGGGTACCCTTTCTGCTGCTTCCGGAAGCAGCAGAAAGGGTTTTCTTTTGCCTAGGCCACTAGCGCGAAGGCCGCAGTTCTACACTACACAGGAGCTTACTAAGCCTAAAAAATGTAGTTGTCTAATAATATTAGAAATATAGTTTGTAACTAACTGATAATCAGTTATAAAAAATACATATAAAAACAACGCTTTTTGCACCTTTTAGGCACGGGTTTAGTTATATACTCGAACAGCAATACGGTATTACAGGACTTAAAAGGAAAGACGCCATGAGCGAAGCAATCAAGAACATCAAAGAGCCGGTTCGCAAGACGAAAGTGGAGAGCTACGATATCTCGCGGTCCGACGAGACGCTCCACTTGGCGACGGACCTGGCTAAATTCATCAAGGACAACAAGCTCAGCACTACGGTGCAGGGTAAGGAATTTGTGAACGTGGAAGGCTGGCAGTACGCCGGCGCACGCCTGGGCATTGTGCCTATCGTCGACCACGTAATCAATGTTTCTACCGAGCAGGAAATTAAATATCAGGCCAAAGTGACCCTCTTCGACATGAAGTCGGGCCATACGGTAGGAGCAGGCTTTGCCGTGTGCTCTAATAAGGAGCAGGGCAAGAAGTTCTATCAGGAGTTTGCCATCATGAGCATGGCCCAGACCCGGGCAATTGGTAAGGCATACCGCAACATTCTGGCCTGGATCATTCGGGCTGCTGGTTACGAGCCTACGCCTGCGGAGGAAATGGAGTATGGCGGCAACACACCAGCAGTAGCTCAGCCAGCCATGGTAGTGGCACCTGCCACCGCACCAGCTCCGGTAGCTGCTGAGGCCCCCGCCGCCATGAAAGCTGTGCCTGCTGAGGCCCCTGCGCCTTCTGTGACCGAAACTCCAGCCACGGCCTACGCTTCGGCTTCGCAGAAGGAAGAAATTATCCGTCTGCTGAATCATCCGGTCATCACTCGTCCGGAGAAGACCAAGATGCTCTTGAACATCAACCGTCTGGACGAGGAGCGTGCTACGCAAGCAATTGCCAAGCTCAAGAAGGCCATCGATGACCGTGAAAATGGTCAGTCGGCCGCTGCTTAAGCTATCTTACTTCATATACTGAAAGCCCGGTTCCTTTTAGGAATCGGGCTTTTTTATGTTTGGTCAGAGGCGTCAGCTTTGTACAGCAGTAGGAGTGGCCTAGCGTCCAGAAGCTTATCTGCCTAACCTCCAGCGGTTGCAGTTTCCGGAGCGTAGGCCAGTAGTAAATGGGTAAACCGGGCAACTTACCTTTGCTGTATGCTTCAGCCCACGGATGATATTCTGCACGTACTGCGCCAAACCTGGGGACATACCCGGTTCCGGCCCATGCAGGAAGACATTATCAGGTCGGTGCTGGCGGGGCAGGATACGTTGGCGCTGCTGCCCACCGGCGGCGGCAAGAGCATCTGCTTTCAGGTACCGGCGCTGGCTAGGCCAGGTCTGTGCCTGGTAGTATCGCCGCTGATAGCCTTGATGAAGGATCAGGTGGAAAACCTGCGCAAGCGCGGCATCAAGGCGGAAGCTGTGTACGCGGGCATGAGCCACCAGGAAATCGACCAGACGCTGGATAACTGCGTGTATGGCCCCGTGAAGTTCCTGTATGTAAGCCCCGAGCGGCTCTTGACGGATATGTTCCGGGCGCGAGCACCGAAGATGAAGGTAAGCCTGCTGGCCATTGACGAAGCCCATTGCCTTTCCCAATGGGGCTACGATTTTCGGCCGCCTTACCTCCGTATTCAGGAGCTGCGCGAGCTGCTGCCCGGCGTGCCTTGCATCGCCCTCACGGCCACCGCCACCGAGCAAGTGCGCGCCGATATAGTAGAGAAACTTAAGTTCGGCACTTCACATCGGGTGTTTCAGCAGAGTTTTCTACGTCCCAACCTATCGTATTCGGTTCTCAGCACAGAGGACAAGCTCAAGCGCATGCTGGAAGTGCTGCGTGGGGTAGGGGCCGATAAAACCAGCATTGTGTACGCTCGTACGCGCCGGCAAACGGAGGAAGCCGCGAATTACTTACGCCAACAAGGAATGTCGGCGGCGCCCTACCATGCGGGCCTGCCGAGTGAGCAGCGCACCCGCACCCAGCAGGACTGGATGCAGAACAAAACGTGCTGCATAGTGGCCACCAATGCCTTTGGGATGGGTATCGATAAGCCTGATGTGCGCCTCGTAGTACACCTCGACGCTCCTGATAATCTGGAGGCGTATTATCAGGAAGCTGGCCGGGCCGGCCGCGACGAGAAATACGCCTTTGCCGTACTGTTGCGCGGCCCCAACGATGCCGATGAGCTGCGCCGCCGGACGCTACTGGCCTACCCGCCTCTGGATACAGTGCGGCGCGTGTATCAGGCGCTGGCCAATTTCTCGCGCACGGCAGTAGGGGGAGGCGAGTTAGTCGCCTTTGATTTCGATTTGCAGCAATTTGCCGAAACCTACCGCCTTAAGGCGCTGGATGCCCACAACAGTTTGCGTACGCTGGAGCGCGAAGGGTTTGTGCAGGTGAATGAAGCCGTGAACAACCCTGCCCGCGTGCACATCCCCATCGACCACAACGACCTGTATCGTTTTCAGGTGGCCAACCAGCAGCACGACCAGCTCATCAAAAGCCTGCTACGGTTCAATGGGGGCGAACTGTTTGCGGGTTTCCAGCGGATTTCGGAGAACAGCCTGGCCCAGCACCTGCGCCTGAGCGTGGTAGATGTGCGTAAGATGCTTGTGTTCCTGCACCGGTCCGGCATCATTCAGTATCAGCCCAAGCACGAGTCGCCGCAGGCCCTGTTCACTACGCCGCGCCACGATGCCGACAAGCTGCCGCTAGACCAGAAGCGTTTGAACCAGGCTCGGGAGCTGGCCCGCTGCAAAACCGAATCGGTAATACAGTATGCTGCGGAGAGCCGCTGTCGGCAGCAATTGCTGCTGGAGTATTTCGGGGAGTTGGATGCTGCTGCCTGCGGCATCTGCGACTTCTGCCTGGCCGAGAAAAAAGCCAAACAGCAGCCTGCCCCCGCTACTGGCCTACGCGAGCAACTGGTATCCATGGTGAAAGCCGCACCTCAAACTCCTCGTGAGGTAGTAGCGCGCTTTGAGCCGGGCCAGGCAACGGCCGTACTGCAGGCCATTCGGGAACTGGTGGAGTTTGGTGAGTTGCACTACGCTCCCGATGGCAGGCTAGGGTAGTGGCCTAGCGCAGGTGTAGGCCAGCAGCGTCACACCCATTTATTTATAAGCTGTCAGGCTCTATCAGTTAGGGTGGTTCTAGGCCACTGGAATGACGATGATTTGAGTTGATAGAAGCTCAACAAATGCTGTAGTAAGTGCTTACTCTGAAAAATTATCGATATGATAATTTATTGGTTATTTGTTGCGTTTTGCTTAACGTTACTCGCACGTTACCAGTGCACAGGCCTAAAACAGGTTTTTTGGCGCAAAACCTGGGTACGGCACTCCACTTCCTCTCTTAAATGAGATTTTTTTTGCTCCCTGTACACAATCGTTTGTGAAGAATTTTCAACACAATCGTTTGTGTTTAATTTACCTTAATTCCCACACCAGTTCTCTATGAAAAAGCCCGTACCCAAACTGCGTCGGATGACGCTTCCGGCCCTGCTGTGCTGCCTTCCCCTGCAGCCACTGGTAGCCGCGGTCAATTCCACTTCCACTTCTTTCTCGGCAAGGCTCCCGATGGGAGCCCTGCAGCCTGATATCCCGGTTTCGGGTAGGGTAGTGGACGAGAAGGGCGCTGGCTTGCCTGGCGTAAACGTAGTAGTAAAAGGCAGCACCATCGGTACCCAAACCGATATAGATGGCCGCTACTCGCTCACCGCTCCCGATAACGGTACGCTGGTTTTCTCCTTTGTTGGCTACACTTCCCAGGAGGTGCCTGTAAGCAACCGCAGCGCTGTAAACGTAACCTTGGCCCCCGACAACCGCGCCCTTTCGGAGGTGGTGGTAGTGGGCTATCTGGCCCAGGATCGGCAGAACGTGAGCAGCGCTGTCAGCAACTTAGATGTGAAAGAAGCTGTGAAGGCACCAGTTGCGACCGCTACGCAGGCTCTGCAAGGCCGCGTGGCGGGTGTGCAGGTGCAGGGTTCCGGCAGCCCAGGCGAAGCACCCGTAATTAACATCCGGGGCATTGGTAACCTGGGCAATGCCAGCAGCGCGCCGCTCTTCATCATTGATGGCCTCTGGACCGATAACATTCGGGATCTGAACCCCAATGATATTGAAACCCTGAACGTACTGAAAGATGCCTCTTCTACCGCCATTTATGGTTCAAGAGGTGCCAATGGCGTGGTACAGATTACCACCAAGCGGGGCAAAGCCGGAGCGCCCAGCATCGGCGTCAACGCCTATGCTGGTGTTGATCAGCTCTACAAGCGCTACGACCTAACAAACAACAGCGAATGGGCCGACCGGGCGGTGCAGGCCTACGCCAATGCAGGCCTAGACCCACTCAATAGCGGCCAAAACAGCTTGGCCGGTGCCGTAAAAGGCCCAGGCGGAAAGTTCGACCCATCTATTGACACAGACTGGCAGAAGGAGTTTTTCCAGACTGGCCGCATCGAGGATTACAACGTGACATTCTCGGGAGGTACCACTGCTGAGAAAAACGCCTCCAACTTCCTGATTTCTGGGGAGTACTTCCACCAGCAGGGCATCGTGAAAGGACCCAATTTTGAGCGCTACAGTTTGCGTCTGAACTCAGGCCTGACGCGAGGCCGCTTCAAGTTTCAGGAGAACGTGCAGCTTACTCACATAAACAGCACTCTGCTCAACGGCTTTCCTTTCATTGATGTGTTGCTGATGCTGCCCGGCATCCCGGTTTATGACCCCCGGAATCCGGGCGGTTTCGGCACAGGTTCTACCACACTCAACACGTTTGCTACCAACCCCATCGGGGCTCAGTCGTTGCTACGTCGGAAGCAAAATGACAACCGCATTGCCGGTAACATTTCGGCCGATGTATCCATTTTCGACTTCCTATCTTACCGCCTCAATATGGCCCTAGACGGCCATGTGTACGGTAACTCTGATGCGCAGCAAGCCGGTATCATCCGGCAGAATACCGCCATTAATACATCTTTCCTGAGTGAGTTTCAGGGCTATGATGTGTTCCTGCTGACTGAAAATACGCTGAACTTCACCAAAAGCCTAGGCGACAACCACATCAACGCCTTGGTGGGTTACTCTGAGCAGCGCTATCGCCAGCACAACACTACTGTACAGCGTCAGGGCTTTACAAGCGTGCCGCAGTATTACTTTGAGCTGGATGCCGGCCCCGTAGCAGGTGTCAGCGGAGGCGCTACGCTGGAAAACTCGAAGCGCTCCTACTTCAGCCAGGCTACCTACGACTACAAGAATCGGTACCTGATTTCGGGCAGCTTCCGGCGCGATGGTTCCTCTAAGTTTGCGGCGGATGATCGGTGGGGGAATTTTGCGGCCGGCTCGGTGGCCTGGCGTCTTAGTGAGGAAGAGTTCTTCAAGACCGCTGTGCCGATGGTCAATAACCTGAAATTACGGGCTAGCTACGGTGTAAACGGCAATGATGGCTTAGGCGGCGCTTACGGCGGAAACTACCTGACGGCGCCCATCATCAACCAAAACGTGAACTACGTAGATAGTAACGGCAACATCGTAAACGGCTCGGCCCAAATTACGCTCAGCAGCCCCGGCCTGCAGTGGGAAGAACGCTACACCAAAGACGCGGGTATTGATCTAGGCCTGTTGGATAACCGCCTCACCCTATCGGCCGACTACTACATTTCAGAAACCAAGAAGGCGCTGGCTCCAGTGGTTATTCCGGTGTACCTCGGCAACTTCGGTGGGGCAGTATTCCAGAACGCAGGTAACCTGAAAAACAGCGGTTTCGAGCTGGCCTTAGGCTACCACGAAAACCGTAACGACTTCACGTATGGCGCCGACTTCACCCTCACCACCATCAAGAATGAGGTGACCCAAGTGCCTACTAAAGGTCAGTCATTCTCAGATGGCATCGGCCTGACTCGTACGCAGGTAGGCCAGCCTGTGGGTGCCTTCTACCTGATTCCGTTCGATGGCATTTTCCAGTCGAAGGATGAAGTGCAGAACTACCGCAACGCCGATGGCAAAGTGATTCAGCCC
Organism: Hymenobacter gelipurpurascens; assembly: GCF_900187375.1. Lineage (NCBI taxonomy): Bacteria > Pseudomonadati > Bacteroidota > Cytophagia > Cytophagales > Hymenobacteraceae > Hymenobacter > Hymenobacter gelipurpurascens. The sequence goes on along the minus strand of NZ_FYEW01000001.1, from coordinate 1,965,683 downwards.
TACGCCTCAGCCGGTGATGCGCGCTACAAAGACTCCAACGGCGACGGTGTGATTGATACCCGCGACCGGGTGTTTGTGGGTACGCCTTTCCCGAAGCTGCAAATGGGGCTCAACCTGAATGCCGCCTACAAAGGCATTGATGTATCGGTGTTCCTACAAGCCGTAACCGGCAACCAGGTATTCAACCGCGCCAAATATGCCCTCCAGCGCTACGATGGCCCTAACAACTACGAGCGCGACGTGCAGCCCTGGACGCCCGAAAACCCATCTAATACCAACACGCGCCTGTTGCAGGGTGGTGGTGCTGGCGACCTAGGCCTAGCAGCTGCTTCCAATGCTCTGTTTAACACGACTCGTTGGTTAGAAGACGGCGACTATCTGCGTCTGAAGAACATCCAGATTGGCTACACTTTCCCTAAGTCTCTGACGAGCCGGGTACCTAGCCTGGGCAGCGTGCGCGTGTACGTGACGGGCCGCAACGTGGTAACCTTCACGAAGTACTCGGGCTTCGATCCGGAAATTACCGGCACGGGCTTCTACGGCCGCGGCATCGATGATGGCGCTTACCCCAACGTGCGCACCTACACAGGTGGCCTACAGGTTAATTTCTAATGTCTGAGCGGGTGGCCGGCGTCGCTAGGCCACTCACCGTCAAACCGTCTTCTCTTACTTCGTATGAAACTCAATAAAATTCCCGCACTGCTACTAGCAGGCACCTTATTGCTAGCCACTGGCTGCGATAAGGAACTGCTGGATAAAACAAACCCCAACGCTCCTTCAACGGCGCAATTCTGGAAGAGCCAGGACGATGCCATCAAGGGGGTATATGCGTGTTATTCAGGTATTCAGCAGTACGCTGTGTATGGGCACTCCTGGCAGTTCATCACGGCCCGTTCCGATGAGTCGTATAGCCAGAGCCCATTTGTAGAGCTGGCCAACTTCACGCGCTTCATCCAGACGGACAACAACTTCTTCATCTCGTCATTTGCCTGGAACGACTATTACCGCACCATCTACCGGACCAACCAGGTAATTACCCATGTGCCCGAAATCGACATGGATCCGGTGCTGAAGAACCGGCTGATAGGGGAGGCGCTGTTTGTGCGCGCCCTGATGTACTTCGATCTGGAGTCGTTCTTTGGCAATGTGCCCCTGATCATTACTGAATCGGTGGTGTCGACGCGGGCGCCCCAGGCCACACCAGCTCAGGTGCAGGCCCAGGTAATTGCCGACCTGCAGGCGGCCATTCCAAGCTTGCCGCTTACGTATTCGGGCGCCGACCGGGGTCGGGCTACCAAAGGTGCCGCGCAGGCGTTGCTAGCCAAGATGTATATGCAGCAGCGCCGGTGGGCCGATGCCTCGGCTTTGCTAGGCCAGGTCATCAGCTCCAACACTTACTCCTTGGTGCCTAACTACCTCGATAACTTCACGGAAACCAACGAGAACAACAGCGAATCGGTGTTTGAGGTGCAGTACGTAGGCCTGCCGCTCGACGTAGGCCAGGGCCAGGACAATGCGTCGGCCTCGGAAGCCTACGACCGGCCCAATTTCTTCGGCCCCCCAATTTATTCGTTCTCTGATGTGCAGCCGCGCCGCTGGTTGCTGGATGCCTACACGGACTCCACGGTAGCATTTGCACCGGGCAGCACCACCAAGCACCGCATCGACCCGCGCCGCGACATTTCCATCATCAGCAACATCAACCCCGACCGTTTCTACGGCAAAACATTTGCGGAGCTGGGCTACAACAACAGCCAGCAATACTGGCGCAAGTATCTGAATGACCGCACCCGCACCACGCCAGAAAACTTCACCTCGGGCATCAACTTCCGCTTGATTCGGTACGCTGATGTACTGTTGCTGCAGGCCGAGGCCTTGAATGAGCAGGGCCAGACGGCTGCCGCAGTGCCTTTGGTAAACCAGGTGCGTCAGCGTGTAGGCCTAGCGCCACTCGTGGCTGGCAACTTCACTCAGAATAGCCTGCGGCTGCAGATGCGCAATGAGCGCGCCAGGGAGCTGGCTGGCGAAGGTCAGCGCTGGTACGATATCATCCGGTGGGGCTTGCTCGACAACCAGACCGGCATTGATGACTTGAAAACCCGCGACGTGGACTTCGGCAACTTTGTGATTGGCAAATCGAAGCTGCTGCCCATTCCGCAGTCGGATATCGACATCGATCCTAACGTAAAGCAAAATCCTGGCTACTAATCCTGAATGAACGAAAAACAGCCGCTCCAGGCCAGAACCGGGAGCGGCTGTTTTTCTTCTGGACTGGTGCATAAGCGGCCGTTTTCTATTCTGTTTTTCATGAGAAGTATCTCTCGACTGGCCTACGTACTGCTTAGCGGGTTGCTATTGTCGGCTTCAGCCTGCCAACAGACCAAGCAGACGCCCGCGCCTGTTGTGCCACCGGTAGTAGCGTCGCCTACTACAGCCACCACCTTTACCAATCCGCTGCTGGCTTCGGGCCCCGACCCATGGGTGACGCAAAAAGATGGGTTTTACTACTACATGCACACGCTCAATAACCGGCTGGAAATCTGGAAAACGGCGAACATGTCGGAGCTGCGCACTGCCCCAAGCAAAGTTGTCTGGACGCCGCCGAGCACCGGAAATGCCGCTGGCAACCTGTGGGCACCGGAGCTGCATTTTCTGGATGGTAAGTGGTACATCTACTACTCGGCCGGTCCCGCTGGCACCGACCTGGGCCGGCAGCGCACCTGGGTGCTGGAAAACGATGCCGCCGACCCTACCACCGGTACCTGGCTAGATAAAGGCAGGTTGTTCAGCTCACCGGAAGATTTCTGGGCCATTGATGGGACTGTGCTGGAGCAAAACGGCAAGCGCTACTTCATCTGGTCGGGCCACAACGGGCTGGATGGCATTCAGCGCATCTACATCTCCCAGATGGGCAACCCCTGGACCCTGGTCGGGCCGCGCGTGGAACTCTCACACCCTGAGTATATCTGGGAAAATGTAGGCCCCCCGTATGTAAACGAAGGCCCGGAAATTCTGAAGCACGGCGGCAAAACCTTCCTGATTTATTCGGCCAGTTTCTGCGGCACCGACCAATATGCCCTAGGCCAGTTAACCGCCGATGCTACCGCCGACCCGATGCTACTGGCATCCTGGAAAAAATCGGCTAAGCCGGTATTCTCCCAGGATGCCGCCAACAGGGCCTACGCTACGGGCCACAATTCCTTCTTCACCTCCAAGGATGGCAAGGAAGACTGGATTATCTACCACGCCAACTCCAACCCCAACGAGGGCTGCGTGGATAAGCGCAACCCGCGCATGCAGAAGTTCACCTGGAACGCCGATGGCACGCCCAACTTCGGCGTACCCGTCGCCATTAGCGCCCCCATCATCAAACCCAGCGGAGAGTAACCTCAGCTCCCAAAGCTGTGACGATAGTCCGCGCGTTATAACCCCACCATTCTATGTCATCACCGATACTTTTAGCCCGCCAGGCTGCGGCAGCGGGCGGGCGTTTGCGCCACCTACTTCATTTCAGCGTATTCTTGGTTTTGCTGCTGGGGTGGCCTAGCGGCTCTGCTTTTGCCCTGCAAGGCCTCACCGGCGTGCACGACCCTTCGAACATTGTAAAGGAGGGCAACAAATACTGGATTTTCGCCACCGGGCAGGGCATATACAGCATGTACTCCACTGACCTGGTTACCTGGACGCCGGGCCCTCGTGCGGTGTTTGTGAATAATGCCTATCCTGGCTGGATCAACTCGAAAGTGCCTGGTTTTCAGGGGAATTTCTGGGCGCCGGAGTGCATCTTCCTGAACGGTAAATACCACTTGTACTACTCATGTTCCACCTTCGGCTCGAAGGTGTCGGCCATAGGCCTAGCCACCAACGTCACGCTGGACCCCACTAGCCCAAACTACAAGTGGGAGGATCAGGGCGAAGTGGTTTCTACCAACACCAGCAGCGACGTAAATGCCATTGATCCGGCGGTATTCAAAGACACAAATAACGAAGTCTGGATGTCGTACGGCTCTTTCTTCGGAGGTATTCGGATTACACAACTGAACGCCACTACTGGCAAGGCGTTGGGTAATACTGCCTTCGCAGTAGCCAACGGCAACCCGGAGGCGGCCTACCTCATGAAGCATGGCAGTTTTTATTATCTGTTCATCAATCGTGGAGCCTGCTGTAGCGGTGTAACCAGCACGTATTACATCGTGGCCGGGCGTTCTGCTTCGCCCACTGGCCCTTTTCTGGACCAGAATGGCGTAGACCTAAACAACAACGGCGGTACGCCCGTGCTGAGCCGTTCGGGCCGCTACATTGGGCCTGGCCATAGCGGTATCTTTGAGGAGAACGGCGTAAGCTACTTTTCACACCATTACTACGACCGCGACGACAACGGTGCTCCTAAACTAGGCCTGGCCAAACTGACCTGGAGCAGCGTCGGGTGGCCCAGCGTCAGCCGCGACTGGGTGGCGGCGGGGCGCTACGAAATCAAGAATCAGAATAGCAACCTGGTTTGGGATGCCTGGGGCTGCACTGGCACATCGGGCCAGATCATTGCCCAAGGCACCCCATCTGGCCTGGACTGTCAGCGGTGGGATTTCACGGCCCTTGGCGACGGTGAATACAAAATCACGAATGTCCTGGGTGGCCTAGCCGCTGATGTAGCTGGCTGCTCGCCCGATGCCGGCGCCAAGCTCCAGCTCTTCGCCTACACCGGCCTACCGTGCCAACAATACCGCATCGACCGGGCCAACGATGGTACGCTGGTGTTTGCTTCCGTGAATGGCAATAGGGTAGTGGAGGTGCCTAATGCGTCGACTACTGCGGGCCAGCAACTAGGCCTCTGGGACTATAACGGCTGCGGCTGTCAGCGCTGGAGCCTGACTGCCAGTGGCACAGCCTTGGCGGCCACGCCTGGCAAAAAGCTGGTTGGCGTGAGCGTGTACCCAGTTCCGGTGTCCCGGAATGGATTCACGGTGGACCTAGGCCAGCAGAAAACTGCCGAAGCCACCTTGGTAGAAGTGTATGATTTGCGGAGCCGGCTTGTACACAGCCAAGAGTTCGCAAAGCCGCAGACCTCTCTGGCCGTTACGGCTACATTGCGAGCGGGACTATACCTGGTGCATATTAAGCGCGAAAGCGGCTCACTCACACAAAAGATTACTGTCTTGTAAAGTTGAATATTGAGGTAAAACGGTCCTTTTGGGGCTTGTTATGCCTCAATATTTTTGAAGAAGTGCACAAACGATTGTGTTCTTTCAAAAGCTTTTTCTACTTTACACTCTAGTTCGCTAGAATAGGACTGCTGGTAGAAGTATAGTGCTGCTTATAGTGTTGTGTATATAGTTGATATACAGTTGAGTACTATTTGTTTATTTCTACACAATCCATTGTTTTATCCTTGGCGCTTATAGGGAGGGTTTATGCTATAAGGCAGAAATTCCCCATTTGTTAGTGTGCTTCTACTAAAATTCCCTGATCTCTCGCCCATGACAAATCTCAACCGCATCGGACTGCTAACCAGCAGCGCCGCGAGTCTCGTAGGCCTATTGGCTCTGGCTGGCTGCAACCCGTCAGCTTCAACAGAGAAGTCGGCCACCGATACCACTCAAACCATGACGGATTCCACCAACACTACCACTACTGCTGCCCCAACTTCGGCGTCCTTCGGCAAGACGACGGACGGCACCGAGGTGCAGCTGTTCACGCTCACCAACGCCCACGGCCTGAAAGTGAGCATCACGAACTACGGCGGAACGGTTGCCAGCCTAATGGTTCCGGACAAGGCCGGTAAGCTCGGCGATGTGGTGCTCGGGTTTGACAACGTGAGCGGCTACCAGAGCCCCGCGTTTCTCAAGTCGGGCCCCTACTTCGGCGCCCTGATTGGCCGCTACGGCAACCGCATCGCCAAAGGCAAATTCACGCTGGACGGCCAGGAGTACACGCTGGCCAACAACAACGGCGAGAACACGCTGCACGGCGGCAAGAAAGGCTTTGACAAAGTCGTGTGGCAGGCCCAGCCCGGCACCTCCGCCGATGGACAAATGCTCACGCTCACCTACCGGAGCAAAGACGGCGAAGAAGGCTACCCCGGCAACCTGCAGGTGACAGTGGTCTACACGCTCACCAGCGACGACGCGCTACGCATCGACTACTCCGCTACCACCGATAAGGCCACGCCTGTCAACCTGACCAACCACGCCTACTTCAACCTGAGCGGCGGCAAAGACGTGTTAGGCCACCAGGTCACCATTCCGGCTGACCGCTACACCGTAGTCGATGCCGGCCTGATTCCCACCGGTGAACTGCGCCCCGTGAAAGGCACGCCCTTCGACTTTACCACCCCGCACACCATCAGCGAGCGGATTGGGCAGGTGCCGGGCGGCTACGACCACAACTGGGTGCTCAACGAAACCAGTGGTATGCACGCGGCGGCCACCGTGTATGAGCCCACCACGGGCCGCACCATGGAGGTGCGCACCACCGAGCCGGGGGTGCAGTTCTATACCGGCAACTTCCTGGATGGCACCCTGAAGGGCAAAGGTGGCCAGGTGTACGGCCAGCACGCCGGTTTCTGCCTGGAAACCCAGCACTTCCCCGATTCGCCCAACCAGCCCAAGTTCCCAAGCACGATCCTGAAGCCCGGCCAGACGCTGCATTCTACGACCACCTATAAATTCGGCGTGCGCCGGTAATTGCGCGCTGTCTCACGACGAACTATCCCAGCCATGAATCCAACTTACGTTATCGGCATCGACTACGGCTCTGACTCCGTGCGGGCCGTGCTGGTGAATGCCCATACCGGCCAGGAAATTGCCCAGGCCGTGCACCCGTACGCTCGCTGGAAAGAGCAGCGCTACTGCAATGCCACCAAAAACCAGTTCCGTCAGCACCCCCTCGACCACATCGAAGGCCTGGAGACTACCGTACGCCGGGTGGCGCAGAACGTGCCCGCCGAGCAGATTGTTGGCCTCGCCGTGGATACTACTGGCTCTACACCCGGTCCGGTAGATGAGTATGGTGTAGCACTAGCCCTGAAGCCTGGCTTCGAGGAGAACCCGAACGCCATGTTCGTACTCTGGAAGGACCACACTGCTCTGCCCGAAGCCGCCGAAATCAACCACAAAGCCCGCACTTGGGGTGGCAAAGATTTCACCCAGTTTGAGGGCGGTATCTATTCCTCCGAGTGGTTTTGGGCCAAAATTGCCCACGTAGTCCGCGAGGATGACAGCGTAGCAAAAGCCGCGTACTCCTGGATGGAACACTGCGACTGGCTGACGCTGCTGCTCACCGGCGGCGACCTGAAAACGTTTAAGCGCAGCCGCTGCGCCGCCGGCCACAAAGCCATGTGGCACGAGAGCTGGGGCGGCCTGCCCTCCGAAGAGTTCCTGACCCTACTAGAACCCAAGTTAGGTGGCCTACGCGAGCGGCTGTTCGAGGAAACCTACACCGCCGACCAAGTAGCCGGCACGCTCTCCGAAGAGTGGGCTCAGCGCCTCGGCCTCACCACCAACACCGTAGTAGCAGTAGGTTCTTTTGATGCCCACGCTGGTGCCGTAGCCGGCGAAATCGAAGCGTATTCGATGGTGAAGGTGATGGGCACTTCTACCTGCGACATCGTGGTAGCGCCTATGGACGAAGTAGGAGGGAAGCTGGTGCCCGGCATTTGCGGCCAGGTTGATGGCTCCGTGATTCCGGGCATGCTAGGCCTAGAAGCCGGGCAATCCGCTGTCGGTGATTTGCTAGCCTGGTTTCGGGGCGTAATCGAATGGCCCTTGCGTACGCTGCTGCCCAAATCATCGATTCTGACGCCAGAGCAACGGGAGGCCTTGCTCGCAGAACTCAGTGACAACATGATGGCTGAGCTGAACATTGCAGCCGCTTCCGTAAACCCCGAGGAGTCGGCAGTGCTGGCTCTGGATTGGGTGAACGGCCGCCGCACACCCGATGCCAACCAAGCCTTGAAAGGCGCCATCATGAATCTGACCATGGGCACCTCGGCACCTCAGATTTTCCGGGCACTGGTGGAGTCTATCTGCTACGGCTCTAAGCAAATTGTGGAGCGCTTTGAGCAGGAAGGTATTCCAATCAAGCAGGTAATAGGCCTAGGCGGCGTGGCTAAGAAGTCGGGATTCATGATGCAGACCTTGGCCGACGTGCTAAACCGCCCTATTAAGGTGGCAGAGTCCGACCAGGCGCCGGCGCTGGGCTCGGCCATGTACGCCGCCGTAGCTGCCGGCATACATCCTGATGTGGTGACGGCGCAGAAGGCCATGGGCAATGGTTTTGCCGAAAACTACACGCCTAACCCAGAGCGTGTCGCAGATTATCAGCGCCGCTACGAGCAGTACCAGGCCTTTGGGCAGTATGTAGAACAAGCTACCGAGCAGCGCGCCGGTGAAGTAGCCGAAACCGAACTTGTAGACCAAGCATGAGCCAGTTTCAGGAGTTAAAGCAGGCCTGCTACGAGGCCAACATGCAGCTGCCCGAGTTAGGGTTGGTGCTGTTCACCTTCGGCAATGCCAGCGTGGTAGACCGCGAGAAGCGCGTGTTTGCCATCAAGCCCAGCGGCGTGCCCTACGCCACCTTGAAGGCCGAGGATATCGTCATCGTCGACTTCGCCAACAACATTGTAGAAGGCACGAAGCGCCCTTCTTCGGATACTAAAACCCACGCGGTGCTTTATAGCCACTGGGAGCATATTGGCGGCATCGTGCACACGCACTCCACCTATGCCACGGCCTGGGCGCAAGCGCAGATGGACATTCCGATTCTCGGCACCACGCACGCCGACCATCTTACCGCTGATATTCCGTGCGCGCCGCCGATGAGCGACGCCATGATTGCCGGCGATTATGAGCACCAGACCGGCTGGCAGATCATCAACGAGTTTCAACGCCGCGGCCTCTCGCCGGAGGAAGTGGAAATGGTCCTGCTCAGTAACCACGCGCCCTTCACCTGGGGCAAAACGGTAGAAAAAGCAGTGTACCACAGCGCCGTGCTGGAAGAAGTAGCCCGCATGGCCTACCTCAGCTGCACACTCCGCCCCGATGTGCCCCGCCTCAAAGAAGCTCTGATTCAGAAGCACTACGAGCGCAAGCATGGCGTGCATTCCTACTACGGCCAAAGCTAGGGGTAGAAACTAGTTCTCCTCCTCAGATGATGTTGCGCATCAAGCAAGGAGGGGTTAGGAGTGGTCGACTGGGCTAGAACAACTACACCAGAACGTCATGCTGAGCGCAGTCGAAGCATCTCGCGTGCTGATGTTGCCATGCTGACTCAAACGGCGCGAGCGAGATCCTTCGACTGCGCTCAGGATGACTGTCTGCTGGTGTCGTTCTAAGCCACATGCCTCCAGTCAATCCCCTAAGGGTTTCAATATTTCACAATCGATTTTCTAGACCTTCTTAAGGTTTTTACTTCCCGATATCATGATTGACATTTCCCAATACGAAGCCTGGTTCATCACGGGCAGCCAGCATCTGTACGGCCCCGAAACGCTGGAGCAGGTAGCCCAGCACTCCCAGCAGATTGCTGAGGCGCTAGGCCAGGCGCTACCTATTAAGATAGTGTATAAAGACGTGCTGACCGGTCCCGATGGCATTACCAAGCTGGTGCAGGAAGCCAACACCACGCCCAACTGCGTAGGCCTCATTGCCTGGATGCACACCTTCTCGCCAGCCAAAATGTGGATCAACGGCCTGAAGATTCTGCAGAAGCCGCTGGCCCACCTGCACACCCAGTTCAACCGCGACATTCCGTGGGGCGACATCGACATGGACTTCATGAATACTAACCAGTCGGCGCACGGCGACCGGGAGTTCGGCTTCATTGGGGCTCGGTTGCGCCTCAAGCGCAAAGTGGTGGTAGGCCACTGGCAGAGCGCTGATGTGCATGAGCGCCTCAGCATCTGGAGCCGTGCCGCCTGCGCCTGGGCCGATTGGCAGGGTGCGCGCATCGTGCGATTCGGCGACAACATGCGCTATGTAGCCGTAACGGAAGGCGACAAAGTGGAAGCCGAGCTGAAGTTTGGCTACAGCGTGAACACCTATGGCATCGGTGACCTGGTAGCCGTTATCAATGCCGTAAGCGACGAGCAGGTGAACAACTTGCTGACCACCTATGAGCAGGAATACGAGCTGGGCGCCGACCTAAAAGAAGGTGGTAGCCAGCGCGACTCCTTGCGCGAAGCCGCTAAAATTGAAGTGGGCATGCGCCAGTTCCTGCAAGACAACAAGGCAATCGGTTTCACCGACACCTTTGAGGACTTGCACGGCATGGCGCAGCTGCCCGGCATTGCAACCCAACGCCTGATGGCAGAAGGCTATGGCTTCGGCGGCGAAGGCGACTGGAAAACCTCCGCGCTGGTGCGCGCCATGAAAGTGATGGGCAGTGGCCTACCCGGCGGCAACTCTTTCATGGAAGATTACACCTACCACTTCCAGCCCGGCAACGAGCAGGTGCTGGGCTCGCACATGCTGGAAATCTGCCCCACCATTGCGGAAGGTAAAGTGAAGGTAGAAGTGCACCCCTTGGGCATCGGCGGCAAAGCCGATCCGGCCCGTTTGGTGTTCAACTGCCCCGCCGGCTCGGCCCTCAACGCGACCATCGTGGACCTAGGCCACCGCTTCCGTATGATTGTGAACGAGGTGGAAGCCGTGGCGCCCGAGCAGGATCTGCCGAAGCTGCCCGTGGCCCGCGTGCTCTGGAAAGTGAAGCCCAGCCTGAGCGTAGGCGCTGCCGCCTGGATTTACGCCGGCGGTGCCCACCACACCGGCTACAGCCAAAACCTGACGAGCGAGTACCTCGAAGACTTCGCCGAAATGGCCGGCATCGAGTACCTCATCATCGATGACGAGACCAAGCTGCGCACCTTCAAAAACGAGCTGCGCTACAACGACGTGGCCTTCAGCCAGCGCTAGGCCAGTCTGCTACTAAATGAACTGTCGTGCCAGGAGTACCGAAGCAGGACAGTTCTTTTGGCCGTTTGTCAGTTTTTTGGCGAGCCCACTTGGGCAGGCGGTTTTATCAGATTAATGTCAGTACTTCCCACTTTCGTATTTCCAACACATACTCTTATAGGATTCCCACTCCCGCATGCAAAACGCTTTTAACACGCTGGATCTAGCGGTCTTTCTGGTTTACATCGTAGGCGTATCGGCCTACGGCTACTACGTGTACCGTAGCAAGCAAAAGGCACAGATGGACACCAAGGACTACTTCCTCGCGGAAGGCTCCCTAACGTGGTGGGCCATCGGCGCTTCCATGATTGCCTCCAACATCTCGGCCGAGCAGTTCATCGGTATGTCGGGCAACGGTTTCCAGGTAGGGGTGGCTGTGGCTGCTTACGAATGGGTAGCGGCCATTATCCTCATTATCGTGGCGGTTTTCTTCATGCCGATTTACCTCAAGCAGAAGATTTACACCATGCCGCAGTTTCTGGAGCAGCGCTACAACGCGGCCCTGAGCCTGATTATGAGTATTTTCTGGCTGTTCCTGTATGTGCTCGTTAACCTGACATCCATTCTGTACCTGGGCGCGCTGGCCATCAGCAACCTGGTAGGCGGCGGCGAAAGCTTCCACCTGATTATGGTGGCCCTGGCCGTGTTTGCCCTCATCATCACGCTGGGCGGCATGAAAGTGGTAGGCTACACCGACGTAGTGCAGGTGACGGTTCTTATTGTGGGTGGCCTGGCTACCACCTACCTGGCCCTCACGCTGGTGAGCGAGAAATTCGGCTTGGGTAGCAGCGCCATTGCGGGTTTCAACGCCATGATGAGCGACGCCGGTGACCACTTCCACATGATATTTGATAAACCGACCGCGGCCACGCCGCAGGTGGAAATCAATAAGTACCTGATGGTGCCCGGCATTGCGATGTACGCCGCCGGCCAGTGGATTGTGAACCTCAACTACTGGGGCTGTAACCAGTACATCACGCAGCGCGCCCTGGGCGCCGACCTTAAGACGGCCCGTACCGGTATTCTGTTCGCGGGTATGCTGAAGCTACTGATGCCGGTGATTGTGATGCTGCCCGGTATTGCGGCCTACGTGCTGCACAAAAACGGCAGCCTGCAGGCCGAAATGTCCTCCACGGGCGCATTCAACGCCGACAACGCGTACTCTGCTATCCTGACCTTCCTGCCCAACGGCCTGAAAGGTCTATCGTTGGCGGCTCTCACGGCGGCCATTGTGGCTTCGCTGGCCGGCAAAGCCAACTCCATCTCTACCATCTTCACCCTCGATATCTACAAGCGCTACATGCGCCCCGAGTCGGATGAGAAGCAGCTAGTATGGGTGGGCCGCATGACGGTGTTAGCCGCCATGGTAATGGCTATCATGCTTACCTGGAAAGACTTGCTGGGTATTGGTGGTGAAGGCGGATTTACCTACATCCAGAAATACACGGGCTTCATTTCGCCCGGTATCGTGGCTGTGTTTATCCTAGGCCTGTTCTGGAAGCGCACCACGGCGCCGGCGGCCATTGCCGGTATCCTGTCGGGCTTCATTCTTTCGGTGTTCTTCAACAACTACGCTACCGCTGTTTTCGGTCCCGAAACGTGGTTCTACACCGCTTTCCCGAATGGTAAAGGGGGCTACGAAATTCCCTTCCTGATCTGCATGGGTCTCTCGTTTGCCTTCACCTTCGCCCTGATGATTGCCATGAGCTTGGCTGGCCCCCGCGTGAATCCGCGCGCTATCGAAGTCGATTCGAGCATGTTCAAAGTGAGCCCGCAAATCATGACCCTTATCGTCATTACGCTGCTCATGATTACGGCGCTTTACGTGAAATTCTGGTAACTTCACTGGCCTAGCAACCACAAAGAAGGGCGGTCATCAACCGCCCTTCTTTTTTATAGGTCAACACAATCGTTTGTGCATAGGATGTATCCTGTTAAACAGATAGTTGCGTTGTTAGAAAGTATCTGTTCTTGATTTCTCTTGCTATGCTGAAAACCTGTGTCTGCCGATTGTGGGGAATAGCGCTGCTAAGTGGCCTAGTCCACCTGCCTGCTACGGCCCAGAATGCGCCCGCCAAGCCCGATTTCCACCAGTGGGCCCTCACGCCGCCCATGGGCTGGAACAGCTGGGACTGCTATGGCCCCACCGTAACGGAAGCCGAGGTGAAAGCCAACGCCGACTACATGGCTGCTAATCTCAGAAGCAGCGGTTGGAAATACGTGGTGGTGGATATCCGGTGGTACGTGGGCAATGACACGGCCCACGGCTACAACGAGCAGAACCCCGACTGGAATATTGACGCGTATGGCCGCTTTGTGCCCGCCCCAAATCGGTTTCCGTCGGCGGCAGGAGGGAAGGGCTTCAAGCCGCTGGCTGACTACATGCACGCCAAGGGCCTGAAGTTCGGCATCCATATCATGCGCGGCGTGCCGGTGGTAGCGGTGCAGCGCAAGCTGCCCATCCTCGGGAGCAAAGCCACGGCCGCCGATATCTACTCCAAGGAAGGACAGGCTGGCTGGCTTCACGATATGTACACGGTGGTAGCCGGTAGGCCAGGGGCGCAGGAGTATTACAACTCCCTGTTCAGGCTCTACGCTTCCTGGGGCGTCGATTTTGTGAAAGTGGATGATTTGTCGTCGCCGTACCACAAGCCGGAGGTGGAGATGATCCGGAAGGCCATTGACCTTTCGGGGCGTCAGATTGTGCTCAGCACCTCGCCCGGCGAAACGCCCATTGCCGAAGCTAAGCACGTGCAGGCCCACGCCAATATGTGGCGCACCGTCGGAGATTTCTGGGACAGCTGGGAGCAGCTGAAGGAGCACTTCGACGTCTGCAACCGCTGGGCTCCCTACATCCGGCCCGGCGCTTTCCCCGATGCCGATATGCTGCCGTTGGGCCGCCTCGGCATCCGGGCGGAGCGCGGCGACGACCGCATGACCCGCTTTACCCACGACGAGCAGTACACGCTCATGAGCCTCTGGAGCATCTTCCGCTCTCCGCTCATGTTCGGCGGCGATTTGCCCAGCAACGACACCTTCACGCTATCGTTGCTCACCAATAAGGAGGTGCTGGCCCTGCACCGCAACAGCACCAACAACCGCCAGCTTTTCCGCAAAGACAACCTGATTGCCTGGACTGCCGACGACCCCGCAACCGGCGACAAGTTCCTAGGCCTGTTCAATGCCCAGGATCAGGAGTTGGCCCCTGCCAGCGAAGCCGCCTGGGCCAGCAACATCATCGCGCGCCAGACGCCCGGCCAGAGCCAAACAGTTGATATAGACATCATGGGCGCCACCAAGCTCTACCTCAACGTGCGCGACGGCGGCGACGACATTGCCTGGGACCACGCCGATTGGCTCAACCCTGTGCTCAGCAATGGCACGAAAACCGTTTCGCTCAGCTCGCTTCCCTGGAAAGCCGCCTCGGCCGGTTGGGGCCAGGTAACGGCCAATAAAAGCGTGTCGGGAGCGGAGTTGATGGTGGCCGGCAAGAAGTATGAGTAGGGTATTGGAACGCACTCCAACTCCATGATTGAATACGACCTGCCCGCCGGCTACACCCGCTTCCGGGCTACGGCTGGATTGGACGCTGCTGGCGCTGCCCAAAATACCGGCGGTACGCTGCAGTTTCTGGTGTACACCAAGAACCCATTTCGCCCCATGCCCACCGATTCTGCAAAAGTACCTGTGGCGCTGGCTCAGCTAGGCCTGTCTGGAGCGTATACTGTGCAGGATTTATGGGCGGGAAAACCGCTAGGCCAGGTAACCGGAGAATTTGCGCCATACGTGCGGCGCCACGGTGCTAAGCTGTATCGACTCTCAAAAGCCAAGAAGTAATCAGCAGTGCGGCGTCTCTACACCGTTTCTATGAAAGGCCTTTTTCCGTCTCTCGTGGCTGCCAGCCTGCTCAGCAGCAGTGGCCTAGCGCAATCCATTAAGCACTCCGACTACCCGATTCAGGCCATATCCTTCACGAAGGTGAAACTGGCGGACAACTTCTGGCTGCCACGGCTAAAAACCAATACCGATGTCACGATTCCGGCCTCGTTTCAGCGGTGTGAGGCTACGAATCGGGTGAAGAACTTCGAGATGGCGGCAAAGAAGGGCAAGTTTGCCACCATCTTTCCCTTTGATGATAGTGACATTTACAAGACCCTAGAAGGCGCCTCGTACTCGCTCAAGCTTTACCCCAATGAGAAGCTGGATGCGTACATGGACGAGTTGATCAGAAAGGTAGCCGCCGCTCAGGGACCCGATGGCTACCTCTACACCGCCTGCACCATCGACCCCGCTCACCCGCACGAATGGGCCGGGCCGGAGCGCTGAGTAAAGGAGCGGGAGCTTAGCCACGAACTCTACAACTTCGGCCACCTCTACGAAGCCGCCGTGGCCCACTAAGAGGCCACCGGCAAGAAGAACCTACTCAACATCGCCCTCAAAAATACCGACCTGGTGTGCTCGGTTTTCGGGCCTGGCAAGAGGGGAGTAGCTCCTGGCCATGAGATTGTGGAGATGGGCCTGGTGAAGCTCTACCGCGTGACGGGCAAGCCCGAGTACCTCAGCACCGCCAAGTTCTTTCTGGAAGAGCGCGGCAAGCACAACGGCTACGACCCCAAAAGCCCCGACGCCTGGAAAAACGGCTCGTACTGGCAGGACCACAAGCCCGTGGTAGATCAGAAGGAAGCAGTAGGCCACGCCGTGCGCGCCGAGTACCTGTACTCCGCCATGGCCGTTGTAGCCGCCCTCACCGGCGACCAGAAGATGCTGGCCGCCGTGGACAGCATCTGGCAGAATATGGTGTCGAAGAAGCTGTACGTGACGGGTGGCACCGTGCCCTCTGATCTGTACCGCTTCGCCACCACTTCTGATGAGAAGGTGAGCATCAGCGTGAACGGCAAACCAGGGGCCTACACCACCCGCAACGGCTACGCAGTGCTGGCCCGCAAGTGGCACAAGAACGACGTGGTAGAAGTGAATCTGCCTATGGAAGTGCGCCAGGTTGTGGCCAGCCCAAAGGTGCAGGACGACCTAGGCAAAGTGGCCCTGCAGCGCGGCCCGGTAGTATACTGCGCCGAGTGGAAAGACAACAACGGCAAAGCCAGCAACCTCATCATGCCGGGTGCCACCGCCTTCACCAGCAACTACCAGCCTGAGGTGCTCAACGGCATCATGCAGCTTAGGGCCACTAGTACCCGCCGTGCAAGTAGATGTCGCCAACAACTCCATCAACACCACCCGTCAAACCTTAATGCCCATTCCCTACTACGCCTGGGGTAACCGCGGCAAATGCGAAATGACGGTCTGGTTTCCCCAGCAACTCACTGATGTAGAGTTGATTCACGCAAAGCACCGGAGGTGACGTTAAGGAAATAGGACTGAATCAAGGAAGCCTTTAAGGATAACTCATTTGCTAAAATTATTTCTCATCAAAGCATAAAAATTAGAACTCTAGAGGACTTTCTGGCATAAATATTAGTTTAATAATGTTTATGGCCTAATGGGTTAATAGAGGGGTAACGTACAATTTTTAGACACTATTGAGGGCCGTGAGCACACTTTTCTTGTGCTCACGGCCTCACTTGTTTGGATCCTTTACCGATTCATAAGCTTCAACATTGTTGAGTGCAGCATGCTGTGAAACACAGGTCAGTTCACGTGAGGAATGGTGCTCCGTGCTACTTCCTTCCAGTATTTTCTGCAAAGGCTTGGCACTTTGCTCACCCCCTTGTTTTTCGGCAGTCAGATCGAATTTATGGATTTATGTGGACGTAAAGTAAGAAAGGTAGCGAGGAACATTCTTTTCTCTTCCTGACGTGTGCCTAAGCTAGTGTGTCTGGTAAAAGGGAAATCACTGCCTCTTGGTAACAAGTAAGAAGAGCAAGGGAGTTGCTTGTTTGCACCATGTAAGCCATCATGCTATGGCTTGGTAGAAAGCAGTACCACTCATAAAGAATCATCAGCGGACTGCTTGGGCATGGATAGGGACTCCACAACTAAAAAAGCCTCAAACAGCCCAAGCTAACTGCTTCATTAGGTTTATCAACACGTTATAATCATAAGTCTATGAATAGTTTTATACTCCTTAATAAAGCGAATTAAAACTTGATATAAAACAATATTATTATTGATGATTATATTTTTTATAAAGAAAATACTAATAAATTGGCTCTATAATAGAGTTTATGAACTTGAGGTAAACCCAGCAATCCAGCGGTGAACTGGATAGGAAGCCTATTGTTTTTTGAACTTTTCTACTGCTTCTACTTAGCCAAACCTTCTCCTAGCACACCTATGCGTATACATCTACCTACCCCCCAAAGCGGGATACACCTCAAGGCCTACGGGTTCTTGCTGTTCCTGCTATTCCTCCTGTTTACTGCTCCGGTCTTTGGGCAAACAATCACAACAGGTACTATTACTGGTAGTCCATTTTGCGCTGGGTCAACGATAAATGTGCCTATAACCGTATCCGGTTTTAATGGCAATAAGACCTACACAGCTGAGCTATCTAATCCGGATGGTTCATTTCCGGTAACCCCTATCACTCTAAGTCCTGCACTTACAAATAAAGATGGAAGCTATACATTAACTCCAAAACTCCCTGACCTTGTTCAAGGCGATACACGCTATAGAATTAGGGTAGTTTCTGGATCAACAGTGGGCATTAGTCAATCTGTCCTGACTATTAATCCAGTGGTGCCGGCAAGCGTGAATATTGCTGCCTCGACAACAACTATCTGCTCAGGCACCTCTGTAAAGTTTACGGCTACACCTACTAACGGTGGCAATACACCTACCTACCAGTGGAGAGTAAACGGTAGCATAGTGGCTGGTGAAACCGCAAGTGCTTTCACCAGCAGCACGTTAGCAAACAATGACGCTGTTACTTGTGTAATGACTTCTAATGCTGCCTGTGTGACAGGTAGCCCGGCTACTAGTAACAGCGTTTCCATAAGGGTAACTACGCCTACCGCAACGCTAAGCAGTAGTGACGTCGATAATACAATCTGCGCTGGCGAATCTGTCACCTTCACAGCCGCTATAATTGCAGGCGCATCTTACGAGTTCTTTGTTGATGGAGCATCCGTAGGAGCTGCAAGCACCTCTAATACCTATACTACAACTGGCCTAAGCAACAACCAGACTGTCACGGTAAAAGTGACTAGTAATAGCTGTTCCGCAACCAGCAGCGGTATTCAGACTAAAGTCAATTCGCCAGTTACTCCAACTGTGACAGCCAGCGGCCCAACCGCCGTCTGCTCCGGAGGATCTGTTACGTTAACTGCTTCTGCAGGCACTAGCTACTTGTGGAGCAATGGCGCAACCACCCAAGCCATTACAGTAAGTATCAGCGGTAATTATTCGGTAACGGTGAGGAATGCCAGTGGCTGTTCAGCTACTTCGGCAGCCACGGCTGTCAGCATAAACCCAAATGTTGGTACTCCTTCCATTACTGCTCAGGGCGCAACTACTATCTGCCCCGGTGCTAGTGTTGCCTTGGTGACTTCGAGTGTTCCAAACGCCACGTTGCAATGGTACAGAGATGGTAACCTTATTCCGGGCGCTACGTCGGCTACATACACGGCTTCTGTGGCTGGTTCTTACACAGTCAATGCAATTGCGAACACAGGGTACTGTCCTTCTGCTCCTTCGAGTTCCGTAGTTGTAAACGTAAATGAGTTGCCTGCAATCAGTACGAGTGGTCAACCGCAATCAGTTAACAAAACGGTGGGGGAGGCCGTCAGCTTTTCCGTTGCGGCTACCGGTACTGGCCTGACGTATCAGTGGTATAAGGGTACACCAAGTACGCAGAATGCATTAGCTGGCGCGACGTCAAACACGTACTCTATTCCATCTATCACGAGCAGCAATGCCGGCGACTACTATGTAGTAGTTAGTGGTACTTGCGCTCCTTCAGTTACCAGTTCTGCCGCCACACTTTCTATCAATAAGGCTACTGCCAGCGTAACGTTGGGCAGCTTGGTTCAGACCTACGATGGAAACGTAAAGTCAGCCACAGCCGAAACTAATGCACAAGGAGCAAGCACCTTCACCTACACATATTCGCAAGGCACGGCTTCTGTTGCCGAGCCTGTAGATGCAGGGAGTTATACGGTGGTGGGCACCTTGGTCAATGCAGATTACGCGGGCACAGCTACCGGCACCCTCCAGATCAATCCGAAGTCGGTTACAGTAACGCCCAAAGACGGACAGAGCAAAGAATATGGCGCTTTAGATCCTGCCTTTACATTCGATAATAGTGGGTCTTTGCCAAACACTGCTTTCAGCGGTAGCCTGTCGAGAGTTCAAGGCAATACGGTAGCTGGTAGCCCTTACGCTTACATTATCGGCAACTTATCGGCTGGTACAAACTATACGCTGACCTTGGCCCCGGGAGCTAGCTTTGCCATTACGGCCAAAGCCCTGACGCCTTCTGTTACGGTAAGCAATAAAGTGTATGATGGTAATGCTAGTGCTACGCTGGCCACTCGCTCACTAATAGGCAAAATAAGTGGAGATGCGGTGAGCCTAACAGGAGGTTTGGCGGTATTTGCCGATAAGACGGTAGACACCGACAAAACGGTTGCGGTGACTGGCCTAGAACTGAGTGGCACAGATGCAGGCAACTATCGCCTGTCCTCCAACACCGCTTCTGCAACTGCTACTATTTCGGCTAAGACCCTAGAGATTGGGATCACAGCTGCGGATAAGCCCTACGATGGCTCAGCTGCTGCTACCACGCAGGCAACGATTGAGAGTGGCCTAGTGACCAACGATGTAGTAACGGTAAGCTCTGCTAATGGCCAATTCGATGACAAGAATGTGGGCACAGGGAAATCCGTGACAGCTACAGTTAGCAAAGCTGGTGCTGATGCCGATAACTACACCGCTAACCCTACGGCGACTACTACAGCCAGCATCTCGGCCAAAGCCCTCACGGCCACCATTACTGCCAGCAACAAGACCTACGATGGCAACGCAACAGCGTCAGCGGTCGGTAGCGTGCCTGCCGGTGCGCTTGCTGCTGGTGATGTGGTAGGAGTGGAAGTAAGCAATGCATACTTCAGCGATAAGAACGTAGCCAACAACAAGCCAGTAACTGCGAATGTGGTCCTTATAGGAGATGCCGCCGACAACTACAGCCTGCCAGTTGCCACGGGCAGCACCACCGCTAACATTACAGCGGCAACTCTCACGCCGACTTTCACGGCCAAGAGCAAAGTATATGATGGCACCACAGAAGCGGAAATCCTGACCCGAAGCCTTTCGGGAATTATCAGCCCCGATGTGGTAACGCTGGAGAATGGTGCAGCTACGTTTGCGACCAAAAATGTTGGCACCAGCAAAATGGTAACGGCCAGCGGCTTTACGCTGGGTGGAGCACAGGCCGATAACTACAGCCTGCCTGCTACCAACCCAACGGCCACCGCTACTATCACGCCTGCTACACTCACTTACGCAGCAAATGATGCTTCGCGGATGTATGGTGACCCAAATGGTACACTTACAGGTACCATAACGGGGTTCGTAGAAACGGAAACCGCTGAGACTGCTACCACCGGAACCGTCAGCTTTACCTCAGTAGCCGATGCTTCTAGCCCGGTTGGCGAGTATGAGGTTACTGGCACTGGCCTAGAAGCCAGATATGGCAACTATACTTTCGGGCAGGCTGCTGGTAATGCTACGGCGCTGGCCGTTACGGCTCGTCCGATTACCATTGCCGCGAATGAGGGGCAAACGAAAGTATATGGCGACCCTGAGCCGTCGAGCTTCACCTATACCGTAAGTGGCAGTGGCCTGGCCAGTGTCGATGCTTTTACTGGCACATTGAGTCGGGCTGGAGGCAGCAACATCGGTGCTTACGTTATTGGTAAAGGCAGTTTGTCAATCAACAGCAAGACGAACAATGCTTCCACAGTAACTAACTATTTGGTTACCTACTTACCCAACAATTTCACCATTACCCCTAAAGCCGTAACGGTAACGCCAGCAGCAGGACAAGGCAAAATCTACGGAGCTACGGAGCCCGCACTGGCCTATGAGCCAGTAACATTGGTAGGAAACGATGCCTTCACGGGTAACTTATCCAGAGGCGAAGGAAGCCAGGTAGGCGATTACGATATCACGCAGGGTAGCCTGGCGTTGAGCAGCAACTATGCCCTGACCTTCACGCCCAACGTGAAGTTCACGATTTCGGCCAAAGCCCTCACGGCATCTATTGCAGCCACTGATAAAGTGTATGATGGTGGCCTAGGAGCAACCGCAACCGGCAGCGTACCTCCCGCCGATGTAGTTAGCAGGGATGAGGTGATAGTGGCAGTAAGCAATGCGGCTTTCGCTAGCAAACAGGTAGGTACCAATAAAACGGTAACAGCTACGGTGGCCCTGACTGGCGCCGCAGCGCATAATTACCGGTTGTCGGCCACTTCAGCCACGGCCAACGCCGACATTACGGCGAAAGACCTTACGGCTTCCATAACTATTGACAACAAGGAGTACGACGGGAACACTGCAGGCCATATTGCCACCCGCACGCTGGACGGGGTAGTGACCAACGACGTAGTTTCTCTAACTGGTGGCAGCGCAACGTTTGCCGACAAAAATGTGGGCACCGGTAAAACCGTCACGACGACTGGCCTAGGCCTGACGGGCGCGGATGCTGGCAACTACACAGCCAACAGCACCGCCGTGGCTACTGCCGATATCACGGCCCGCCCCCTTGTGGTGACGGCCACTGTGGGGCAGGGCAAAGTGTACGGCACCACTACGGATCCTGTACTAGCCTACACGATTACGACCGGCACCAAAATCAGCGGCGACAGCTTCTCCGGACAGCTGATCCGTGCTGAAGGCGAACTGGTAAATACTTATGCCATTTCTCTGGGGACGTTGAGCCTGGGCTCCAACTACAGCCTAAGCCTGGCCTCGGGTAGCACTTTCGCCATCACGCGCAAACCTCTGACGGCATCTATCGCGGCTCAGAATAAGGTGTACGATGCTACTCTGGCCGCTCAGGCTACCGGCAGTGTGGCAGCGGCCGATCTGGTAGGAAACGATGCGGTATCAGTAATAGTGACTAATGCGCAGTTCAATGACAAGCAGGTTGGAAACTCCAAGCCTGTAACCGCTACGGTGGCACTGAGCAGTGGGGCAATCAGCAACAACTATAGCCTGACGTCTGGCTCGGCCGCTACCACGGCCACTATCACCCAGGCTGAGCTGACACCTTCCTTCACGGCGGCGAGCAGAGTGTACAACGGTGACCTCGCGACGCGTATCACCGGCCGCTCAGTGGCCGGGGTTTTACTCACTGATCAGGTGGTACTTTCGGCAGGCACCGCCAGCTTCTCCGATAAGAATGTGGGTGAGGGAAAGACCGTAACCGGCTCTGGTTTCAGCCTGACCGGCACGGACGCAGGCAACTACAGCTTGGCTGCTGCCAACCCTACCGCCAAAGCCGACATTACGGCCAAGGAAATGATCATTGCTATCAGTGCTACAAGTAAGCCGTACGATGGCAACCGGAACGCAGCCGTAACGGCTTCTATTGCAAGTGGCCTAGTGCCCAACGACGCGGTAAGCGTAAGCGCCAGCAACGGCTTGTTTGACACCAAGAATGTGGGCGCTGGCAAAACCGTGACAGCGGAAGTAAGCAAAACCGGCACCGACGCCGGTAACTACACCGCCAACCTCACGGCTACCACTACCGCCGCCATTACCACTAAAGCCCTGACCATTGGCATTGCTGCTGAGGACAAAGTGTACGATGGCAACCGGAACGCAGCTGTAACGGCTTCCATCACGAGTGGCCTAGTAGACGATGATGTAGTAACGGTAAGTGCTACGAGTGGCCTGTTTGCCGACAAGAATGTAGGCCCCAACAAAACGGTTACGGCCGATGTAAGCAAAGCCGGCGCCGATGCCGGTAACTACTCGGTCAACCTCACGGCTACCAGTACGGCGGCTATCTCAACGAGGCCCTTGGCTATTTCCCTGACGGCTACCAACAAGGTGTACGATGGAAATACTACGGCCGCCACTTCTGCAGTCTTGGCTTCGGGCAGCGGATTGGTAGCCAACGATGTAGTAACGGTGAGCAGCAACGGCGGCACATTCAGTGATAAGAATGTGGCTCCCGGCAAAACGGTTACGGCCAGCGTAAGCAAAGCCGGCGCCGATGCCGGCAACTACTCGGCCAATACCAGCGCCACCGCCACGGCGGCCATTACCCCCAAACCCATCACGCCGGTATTCACAGCACAAAGTAAAACCTATGACGGCAACACCAGCGCCACTATCCAGTCGCGCAGCCTGACCGGGCAGATTTCGGATGACGAAGTAACCCTGGTGGGCGGTTCGGCTACGTTCGATACCAAAGACGTAGGCACCAACAAAACCGTAACGGCCATAGGTCTTAGCCTCGCTGGTACTGACAGGGACAACTACACCGCAAGCGCTACGGCCATCACCAAGGCAGCCATCTCGGCCAAGCAACTGACCGCGGCTATCGCAGCGCAGGACAAAATCTATGACGGTAACCCTACTGCTTCGGCTACGGGTACTGTGCCTGCCACTGACCTCATCGGTAGTGAAACAGTAGGCGTTACGGTAAGCGGTGCGGTGTTCAACAACAAGAACGTGGCCGACGGTAAAACGGTGTCGGCAACGGTGGCTCTGAATGGCACAGCTGCTTCCAACTACAGCCTCACTTCCACGAGTGCTAGCACCACAGCCAACATCACGCAGAAGACCCTGGTACTTGCCATTACGGCCGACAACAAAACCTACGATGGTAATGCCGATGCTACGGTCCATGCCGCCATTGGCAGTGGCCTAGTGGCAGGAGATGTCCTGACAGTAGGTGCCAGCAACGGAGCCTTCAATAACAAGAGTGTAGGCCAGGGTAAACCTGTAACCGCCAACGTGACCATTACGGGCGGAACCGATAGCGGAAACTACTCTGCCAACACTACGGCCTCCACAACGGCCAGCATCACGCCCTTTGCTCTTGTAGGCCACTTTACGGCTGAGAACAAGACGTACAATGCATCAACTAACGCTACCGTCCTGACGCGTACCCTGACGGGTGTGATTGGCCAGGATGTCGTAAGTCTGACGGGTGGTACCGCTACCTTCTCCGACAAAAATGTGGGCGCTGGCAAAACGGTATCCCTTGCCGATGCCGCTCTGGATGGTACCGACAGAGGCAACTACAGCTTAAGTTCGGTGGCCACCACTACGGCTACTATCAGCCGCCTTGATATCACCGGCTCGTTTACTGCCAGCAACAAGGTCTACGATGGCAATACCACTGCTGCCGTTACCAGCCGCACTCCAAACGGAGTTCTCGGTACGGATGAGGTAACCTTACTTAATGGTACTGCTTCCTTCAATACCAAGGATGTAGCGAGCGGCAAAACGGTTACGGCCAGCAACATGACCTTGGGCGGTGCTCAGGCCGGCAACTACAACCTCACAACGGTGAACACCACAACGGCTGACGTTACGCTTCGTCAGGTAACGGTTACGGCTGCGGCCAACCAGAACAAAGTGTATGGCACTGATCTGGACCCCACACTGGCCTACACTGTTACCAGTGGCTCGCTGGTAGCTGGTGAAAGCTTCAGCGGAGCTCTGGCCCGCGTGGGCGGAAGCACAGTGGGTAATTATGACATTACACTGGGCTCCTTAAGCCTTGGCACAAACTACGATCTGGGCCTGGCGCCCGGCGCTACGTTTGCCATCACCGCCAAGCCACTTGTACCCGCTATTCTGGCCAGCAACAAAGTCTACAACAACAACACAACGGCTGATATCTCCAGCCGTACCCTCACCGGTATAGTTGGCCAAGACGATGTAACGCTGACGGGTGGTAGCGCAACTTTTGCTGACAAGAATGTAGGCACTGCCAAAGATGTCACTGCTTCGGGGCTTGTCCTGAGCGGTAATACGGCTAACAATTACACCTTAAGCACCACCACAGTCAAGACCAAGGCCGATATCACGGCACTGGGAATTACGGGGGCATTTACCGCCAGTAATAAAATCTATAACGGACAGGTAAACAGTACCATTGCCAGCCGCACGCTTGCCGGTGTTCTAAGCGGTGATGCCGTAACCTTGTCCGGTGGCACGGCCACTTTTGCCGATGCTAATGTGGGAACCGGTAAGTCTGTGGCAGGCACTGGCTTTACTTTAACGGGAGCACAATCGGGCAACTATAGCCTTGCGTCGGTGACTTCTACTATCGCCGATATCACGCCGCTGGGCATTATGCCCTCCTTCACTGCGGCCAGCAGGATGTATGACGGCACTACCGCGGCCACCATCCTTAGCCGTTCATTGACCGGTGTGCTTACCGCCGACGTGTCTAATGTGAGCCTGACGGCGGGAACAGCCAATTTCTCGGATGCCAACGTGGGTGTTGATAAAGTAGTGACGGCCACCGGCTTCACGCTGGGCGGAACGTCTTCCGGCAACTACAGCCTGACGACTACCAGCGCTACTGCCAAGGCTACCATCACGCAGCAAACGGCCAACCCAGTGGCCGATACCTACTATACCGGCTCCAGCTTCTTCTGGACTACTGGGTCTGGTAGCTCTACGGCCACGCTGAATCTGGTAGCTACTATCAAGAACAACCTCAACTTCACGGGGGATATCCGGACGGCAAAAGCGTCGTTCTTCATTCGTACTGGTACAGGCACCAGCGCCACGCTTACTCCAATCAACGGAGCTCAGAACCTGCCGGTTGGACTGGTTAATCCCGGTGACTTGACGGTGGGAACCGCTGCTACGAATGTCCAATACAGCATCAGCGGTTCAGCGGCTATTCTGGATATTGCCGTAGTGGTTACCGGTAACTACAAGAGCATAGATAATTCAGCGCTCGATAAAGAAGTAACGGTAGCAGTGCCAACTCCTGGTGGCCTGATAGCAGGTGGTGGCAAATTTGATGCAACCGGAACTGCCGGATATATCAAAGGCTCCTCCAGCTTCGGGTTCTATGTGCAGTACAACAAGAGCTTGAAAAACCCACAGGGTGGGGCTGAGATTACGGTGAACAGCTACTATGACCGCAATGGCAAGGAAACGCCCGGTGTGCCGCATACCTATAAGCTGAAGAGCAATGCTATTTCAACTTTGGCTACCACCAACCCCACGGCCCAGTTCAGCAGCAAAGCCAATATTTCAGAAATTGTGAATGGTGTAGCGCAGAGCATTGAAGGCAACTGCACCATGCAGTTGGATATGTATGATGGCGTGGGCAACCCATCGGCCACGGAGAAGGTTGACAGGCTGGCCATAACGGTGTATCGCAGCAGTGGAGGCATTTGGTTCTCCAGCAAGTGGGATGGCACCAAGACAGTTCACCGTGACTTAGCCCCGAATGACCTAGTGTCTGTGACAGGAACCGGCGTTGCCACCACGGCTCTCAGGACCACCAGCACCAGCCAGGTTATTACCCTGAATGGTCCTGCAACTGCCTCCGCAACCGCCAGCAACGTGTTGGAAATCTATCCGAACCCTATGACGGAGCAGGGCACCATTCACTTCCGTACGCTGGAAGGTGGCAAGGCGCAGGTGTACCTCTACAACAGCACGGGTGGCCTGGTCAAGACACTCTACAACGCTGAGGTAGAAGGTGGCCGCGAGTACGAGGTCAGGATGGATGGCAGTGCCCTCCCGAATGGCGTTTACTTCTGCCGATTAATCACCAATGGTAAAGTGGAGAACAAGCGCATCACCATCGCGCACTAACCGTATTTCTCTCTCCGCTTCTAGCAACAAAAAGCCCCTGCTGTTTCAGCAGGGGCTTTTTGTTGTGTTGGTCTGGACAATGCAGATCCGTAAGACATGCCTAGGCCAGTGCTTTGCCAAGGAAGTATACTGGCCTAGCGCTTACCGCTTCTTGCGGAAGCTTAGATAGTCGAGGTAGTAGAGCACCTTTACCGAAAGGGAGTTATTGTGCGGGGTGTTGATGGTGTTGTTGAAGTTGTCGAAATAGAGAGGGGTGGCCTGTTCCGCCAGCAAATACGTGGAGCCCGCGTTCTTCCAAACGATGCTCACCTGTGAGCCGGGCGCAAACCACCAGGAGTACACAGCATCCACGTTGAAGGCGTTGTAGGTGTTGTCGCGGTTGCGCTGGTAGGCCACTAGTTTCTCCTCGCCGTTGGGGCCTAGCTGCGAGAAATCAGCGTAGCGCACGTTGCTGGTGTAGTGGCGCGTGCGCAGCGTAAACGACATACGGTTAGTAAACGTGTAGGCCACTGATACCACATTGGAAACCGTGGCCACGTCGCGGCGGCCGAGGATCACTTGGCCCAGGAAGGGCTTATCCAACGGCTCGCTGGCGCTCATGCCGCCATTCACGAAACCAATCTGGTTATTTACCAGGCTCCAGTCGAGGCTATAGCGGAAGGTGAGGTGGTCGTTGACGCGGTAGCGGGGGTAGAAGCCGGCGCTATACTTCATGCGTCGCTCCCGGGGCAGGCGCTCATCCAGGGCAAAAATGCGCTGCCCGAGATTCCAACCATAGGAGAACTTTTTGCGCGTGTCGGAATTGACGAACAGCACAATGCCGGTGTTGCCGGGCACGCGCACGTAGTACTGGCCTAGCGGGGAAGTACGGGGCTCGTAAAAGTCGTGGGTAGTGGGATTGGTGTCGAAGTCGTAGCCCACCTGCAGGAAGCTCTTCGTGAAGGTGGTGTTGAAGCCCGTGTAAAAGCTCATGTTTTGGTAGAGCGTGGGCTTGTATAATAATGAGTGGCTGGCCTGAGCAAAGAAGGCCATGTTGTTCACCTTCCAGAAGGGCTTGTACTTGCGGTAGGCCACATCCAATGACTGCGTGATGTTGTTGTTACCAAACAAAATGCCCAGGTCGTTGGGGTTGTAGGAGGCCGACTCGATGCCCTGGTTCAGGCCCCAGGTGAAATTGCCGCTGATTTTGCTGACCCCAATCTGGTACTTATAGCCATCCTGGTCGTCAATAGGTTTATCGGAACCGAATACCGTACCGCGCCGCCGCGAGTACACCAGGCTGCCATCGAGGGCGTAGGCGTTTTTCTTGTTGGCGAAGCGAAACAGCCCGCCCGTCACGTTGGCGTCGTAGGTGCTGCCGGCGCGGGTTACGTTGGTGTTGATGAGCGAGACGTAGGAGTTGTTTTTCAGGCTCTGATCCAGCACCATGATGTTGTAGTTGCTGAACGGCTGCGTCTTTACTTCGCGCTCCTGGCCGGTTTCGGTGTCGCGTAGGGTGGCGTACACATCATTACTGAGCGCGTTGAAAAACCCGATGCCTAGGCCACTCTTAGTACGGCCCGATACTTTGGTGGCGTTCAGCAGCCGGGTTTCGGCGGGGTTGCGGATGATCTTCTCTGTGGTGCCCGCCTGCACGCCGTAGAAGCCAATGGGCGTAGCGCCTACACGGCGCGAGTAGAATAAGTTGCCCTTGTTGAACAGCTCGGTGCCTTCCGTGAAGAACTGCCGATTCTCGTTGAACTGTACCTCGAAAGGAGAGAGGTTCAGCACCTGGTTGTCGCTCTGTACCTGCCCGAAGTCGGGCACCAAGGTAGCATCCAGGGTGAAGCTCTCATTGATGCCCCACTTGATATCGGCGCCCCCGTTGAAGCTGGTAGTGGTGCGGCGCGTGCCTTCTGCATTCAGCGGGTTATGGTTCACGTAGCTGGAAACGTAGGGCGTGAGCGAGAGGCGCAGCGGCGGCTTAATATCCCGCACGCCGCGCAGCTCACCCCACTGGTTCACGAAGCCACTGGCGGCGGGTTTCACTTCATTCCAGAAATAGGAGGCGTTGTCGCGTTTGCGCTGGCGCATGAAGTTCAGGCCCCACAACTGCTCTTGCACGTTGCTGAATCGGATGGCCGAGTACGGAATGCGCATCTCCGCCACCCAATCGGTGCCCTGATAGGAGGTGTTACTTTCCCACACGGCATTCCAGTTAAAGTCTTCGCCTCCGGCCGGCGAATAGCGCGAATCGAGCTGCACGCCGCTGCTGGTCACGATGAAGCCGTAGCCGTTCAGGTGGTCGTTGTAGGTATCGAGAAAGATGCCGAAGAAATCGGAGTTGCCGGTATTGTCGCGCGCTGTCAGCTCCCGTGGAATAGAGTCCTGCGAGACATCGTGCATAATTGCCCCGACGTAGATATTGGCGTCATCATACAGCACGCGCACCTCCGTTTTCTGCTTTTCCGGTACGCCAGGGTTGGGCCGCTGTTGCGTGAAACCGGTGGCAATGGGCGCCTGCTGCCACACCGCCTCATCCAGCACGCCATCCAGCTTAATGGCTTCCGTGATGCGCAGCGTTTGCAGTTGGCGCTTAGGCGCCGGTGCTGAGGCGGCCGTGGGTGCTGGCGTAGTAGCCGACGTTTGAGCAGCGGCTAGGCCACTGCCCGTGCATAGCGCCAGTAACAGCAAGAAACTTGGAATAGAGGTAGATAGCATGGCCTAGAGCAATGAGAAGGAGTGCAGATAGAAGAGGAGGGAAGCCCGTAAATTTTGGCAAGACGAGGGCCGGCAGCGGCGGAAGCCGCGCTACGGATGTGGTCAGGAAATGGGAGTACCTGCCGAATGATGGTTCGTTACAGGGGCGTGCTCAATTATTGAGACGCTTAAACTTGTCTTACTGTCAGAACGATTGGCCTAGCGGGTGATATATACGCGCTAGGCCAGTCGTTTATGGCAACGACGAGCCGCAGACGGCTGTGTTATTATATCGTTCACTTGTATGGGATTCAGCTAGTGCTCCTAACGAAAGCGGGGTCTCTAGTTGCAGCTAGAGACCCCGCAGGCTACTTCACTCACTTAGCCTTTCTGATGTAGATATTGCCGTTCAGGGTTTTCATCATGAACTCGGCGCCTCCGCCGTTGATCTTGCCGCTGGTCCAGCTGTCCTGGCTCACGCGGTAGACGCCATCTTTTGCCACACGCGTTACTTTGGGGGCGCTGTTATCCACGGTCAAATCGAAGTCGCTGTAGATTTCGCCTCGGTCTGATTTCAGCTTCAGATCAGCTTTGGCGCGGGCGGGGAAGCTCACGTCAATCTTGCCATTCACGCTGGAAAAGGCCATAGGTACCCCGCTCGTAATGTCTTTGAAGTTCGAGATGATGTTGCCGTTCACCGTGTTCAGCACGGCTGAGCCGGCCACGTCTTCGAGGGTAATGGAGCCATTGACGTTGGAAATTTCCAGCTCGCCGGCCACGTTCTGCACCGAAATGTTGCCGTCGTTCACCGTCCCAATCTGGAGGGAAAACTGGCGCGGTACCTTAATCACGAAGTCTACCGGGTTCTGCCACGACTGCGTCTTGACGTACACGTGGTTGTCTTTTTCCTGGGCCGTCACATCGAGGCCGTTCACCTTGGAAAGACGCCGCATGCCGGCTGGTGCGTCGTTATCAGAAGAGCTGGAGGTGCGGCTACCGCCACGGTTGGCCACGTCAATTACCACGTCTTTGCCGCTGGTGCCTTCCACTTTAATAGAGCCGCCCACCAGTTTCAGGTGCAGCGTGCCGGGCTTGCCGGGCGAGCTGAGGGCCACCGTGAGTTGTTCTTTACCTGCTTGTTGCGCCGCTAGCGGCTGAGCCCACGCCAGAACGAACAGGGCCAAAAGGGTGCGAAATAGGGACTGGTTCATCGGGTTTGCTGTTTGATGGTGACGTTGCCGTTGATGGTCTCGAAGCGGAAATCGGTGCCGCCTTTGCCTAGCCGTACGGCCGTCTCTTTACTGATTTTATACTTGGTGCTTTGGCCATCGCGCTGCTGGTTTTGCGTCACGCGGGCCGGTAATACTTCGGTTTTGGGGAAGTCCGTGAACATCTCGCCGTGCATGCTCTTGAAGTAGAGGTCACCGGATACGTTCGGCGGGTAGCTCACCACAATGTTGCCATTGATGGTGTGGTAGGAGGCCGCTTTGGTAGGAGCCGTGGTGTAGCTCACGTTCACATCGCCGTTCACGGTGTAGGCCAGTGTGGCCTCACGGGCGTTATTGATGGTAACCGACCCGTTCACGTTGCGGGCCTGCAGGGCGCCCGTCACATCTTCAATCAGCACCTTGCCACCGTTTACCGTCGAGACGCGCACTTCCATGCCGGCTGGTACGCGTACGGTGTAGTCAAACTGGTAGCTGTAGCGCGGGCCTTCGTTGTTCTTCCAGTTATCATGGAAGCGGTCGGGCTGGTTGCGGCGGTTGGGGCGAGAGTCCTGGGGGCCAGACACGTAGAGAAGTACACTGTCGCCGTGCTGCTCGAAGCCGGGCTGGGCTTCCTGCTGACCTTTTGCCAGGAGTTCGGCCGAAGGCGCCTTAATGGTTTTGGTGATTTCGACTACCACGGTTTTGCCGCTGTAGCCCTGCACCGTCACGGAGCCGAAGATGTTGTAGAGGGCCAGCGTGCCGCGGCTGGCGTCGCCGGTTAGGGTAAACTCTTTGTTGATTTTCTCGGTGGCTTCGCGGTTCTGAGCGTGCAGGGAGCAGCTAGGCAACCACAGCAGCAGGCACACCAGACTTAGTATAGTTGTCGGTTTCATGGGAGGTCGATGAAGTAGAAGGTTGGGGAGTTTTGTCGCCTGACAAAGACTCAATGCTTTGCTCGATTTTGTCTTTTACCTGTTCGTTCAGGTTTTCCTGCTTGAGCATTTTGCGCAGGGGGCGCACCGAGCGGCGCTCCTGCAGCTGCACCATCACATCGGCCAACGCCGACTGCACCAGAGGAGAATCCTGCAGGGTAAGAGACCGAACGAGTCCCTGGCGTACCATAGGGTCCTGGGTGAGGCCGGTTAGTACTTCCAAAGAAGCCAGGCGCACATTCACGTTCGGGTCTTGGTTGAGGGTGCTGAGCAGGGCCGCCACCACCCGCTCATTGGTAGGCGCTACTTCCTCGGCGTAGCTCACGGCTCGCAGGCGCTGTACGGCCGAAGGGTTGTTCAGCATGGCCAATACCTGAGTCTGATGCACATCAGCCTGCGAGGCAACCGGAGCTGTAGTGGTGGGCTGTTGCACAGCCAGCTCAGACGTCTCTGGGCTACCTTTCAATACATACCCCGCTACTAGGCCTACCAGTAGCAACGCAAGGCTGTAGGCCACTCGCATGCCATAAGCCGGCTGCCACCATTCCCGAATCTGCTCCATGATACCAGCCACCGACCAGCGTTGCTTGCGCTGCTCTTCTACCTGGAACTCGGCCAGCATGGAGTAGAATCGCGGGCGCATCTGCTCACTGGGTGCCGGTACGGGCAACTCGCCCATGTTGGTCCAGAGTGCCCGTACGGTAGCTAGCTCCTGGTGGCAGCCCGGGCATTGGGTCAAATGTGCTTCTAGGGCCTGATGCTGGGCGGCTGGTAAGGTGCCGGCTAACCAATCCATCAGCTCCTCTTGCACGCCCTCACAGTTCAACTTTGCTTCCATTTTCGAGTTTCAAATAAATATCCTTGAGTTGGCAGAGGGCCCGGTGCGCGCGCACCTTTACGGCTCCTACCGTGGTGTCGAGCAGCTGCGCTATCTGCTCGTATTTCAGCTCCTGGAAGCGGCTCAACACGAGCACTTCCCGCTGGTCAGGACTTAGGCGGGCCATGGCCCGGTGGAGCTGTTCCACGTCCTGCGACTTTTGCAGATGGCCATCGGCGGTGGTGCCTCCGGCAATCTTCTCGGCCCAGTCGGCTACATCCTTGTGGTGCAGCGAGGGTTTGTCTTTCTTGGCGGCGTCGGCTAGCACGTTGCGCGCCAAGTGGTACATCCAGGTTCTGAACTCGCCGTCGCCGGTAAAGGTGTGGCGGTACTTCAGCATCCGGTAGAACACGTTCTGCACGAGGTCTTCACTGGCCGTTGCGTTGCCATTGGAATGGTAGAAAAACGCAAACAGTGGCCTATGGTAGCGCTCGAACAGCAGGCCCATCTTCTCGACCTGGCCGGCCTTCACTTGCAGCATCAGCGAGTTGTCAGTAAGCGAGTTCAAGCGTTTGGTCGGTGAGGTGTGGGAGCGTATTCGGCGGTGGAAACTGCGCCTTTTCACTAAGGTTACAGCTTCCGGTGAAATATTTTTTGGGGTGTGGATTAGAGTGGATTTTCGTTCTGTGCCGTGGACCCCACCCCCGGCCCCTCCCCTCCGGGAGAGGGGGGCCAGACGACTTGGCAAGGTTTCTAGAACGCACCCCTCTCCCGGAGGGGAGGGGCCGGGGGTGGGGTTCTTGGGGAGCTGATATAGAAACCTTTCTACATTACGCTTCCACACAAAGCAAAACAGCCGCTTCAGCTCACGCGAAAATCGGCGCGAACTGAAGCGGCGGCTTCTGTATGAAATCGTAAGAAAATAGTCGCTAGGCCACTTGCTTGGCTGGTTTCGGCGCTTTCCGGGCGGCCAGTACCCCAATTACGGCGCCTAGGCCTGCCACCAGCGCAAAGGATAGCCGCAGGCTCGAAACCTCGGCTATAAAGCCAATCAGGGGCGGGCCCAGCAGAAACCCGAAGTAGCCGATGGTAGAGACCATAGCCAGCGCCACGCCCGGCGAGACGGTGGTGGATTGCCCAGCGGCACTGTAGGCCAGGGGCGTCACGGAGGCAATACCGAAGCCTACCAGTAAGAACCCAATCACGGAGGGTACAAACGCTGGCCATACTACGGCCATCAATAGGCCTACGGTGATGAGCGCACTGCTGAGTTGCAGCATGCGGTTGGTGCCAAAGCGGTGGGTGAAATAATCGGAGATGAAGCGGCCCAGGGCCATGGTGCTCATGCAAGCCACGTAGCCCGCCGTTACCAGCGAAGCATCGGGGTGCACAACGCGCTGGAAGTACACACCGCTCCAATCAAACATGCAGCCTTCGCAGAGCATGCCGCAAAAAGCAATCAGGCCGATGCGGAGCAGGTAGGGCTCGGGGCGGCGCAGACTGGGGCCACCAGCGTCGGCGCCCGTATCCTGCGGTAAGGTGCGCTGATGTGCCAGGATTGTAAGCAAAAGGCCTATGCTCATCACCAGCAGAAAGTGCCAGAGCGGGGTTTGCTGCCACCGGATTAGGAGGGTGCCCAACGCGCCACCCAGGAAACCCGCCAGACTCCAGAGGCCGTGAAAGCTCGCCATGATGGGCTTGCCGTAGGCCTGTTGCACGCCAATAGCCTGCGTATTGACGGAGATATTGAGCAGGTTGCCGGCAAACCCAAAAAGCACGAGGCTGCCCGCCAAGCTCCAGAAACCCGAAGCCCACCCCAGCAGCGGCAGGAACCCCGCATACATACTGGTTGCCAACAGCACTACAACCCGGCTGCCGTAGTTGTGCACCATCCAGCCGGCCACGGGCAGCGCCAGCATAGAGCCCACCGGCAACGCCAGCAGCAACTGGCCTAGCTCACCTTCGCTCAGGCCCAACTTCAGACCAATATCCGGAATGCGCGACGCCCAGGAGGCAAAGCACAACCCCGCCACAAAAAACAGTACACTAACCGCCACACGGCGCTGGGCAGGCGTTATTTCACTCATCAGGTTGCGGTAAATAAAACGGGGAGCCATGATCTGGCTCCCCGCTGGTACTATCAGGATCGTCCCGTCACACTGAGCCTATAAAAGCATTTCTACCCAGGCCAATGACTCTGGCCTACAGCAGCAACCGCTCCGTAGCCCAGGGTTTAAACCCTGGACTAATAAACGTTCAAACTAACAGTCAGTATCAGCACACAAGATGTCCCGACCAGTTCGACATGACGGACGATTTCCTTGCACAGGATACTGGCCTAGGAAAGCATTTCCTTCTTCTCAATCTCGGCAGGTTGGCCCTGGAGTACCCAATTGGCCTGTTTTACCACGTTTTCTACGGTAAAGCCGAAGTACTCCATCACGGCCTCGCCGGGACCCGATTCGCCGAAGCGGTTCATGGCAATGACGGTGCCCTCATCGGTGGCGTATTTGTGCCAGCCCATCGGCGAGCCGGCTTCCACGGCCACGCGCTTACGCACATCGGAAGGCAAAACCTGCTGGCGGTAGGCTTTGTCCTGCTTCTCAAACAGCTCCCACGAGGGCATGCTCACCACGCGGGTAGGTACGCCTTGCGCCTGTAGTTTCTCCTGGGCCTGCATCACCAGAGCCACTTCTGAGCCCGTAGCCAGCAGAATGAGCTCAGGCTTGCCACCTTCGGCTTCGCTGAGAATATAGGCGCCTTTCGCCACACCTTCGCGGGCCGAGCCGTACTTCTCCTGATCCAGGGTAGGCAGCTTCTGGCGCGACAAAATCAGCACCACCGGCGACTTCGGCGTGGTCATGGCAATGCGCCACGATTCTACCGTTTCGTTGGCATCGGCGGGGCGCAGTACCACAATGTTCGGGATGGTGCGCAGCGCGGCCACCTGCTCTACGGGCTGGTGCGTGGGGCCGTCTTCGCCCAGGCCTATGCTATCATGCGTGAACACAAACGTAGCGGCCGATTCGGCCAGAGCCGTGAGGCGAATGGCGCCGCGCATGTAGTCGGAGAAGGTGAGGAAAGTGCCGCCGTAGGTGCGTACGCCGCCGTGGTGGGCCATGCCGTTCATGGCGCCGCCCATGGCATGCTCGCGCACGCCAAACCAGATGTTATTGTGCTCATAGCTGCCCGGCTGAAAGCTGGCGTCGCCACCGGTAGGCATCTCGTTGGAACTGGCCAGGTCGGCGGAGCCGCCGAATAGGAAGGGCACGCTTTTCTTGAGGGCCGTGAGGGCTTTGCCGGACGCCTGACGAGTAGCCATGGCGCCATCGGCGGGGGTGAAAACGGGCAGCGAGGCGTCCCAGCCTGCGGGGAGCTCTCCCGCAAACGAAGCCCGGAACAGTTCCCACTCTGTGCCAAACTCCTGCTGGTACGCCTCTGATTTCTGCTGCCATTCGGCCTGAAGCTGGGCGCCGCGCTGCCCAGCTTCGGCCAGGTGCGTGCGCACTTCTTCGGGCACTACAAACGTGGCCTCGGGGTCGAAGCCAAAAAACTCTTTCGCTTTCTTCACATTGTCGGGGCCCAGCGGGGAGCCATGCACTTTGCTAGTGCCTTCCTGCGGGCTACCGTAGCCGATAATGGTCTTCACCGAAATAATGGAAGGACGCTCAGTTTCTTGCTGAGCGGCTTTAATGGCGGCCTCAATACCGTCGAGGTCGTTGCCATCTTGCACGCGCTGGGTGTGCCAGCCGTAGGCCTCAAAACGAGCCATCGCATCCTCCGTGTACGAGAGGCTGGTAGGTCCGTCGAGGCTGATGTCGTTGTCGTCGTAGAGGTAAATGAGCTTGCCGAGCTTGAGGTGACCCGCCAGCGAAGCCGCCTCGGCCGCAATGCCTTCCATTAGGTCGCCGTCACTTACAATGGCGTACGTGTAGTGGTCTTGCAGCGTGTGGCCCGGCTTGTTGTACACGGCTGCCAGGTGCGCTTCAGCCATAGCCATGCCTACGCCGTTGGCGAAGCCCTGGCCTAGCGGGCCCGTAGTTACCTCCACGCCAGGCGTCAGGTGCGACTCCGGGTGGCCAGGGGTTTTGGAATGCAGCTGCCGAAATTTCTTCAGCTCATCCATGGGTAGCTCATAGCCATACAGGTGCAGCAGGCTATAGAGCAGCGCCGAGCCGTGGCCGGCCGACAGCACAAACCGGTCGCGGTTAGGCCACTTCGGGTCCTTTGGGTTGAAGCGCAGGAAGCGCGAAAACAGCACGTAGGCCATAGGAGCCGCGCCCATCGGGAGGCCGGGGTGGCCGGAGTTAGCTGCCTGCACCATATCCACCGACAGAAGGCGGATGGTATTTACACTTAGCTCGGCAGTAGAGGTTGTTGAGTTACTCACGGAAAGACATAAAAAAGGTGGGAAACATGCTAATCTACGGCTCCAGGGGGCCCAGGAATAGCGTTGAGTGCAACACAATGGCAGAAAAAGGACCGGTATCGATACCGTAATCGGTACCGGTAGCAAACCAACTTACTCCTTAACGGGAAAGTAGTTTTTTAAGCCAATATGCACAAACGATTGTGTAGTTAATAAGCCTGCACAGTGGCCTAGGGCTGTACTACTGGCCAGCCCGCCGCATCCCAGGTCATCTTCTCAATACGCAGCTTGGAGTGGCCTTTATCGGCGGCATCGTAGCCATGGAAAACCAGATAATCGGCTTTGTCGAAAGTATAGACTGAGTTGTGGCCCAAACCAAACCAGTTCTTGTCGCCGGCCAATACTTCGGTGCCGCCGCCTTGGTCGAGCGCTACGCCCGCCTTATCCACGTACGGCCCCTGTACGTTTTTCGAGCGGCCTACCATAATCTTGTAAGTGCTTTGGGGGCCGCGGCAGCAGTAGTCGAAGGAAGTGAACAGGTAGTAAAAGTCGCCTTTCCTGAAGATGAAGGGCGCTTCGATGGCTCCGTCGCCGGGCAACGAGTCGTTGAGCTGTGGATTGCGCGGGCGCTTAGCAATGGTGCGCCACTGCTCGGGCTGAGCCGGTGCTTTCAGGTCAGGCGCGAGCTTCACCAGCTTAATGCCATCCCAGAAAGAACCAAATGATAACCAGGGGTTTCCAGCTTCGTCGCGGACTAAGTTAGGGTCAATGGCATTCCACATATCGCGGCCCGGCACCGACTGCACTATGCGGCCGTGGTCTAACCACTTGAAGTCCTTGGAAGTAGGATCGAGCGTTTTGTTGGTCGCCAGGCCTATGCACGAGGTATTTTTGCCGAACGCCGAGATGGAATAGAACAGCGAGTACACGCCGTTGTGGTACGAAATATCAGGCGCCCAAATATGGTTTCCCTTGAAGCCCGGCACGGCCTGGGTAGCCCACGTAGGAGCCGTGGCGAAAATGGGCTTCTCCCGCGTCCAGTTCCTGCGGTCCTTCGACGACCACACCGCAATGCCTGGCCCCGTGCAGAACATATAATAGGTGCCATTCTGCTGTGCCATCACGGGGTCGTGGGCCGGAATGAGCGCCGGGGTAGTTTGGGCCGATGCGCCTAAGTGGCCTAGCACGAAAGCCAGCACCAACAGACGCCGCAAGAGAGTATAGTACATAAACGATTGTGTAAATCGGGTGGGGTGAAGAAGTTCTGGAAGATGACGGTCAGCAATACGCTCGTTCCACGCCTCGCGGAGAGTAACGCAAAAGTCCGTTTCGCGACGAGCAACGCGAGGAATAGACACTGCACAACCGCGTAGGAACTCGCTGCGCTCGTCGCGAAACAGATTTTCGCTCTTCTCTCTAGGCCACTTACTTGGCTGGCTTCACGCCTTCGGTCGTCATTAACACGCGCTTCATCGTGCCGTCTTTGTTGTAGTACAACTCATCGATGCAGACGGAGCGTCGGAAGCTGCCGCCATCCGTGGGGATGCTGCCGTTGTGGTAGATGAAGTACGATTTGCCCTTGAAGTCAATGATAGACTGATGGTTGGTATTGGAGTTGCCCGCCACCTCGTTCAGAATGCCTTTGAACTCCCACGGTCCCTCAATGCTGCGGCTCATGGCGTAGGCAATCTTCTCCGGGAATTGGTAAGCATAGCTGAGGTAGTACCAGCCGTTGTGTTTATGAATCCAGGGAGCTTCGGTGAACTTGGGTAGGGTAGTAACCTTGTTGATGGGGCCGTCCAGCTCCGTCATATTCGGCTTCAGCTTGGCCCAGTGGCAGTTGGTGTTGCCCCAGTAGAGGTAGGCCTGTCCCTTATCATCGATAAACACCGTAGGGTCAATGTCGTCCCAGGAGATGGGACTTTCGGTCATGTTGTTGGTGATGATGGCCGAACCGCGCGCATCCTTGAACGGACCAGTCGGGCTGTCAGACACGGCCACCCCGATGGCTTTGCCCGGAATGGTGCCGTGCTCCACGGCCACGTACCAGTAGAATTTGCCGTTGCGCTCAATCACCTGAGAGGCCCAGGCATCGGCCTTGGCCCAGGCAAACGCCTTCACATTCAGCGGCGAGAGGTGCTCTTTCCAATTCACCATGTCGGTGGAGGAATAGCAGAGCCATTCGTTCATCACGTAGCGCTCCTGTCGGGCCGGCGCCTCGTCGTGGCCGGCATAGAGATACACCGTACCCTTGTGCACGAAGGCGGCCGGGTCGGCAGTGTACTTGTCTTTGATAATGGGGTTACCAGCTATTGGTTCGGGTGCTGCCTGCCCTAGCACCGCAGTGGGTGCCAGGGTAGGAGCGGCGGCTGCTAGCACCAAGCCAGCGAACAACGAGCGGGAAGCGAAAAGCAGTTTTTTCATACGTCAGAAATCACCGCTTAGCGCTTGCCAGGAATACGCAGCACTGTGAACGAATTCGGAGCCAGCGTGTAGGTTACATTCGACGACGATACCTTGAACGGCTCCTCTTTGGGTGCCACATTCATAGGCTGCTCCAGGCTATTCACGGCGTTCAAATCATCGCTGGCCAATACGGTAGCTTTACCGGCTTTGCCCAGCTTTTTCACGCCCTGCAGATTGACCGTAACGGGGCGAGCTGAAGTAGAGTAATTCACCAGCTTCACGATGATTTCGCCGGTTTTGTCGTCGGCGGTAGCACTGCTGAACAGGTTGTCGTCGCCGTTCTTGGCGTTGCCAGCGCGTTGCACCGGCAGCATGGTGGTGCCAGGGTTGGTGCTGTACATTTTCTGCACGTAGTAGTTCGGCGTGCCGTAGGCTTTCAGGTTATCAAACCAGATCATGTCCGGCGTCCACTGCCAGGCATCTACGTGTGCGAAGAGCGGCGCATACGAAGCCATAACCACCTTGTCGGCGTTGCGCTCTAGGCCAGTCATGAAGGCTGCTTCCGAGATGGCGCAGTCCCAGCTGTTCTTATTGTCAGGGCTACCGATGGCTACACTTTGCGCAGCGTACTCGCCAGCGAAGATCTTGGTGCCGGTGGTAGGGTAGTTGTCGTAGCGGCCCACGTTCTGGCGGAACCACTCCGGCTTAGCATAGTAGTGCTCGTCAATTACCTCAGCTTTCAGCTCGCGCAGGCGCTTGCTGGCTTTGTCGAACAGCTCACCATCGGGGCTTGGGCCGGCGCTGGATACGATGTTCATGTTGGGGTACTTTGCCTTTACTGCCTTCATGAAGGGCTCGTAGCGCTCCAAATACTGCGGGCCCCATTGTTCATTGCCAATACCGATGTACTTCAGGTTGAATGGCGCGGCATGGCCCATGGCTACGCGCTTGGCACCCCATGGGCTGCTGGCGGGGCCGTTGGCAAACTCAATCAGATCCAGCGCGTCCTGGATAAAGGTTTCCAACGTCGGGTCGTCGTCCTCGTGGTTGTGCGGCGAGCCGGCATTCGGGCCGCCAGCTGCTACCCCCGAAACAGGGGCCAACTCAGCCGAGTTAAATTGGCAGGCCATGCCCACGTTCAGGATAGGAACGGGCTCCGCACCAATGTCCTCGGAAAGCTGAAAATACTCAAAGAAGCCCAGGCCGAAGGTTTGATAATAGTCGGGCGTGGAGCGGTGCTTGAACTCCATGTTCCAGCGGTTTACCAGCGGCACGCGGCTAGCCACGTCGCCAATGGTTTCCTTCCACTGGTAGCGCTCTGTGAGGTTGCGGCCTTCCACGATGCATCCACCAGGGAACCGCAGGAAACCCGGGTTCATATCCTTCAGCAACTGTACCAAGTCAGTGCGTAGGCCATTCTCGCGGTTCTTGTAAGTATCATTGGGGAACAGCGACACCACGTCAATATCCAGCGTGCCGGCGCCTTCCATCGTGAGCTTCAGGCGCGCTTTCTCGGCCGTGCCCAACGATTTCAGCACCACGCTGTACTTTTTCCATGCGTTGGTCAGGCCGGTGATTTTGGTTTGGGCTAGCACTTTGCCCGAGGGGCCCGCTTCCGGGCCCGCACCGGGGCCACCTTCTTCCAGGGTCACGTTCAGGCCGCTAGCATTGCCGGCACCCTTGCGCAAGTATACCGAGAACGTGTATTCGCCGCCCTGCTTTACGCCCATGCCCCGAAAGCCTTCATTAATGAAGCCCGCATCGGGGCTGGCCGTGGCGGCCGTCATGCGCAGGAAGTGGTTGTTGGTGGTACTAATAGGCTGCTGGCTGGAAACCGTGTAGGTAGACAGCGCCGCCGCGCCCCGAATGCCGCGCCAGCCCAGCAGGTGCTCGTCCAGCTCAAACGACTTGTTCTTAACCAGCTCCGGGTACAAGCCGCCATCGGCAGCAAAGTTGATGTCCTCGAAGAAGAGGCCGTACATGGTTTTGGCGATGGGCGCGCCGGGCTTGTTTACCTGCACCGTAATGGTGTTCGCGGCCGTGGGCTTGGTTTGAGCAAAGGCAGAACCTAGGCCTAGGGTGCTGAGCAGGCCTAGGCCAGTAGCCAACTGCGCAAATCGGGTGGGAGAAGACGTGGGCATGGAGTAGAGTAAGTGGGCGAAGCGGAAAAGAAGTCAGCCAGAGCAGGAGCTGTGGTTCAGCACACACCTGATTATTTTGTTCGGTAGGCCTGTTTATGGA
Organism: Hymenobacter gelipurpurascens; assembly: GCF_900187375.1. Classification (NCBI taxonomy): domain Bacteria; kingdom Pseudomonadati; phylum Bacteroidota; class Cytophagia; order Cytophagales; family Hymenobacteraceae; genus Hymenobacter; species Hymenobacter gelipurpurascens. Next base: position 1,924,323 of record NZ_FYEW01000001.1, on the reverse strand, counting down.
AACCAAGTGCTCCATATCTAGGCACAATCGATTGTGTAAAGTAATAAGAAAAACTTAAGATGATGGTTATTTTATGCAAAAAGTAGTTGTGTATATCCTATGCAAAAGAGAGAAACATGCCTGAAAAGAGGCAAGCAAACGGTCTAAATACGCTGAATTTCATCTGTTGGCTTCCTTTGCTATCAGGCGTATCCGGTAGATTGCTATATTTACACAAAGCATTGTGTAGCATACTGCAGTATGGCCCCTCGAAAAAAACAAGTCCCGGACCAAAATACTACTAGCCCCGTTTCTATGGCCGATCTGGCCCGGGAGCTGGGAGTATCCATGACGACCATCTCGCGGGCCCTGAGCGACCATCATAGCATTGGGCCCGCCATGAAGCAAAAAGTGCTCAAGCTGGCCAAGAAGTATAACTACCAGCCCAACCGCCTAGCATCAGCGCTCCGCAAAGGCAAAAGCCAGCTGCTGGGCATTGTGGTGCCGTACATTGAGGGCCGGTTCTTTCCCTCGGTAGTGCACGGAATTGAGTCGGCGGCCAGCAAAGCAGGCTACAACGTTATTATCTGCCAGTCGAACGAAGATGTGGCACAGGAGCGGCGCAACCTCGATATCCTGCTTAGTGCGCAGGTAGCAGGCGTATTGGTGTCGTTGTCGCGCACTACGCGCGACTTTCGGCACTTCGAGAAAGTGCGTAGCCGCGGCCTGCCACTAGTGTTTTTCGACCGCGTGGTAGAGGGCGAGAACGTGAATGCTGTAGTGCTCGACGACCAGGAGGGTGGCTACGTTTCTACGCGGCACTTGCTGCAGCAGGGGTGCCACCGCATTGCGCATCTGGCCGGTCCGCAGCACCTGAATATCTACAAAAACCGTCGGCAGGGCTACCTCGATGCTTTGCGCGAAGCTGGGCTGCCCGAGGATGAAAGCCTGATCATCTATACCGAAATGGCCCAGGACCAAGGTGCTGAAGCACTTCGGCAGCTCATGGCTCTCCCGAACCCACCGGATGGCGTGTTTGCCGCCGGCGACTACAGCGCCCTCGGGGCCATGCAGGAAGCGCACCGCCTAGGCCTACAGGTGCCGCAGGATGTGGCCATCACAGGGTTTAGCAACGAGACCTTCACGACCATCACGGAGCCCCCCATCACTACCATCGACCAGCGTTGCGAAGAAATGGGCCAGGCGGCCGTGCGCCTGCTGCTGGAGCTGATTGAGGCCGACGGCCGCCCCTTTGCGCCGCGGCACATTGCCTTGCGCCCCGAGCTGCTGGTGCGCGGCTCCTCGGCCCGCACAGAAGGAGCATTGCCCAGCCCGGTACGAGATCCGGCAGCCAAATTTGCGGGTAATGTAACTGGCTGATCAGCCGTAAATAAAGTTTCTAGGCCACTTCCTGAACGACAACGCCTCCCTTATCTCCGTTTATCGGAAATAGGGGAGGCGTTGTCGTTCGGGAAGTGGCCTAGGCCTACTTCTTCAGCAGTTGCAGCAGCTCTTCTGCTGCCTTCTCAGAAGAAGCAGGGTTTTGGCCCGTGATGAGGTTGCCGGCGCTAACCACATACGGAGCCCAATCGGGGCCTTTGGAGTAGTTGCCGCCGTTTTCTTTCAGCATGTCTTCCACCAGGAACGGCACCACGTTGGTCAGCTGCACAGCTTCTTCCTCGGTGTTCGTGAAGCCGGCTACTGATTTACCTTTCACCAGCGACGTGCCGTCAGAGGCTTTCACATGGCGCAGCACGCCGGGCGCATGGCACACAGCCGCCACGGGCTTGCCGGCGTTATACATGGTTTCAATCAGCGCAATAGACTGCTTGTCTTCGGCCAGATCCCACAACGGGCCGTGGCCGCCGGGGTAGAACACAGCATCAAAATCAGCCGCTGAAACCGAGTCGAGCTTTACCGTATTGGCCAAGACTTTCTGCGACTCCGGATCCTGCTTGAAGCGTTTGGTGGCGTCGGTCTGGGCGCTGGGGTCGTCGCTTTTGGGGTCGAGGGGTGGCTGGCCGCCTTTGGGCGAGGCGATGGTAAGGGTGGCACCGGCATCCTTAAACACGTAGTAAGGCGCCGCGAATTCTTCCAGCCAGAAGCCGGTTTTATGACCTGTGTCGCCGAGCTGATCGTGCGAAGTCAGAACCATCAGAATGTTCATGTGTGTAGGGTGTAAGGGTGAGAATAAAACGTGCAACAGGCGCTAGGCCAGTAGCTTATACAGTGAAACCGTGCGCTCGGTCAGGAGCGGCACAATTTGGCCGGCTACCAGTTCCTTGTAGTGGGCCGAAGCCACGTGCGCATCGAGCGCCGCCTGGTTGGCGTACTGCTCATAGAACAGGAAATGCGCCGGGTCTTTGGGGTCCTGGTGGCCTACGTAGAGCAGGTTGCCGGGCTCGTGCTGGCGAACAGCCGCAGCGGCTTGCGCCATGAGTTGGCGTACGGTTTCGGCGTGCTCGGGCCGGGTGCGCCATTCGGCCACGATGCACAGAATTTCAGCTGAAGTTGACATAAGGAAAAAGAGAGGGGGGTTGCCTAGGCCACTTTCACAAGGGCTTTACCGGTGTTTTCGCCCTTGAACAGGCCCAGGAATGCGTTCGGAATCTGGTCGAAACCTTCCGTAATGGTTTCCTCAAACCGGAGCTTGCCTTGGCTATACCATTCCGTAAGCTGCTTCACGCCCTCAGGCCATTGCGGCAGGTAATCACTAACGATAAAGCCCTGCAGCTTGGCGCTGGTTTTGAGGAGCTTACCTTCGGGGCGCGGGCCAACAGGTGCTTCGGTGGCGTTGTAGCTGGCAATCTGGCCGCAGAGGGCAATGCGGGCGTGCTTATTCAGCAAATCATACACCGCATCGGTGATTTCACCACCCACGTTATCAAAGTAGCAGTCAACGCCATTGGGCGCGGCCGCCGCCAGCGCCTCCGCGATGTTGGCAGTTTTGTAGTTGATGGCTTCATCGAAACCCAACTCTTTCAGGTAGGCCACTTTCTCATCGGAGCCGGCGGTACCAATCACGCGGGCCCCTTTTATTTTGGCCAACTGGCCTACGACCATGCCCACGGCTCCGGCCGCACCGGAAACCACTACCGTTTCGCCGGCTTTGGGCTGACAGATATCGAGCAGGCCGAAATACGCCGTCAGGCCGGGCATACCCAGCAAGCCCAGGAAATAGCTGATGGGTGCAGGGCCCGCCGGAATTTGCTGCAGGCCTTTCCCATCTGAAACGGTGTACTGCTGCCACGGCAGGTTGCCCACTACCAAGCTGCCGACAGGGAGTTTGTCGAGGTTGCTTTCCACTACTTCGGCCACCACGCCGCCCGCAATCGGCTCGCCTACTTCAAACGGCGCAACGTACGACTTCGCCGCGCTCATTCGGCCCCGCATATAGGGGTCAACGGACACGTAGCGCGTTTTGAGCAGCACCTGGCCGGGAGTCGGCGTAGGAGCTTCGGAAGTGGTAAACTGGAAAGTTTCGGCAGTTGGGGCGCCGGTTGGGCGGCTGGCCAGCCGGATGGTTTGGTTTTGCATAGCGAGAGGTAAGAGGAGTGAAAAACAAAGCTGTCATCTGGAGCTGAACGCAGAACCTGCCCAATAGAACAACCCACAAGGTGGCGTTCAGTTAGCGGGCGTGAGTTTCTGCACTACCGCCATGTATGCGGTTCGCTCCGGATGACAGCTCGTTAGCCGGCCAAGTGGCCTAGGCGGCGTGGGTAGTTGTGGTGAGGGCCACTTCAATGTTGCCTTTGGTAGCGCGCGAATAGGGGCAAATGCCGTGCGCCGCTTCTACCAGCTGCTCGGCCTGCTTCTGCTCCAGGCCGGGAAGGTTCACGTGCAGATCGGCCGAGATGCCGTAGCCGCCATCCTCCGCCTTGCCGAAACCGATGAGTGCTTCCACCGTCACGCCTTCCAGCTTCACGCTGGCCTGGCGGGCCGCAACGCCCAGGGCGCCTTCAAAGCAGGCGGCATAGCCAGCGGCGAACAACTGCTCGGGGTTGGTAGCGCCGGCTTTGCCGGGGCCGCCCATTTCTTTGGGCGTGCTCAGGTCAACGGTCAGCGCATTGTTGTTGGTGGTAACGGCACCGTCGCGGCCACCTTTGGCTTTGGCTTGCGCGGTGAAGAATTTTTCAACGATTTTCATCGGTAGTAGAGAAGAAAAGTAAAAAAATACTGGCCTAGGCCAGTTGGGTTAAGAGGTGTTTCAGTTGCGTGCGAAGGGTTTCAAACTCCGCCTGTGACATATTGAGTTGGGCGAAAACGCTTTCCGGAATGCTACACGCCTGCTGCTGCAACGCACGCCCCGCCGGCAGCAGCCCGATAATCACGGAGCGCTCATCGCGCGGGTCGCGCCGCCTGCTGATCCATTGTTTCTGCTCCAGGCGCTTGAGCAGGGGCGTGAGCGTGCCAGAATCCAGCAGCAGTTTCTCGCCCAGCTCTTTCACCGTCAGTTCCTGATGCTCCCATAGCAGCAGAAATACCAGGTACTGCGGATACGTCAGGTCCAGCTCCTGTAGCAGGGGTTGGTAGGCCTTGGTAATCATCCGCGAGAGGGCATACAGCGGGAAGCACAACTGGTTGTCCAGTTGCTGTAGCGGGTTGATGGCGTTATGGATGGGTTCTGTTTTCATATCCTTCTGGTTGGTAAACGGGTAATGGTTGCGTAATGTTTAATTGCGCACAACTAAAAATGAAAATAATGGTCCAGCTTGCTGAAAACCAATATAAAAATTTTCTGTCGGCTAGCTGTGGTAGGGTGTAGGTGCGTAGTCTGCGAAATTTATGAGGGTTGTGTTGGTGTCAAGTACCAGGAGTAGCAGGAATGCTCCGGGCTGGAACTGGTGGTAACGGCAGACGAATACTTAGTTTGCACCTGATCTATTAATCCCATAATTCTTATTCCGTTACCCCTATGCTGCAGCGCACTCTTGCCGGACTTGTTTTACTGTTTACTACCCTGAGCGCAGTAGGCCAGCAGCGGCCGCCCCGCATCATCTTCTCCGACATTGACCGCTTTTGGGTGGCCTACGACAGTATGCGCACCACCACGGATAGCTTGCGCCAACTGCAGTACATTAATGCCTTATACATCAAGCGCGGCACGCCGGGCTTGCGGGCGCTTATGGACGCTAAAGAGTATAAGGCCGAAGATTGGGTGAGTGCCGTGCGGCGCTACCCCCGTTTCTGGGCCTCTATCCGGCCACGCACGCAGCTGGCTAAAACCGCTGCCGCTGGCATTGCGCCATATCTGGGCAAGCTCCAGCAGCTGTATCCGCCTCTGCGTCCGGCCAGCCTGTACTTCACCATTGGCGCGCTGAGTTCCGGCGGCACCACGAAGGATAGCCTTGTGCTGATTGGGACGGAGTTGGCAACAGGCAACACCAGCGTGGATATTTCGGAGTTTGCGCCCGGTAAGCAGGCGTATCTAAAGCGGCATTTCCAGCTCGATCCTCTCCGGGACTTTATTCCGCTGAACGTGCACGAGTACGTGCATACCCAGCTCAAAGGCCCCGGAAACCGTGTGCTAGGCCAGGCTATCTATGAAGGTACCTGCGACCTGCTGGCGGAGTTGGCTACCGGCAAACCGGTGCCCCAACTGTACATGACCTATGGCCCCAAACATGAGACTGAGCTGAAAGAGCGCTTTGGCAGTGAAATGTTCAACCCCAACTTCGGGCATTGGTTCTATAATCAGGAATCTACTGACCCCCACCATGTGCCGGACCTCGGCTACTACATGGGCTATAGCATCTGTCGGACGTACTACCGCCGGGCCAAGGATAAGCCGCGCGCCATTCGGGAAATGGTAGAGCTGGACTATACCAACGACCAGGCCGTGGAGGCCTTCCTGCTAAAGTCGGGGTATTACGCTTCAGAAGCTATGCCTAGGCTCAAAGAGGCCTACGCGCGTCAGCGGCCCACGGTGGTAGGAGTTCGGCAGTTGCCAGTCGGCAACCAATCCGTTGAAGCCAGTCTGCAGGAGCTCACCATCGAGTTTTCGGAGCCGATGGCCCCTTATACCTCTATTGATTATGGCCCCGGTGGGAAGGCCATGTGGCCGCTAGTAGGGTATGGCCGTTTCTCGCCAGACAAAAAAACTGTCACCTACAAAGCGGTGTTACAGCCCGACCACGACTACGAATTCCTGCTAACAGGTGACAATTTTCAGTCCCTGCAACGAGGGCTTCCGCTACAGCCGCGCCTCATCAAGTTCAGAACCAGCCACTGAAAAAGCGAGTCCAGGCAAACGCCGGGAGGAATTGGAACCAGCTGCTAGGCCAGTCACCAAATTCCGCCCAGCGTTTGCCTGGACTCGCAAAAAAACCTTCAGCAGAAAGCTGGCTCTAGGCCTGTTGGTAGGCCTGAATGCCACCAATCAGGTTGCGCACTTTCTGGAAACCCTGCTGCGAAAGGAATGCCTTGGCCGAAGCCGAGCGGCCACCGCCTTTGCAGTGCACCACTACTTCCTGCTCTTTCAGGTCGTCGAGGTCGTCGAGTTTTTGGGGGAGAGTGCCGAGCGGAATATTCTGGCTGCCTTCAATGCGGGATTCTTCGTTTTCCCAAGTTTCGCGCACATCAATGATGACGGGTGCGTTACCGTTTGCCTGGCGTTCTTTTAACTCAGCAGAAGTGATGTCGTTCATAGAAAAGAGGAATGTTAATGGGGAGCGGAACACAAACCTACTGAATAGAAAGCACATCAGTAGCTTGCCGAAGGATCGGCAAAGGCCTCGCCAACCCTAGTTCTGCCGCACCAGCTGTTTCGTGACGGTGAGGCCGCCAGCGAGAGTAAGGCGCACGAAATACACGCCGGGCCGAAGTTGCTGTAAGGAAAGCTGCGCTTTGCCCGCTTCGCCGGCGGGCTGCTCCCACACCACCCGGCCCAAAGCATCGAGCACCGTTGCGCGCACATAGCGGCCCTGCACCTGCACTAGGCCATCGGCTGAGGGGTTGGGGTACAGCGTATAGCCCGCCGCTACAGTGGCTAGAGTGGTTGCCGTGAGCACGGCCGTACCCATCAGCGGCCGCAGCATCAGGGCGCCTTCGGGGCTTTTGGTAGTGGCCAGCTTAACTGGGCTCCAGGCGCCGAACTGGCTGGTGAACAGATAGCCGGCTGGCGGCGCGTTATTCAGATCGACGCCAAACTCCACGTTCTGCAAAGTAGATGCCTGCCCGTAGCCGGCGTAGAAACGTCCGCTTACGGGCACCGGAGCCGCGAAAGGAACGTCGAGGTAGGCCTGTCCGTTGGGCAGCGGGTTCGGAATCGGAATACTCTGCGACGCTTTGGGCGTAGCGGCCGGCTGATTGTTCGCGTCTTCCCAGATATTGACGGTAATAGTCCGGCCCAGCGCCGTGGCCAGCGGATAAATCCGGATGGCGCGCACCACATCGGGCTGGTTGAGCTCATAGCGGGTGGCCAGGTACGTGGCCGGCCCCGTAGAGGCGGCGGGCAGACTCAGGCTGGCTTCGGCGCTGCCATCATCATAGGCATAATAGTCCGCTAGCTCCGTAACGCGCGAAATGGTATCGTTGGCCAGCGTGAGCGGGTTGGTTTCATTGGTGAGCAGCGTAATACGCTGACGCAGACGCTTTGGCGTGGCCGATACCGGTACCGTGGCCAGCTGCGGGTTGCCGATGATAGGCTGCTGCTGACCTCCCGGGCCAGCATCCAGGGACCGAATTCCGGTGAGAAACTGCGTGGTAGGCCCCGTTGGCAGCACGTCCAGCGTGCCCGTCCAGCTGATGGGCGTAGGGGCAGGGCCGGCGTCGAAGTTGTTCATGGTGGTGCGCGTGCGGGCAGCCAACTCCTGGGTAGGGTTCTGGTTGAACTGGCCTACGGGCATGGCCGTGTAGCGGCGCAGGGCACTAGGCAGGGGTTGGCTCAGGGCAATATCGCGGAAGGTGGAGTCGGTGGCCGAGCGGTTGCGGTCGAGCCGTACGTAGTCGATGCTCCAGGCGTCGCGGCCGTTGTACTGGTAGCCAAATACCCGGAACCGGAACTGGAAATCCTTGTGCAGGTAGCTCGTCTGATTGATAGCCACGGCCCGAAACCGGAAATTGGTGGTATCGCCAGCGCTCCGAATCTGGCCTACCTCGCGCCAGTTGCCGGTCACGTCCTTAAAATCGACATATAACCCAATGGGGCGGGAGCTGGTAGCCGGCGCCGGCGGACCTTGCAGCGTGCCCGCCTGCCAAAAGAAGCTCAGGAACACATTATCAGTGGTCCCTAGGCCACTCAAATCAATGACTTGAGAAGTCAGCGAATCTGTAGCACCCACCGCCGATACGCCCCCGTAAGAGCGCCCATCGGCCCGAAACCCATCGAAGGTAGCCACGCCTTTGGAGGGTGGGCGCCGAGCAAAGCGGTTATTAACCAAGGTGCCGCCGGTCTGGAGCCAGTTCTGCTCGGCGGGGCGGCCCTCGCCTTGCCCGGAAAAATCATCGAAAAACGGCAGCGTGAGGGCCTGCAGGCGGCGGGCGGTAGCCGGGGCGGGCGGCAGCGGTGTGCCCGAGGAAAGTGGCCCCACTACCTGGCCCTGGCCCAGGAGCGGAAACAGGCCTAGCGCGGCGGTTGCCAGACTAGTAACGAAGCGTAAGAAACGAGGCATAGAGGAATATAACGAGAGCAAAGCGGCCCAGCCGCGAAGGTCGGAACTACGCGCTAACTACAGCAGCGGCCCAGGGTTCCTTACACGTACGGAAATGAAAAAAGGTCCGCTGCTACTACAACGAACCTTCCTTCAGTTTCTTTTAAACAGGGGCGCTAGGCCGCTCTACTTCACTTCCTGAATAGGTTCTTTGCCCGCAATCCAGAGGTCCACGAGCTGGCCCATCCGGATGGTGGCGCCGGGTCCGGGAACGGGCCGCTGCTTCACAACACTGCCTTCCGTTTCGCCCTCGGCCGGCTCCTGATAGAACCGCTCGCCTACCTGCAAACCTTGGCCCGCTAGCAGCGTTACGGCCTCATCGGCCGGCATGTTCACGAGGTTCGGAACCGGAAATTCCTGGTTGCCTAGGCCGTCGCCTACTTCCAGATCTACCTTGGTATTCTTGGCAATGGGTGCGCCAGGAGCAATTTCCTTGCCGTTGGCGAACTGCTTCAGGACCGCGTTTTGCTGAATATTGGGTACCAACTTGATCTGGCCAATCACCAGATCATAGCTCTTTAGAATCATCTGCGCGTTTTTCAGCGAGCCATCCGTGAGCTTGGGCATCTTGATAACCGGCGGGTTTTTCATGGCCACCGTGATGTAGAGCTTGCGGCCTTCCTTCACCTTCTCGCCGGGCTTGGGCTCCTGGTTGAGTACTGTGCCCGGCTTTATTTCGGGCCGGTAAGTGCTGTCATCCACGAAATACGCCAGGTTGCGCTCATCCAAATAATCCTCCAGATCGGTCTGCTGCATGCCCGTGATTTTGGGCACCTCAATCACCTCGCCGTGATTGGTAGTTAGGGGCAGATACACGTAGAAGAACCCGAACAAGAGCATTCCGGCCGCCACCAGAATCACCACCAAGTGTTTCAGTACGTCGGCCGGTGTATCAGATTTGAAAAAGGACATTCTTTTGGGAGAAGTTAGAAGCTAGACGTCAGGAGCTAGAAGCCACCGACAAAACTAGGAATTTGGGAGCTAGTGTGAAGCTTGAAAGCAAGCTGAGACAAAAACGTCATTCCGAGCGTAGTCGAGGAATCTCGCGTGCTGACGTTGTGATAGTATTCATACATCAGCACGCGAGATTCCTCGACTACGCTCGGAATGACGTTCTATTGCATATTCTTATGCATTATTGCTGCACGCCTGCCTTCTCCTGGCGGGCTTTGCCGAACTCCAGAATCTGGTCGATGAAGTCGTAGGGCGTGTAGCCGGCCAGGGCGGTCTGGTGGAAGATGCAGGTGGCGGGCGTCATGCCGGGCAGCGAGTTGACCTCGATGATGAGCACTTCCACGGCTCCGTTCTGCCGCACCCGCACAAATGCATCGATGCGGGCGTAGCCCTGGATGTTCAGCACTTCAGCCACGCGGCGCAGCTCCTGTTTCACTTCATCAGAAATGCGTTGGCGCTCAGTTGCTTCGGTGGCGTAGCGGGCCGGCGTAATGTTCTGGCCTTCCCCGGCCAGAAACTTCTCTTCCAGGCTCAGTACTTCGCCTGTAGCCAGTGCTTCAGACGCCTCAAATACTTCTATCTGCAGCTCGCCGTTTTCGCCCCAGTGCGTTAGTAGGCCACCAGTTACTTCGAGGAAGTGGGCAGCGCCATCGCGCTCAATCAGGGTTTCCACCAGGAAAGCGTCTTTCTGCGGAAATTCCTCCTTAAAGCCCAGATGCAACGTCTGCGCATCTGCAATCATGAGGTCTTCCTGCTCACGGAAGATGAGCTTAGTGAAAGCTTCCAGCTCTGCGCGGTTCTTGATTTTCTTTACTGCCGAAGAGCAGCCGTCGTCGGCGGGCTTGGCAATGAAGGGGTAGGGGAACTGCGTTTCGAGGCTGCGGTAAAAGCCTTCGGCATCGGCGTCCCACTCCAGGCGGTTGGCCATGCGGTGCTCGGCCACGCGTAGGCCAGCTTCGCGCAGGCGGCGGTTGGTCTCGAACTTATTAATAGTGACAGAGCTGCTGGCTACGCCCGAACCGTTGTAAGGCAGGCCCAGCTTCTCCAACTCGCGCTGTAGGGCACCATCCTCGCCGGGGCGGCCGTGCAGGGCAATAAACACCTCATCTACCATGCCGGCCAACTCCTCAAACGACACGCGCCGGGGCTGGGCCGTGGGCTGACCCGCGTAGGTATTCGTGATTTCCTGGGCTTCCTGCCGGATGCGGGCCAGCACCGGGTGCAGGCCGTGGCCGGCTTCCATGTGCTCCACTTTCTCCCGGATGTCGTCGGCGTTGTCCTTCAGCATCACGTTGATGGGCAGCACATACAGGCGGAACTCCTGGCTGTTGCCGGTCAGGAACACAGGCACCGGCTCATACTTCACCGAGGAGCTCAGCTTCTCGTATATATTACGGCCGCTTTCCACCGAAATGTGACGCTCCGAAGAGTAGCCACCCATAATGACGGCCACCTTAATGCGGGTGCGCTCCTCACTGGCCCGCGCCGCCACAGCAGCATCCAGCTGCGCCAGCAGGCTCGCCAGCTTCACTGGCCGTAGGCCACCTCGGCGGCGAGCTGCCAATGAAGTGCGTATCAAGTAAGTGAGAAACTGCGACGGGTTCAGGCCGATTTCAGCTGCCTGATGGAAGAAGAACGAAGCTGGCAACATGCCCGACGTCGTGTTCGGGTCGTTCAGGAAGAGGTTGCCATCGCGCCCAATAAAGCCGTCGAGACGGGCATACACCTGGAAGCCGAAGGTGTTGAACATCTCCTCGCACGCTTCCCGAATGCGCTGAATTTCGGCTTCGGGCAGGTCAATGGGCGTGATTTTGCGCGCTAGGCCAGGCAGGTATTTCGATCGGTAGTCGAACATCTCCTCGCCCTTCACAATTTCGGTGGGCGGCAGCGCCAACGGCTTGCCGGTGGGGTCTTCTACCACAATGCAGGAAAACTCGCGGCCATGCACGAAGCTTTCCACCAGCACCTGCGTTTCGCCCTCCACGCTGGTAAGGCGCACGCTTTCGGTCGTTTGCAGGCGCTCGTTCAGGATGTTCAGCAGTTGCTCCGGCTGGTAAATCAGCTCTGGCTCCTCATTGAGCACAACCGGCAGGCCAATACCCTCGCGGATATCCACCAGCTGCTGCAGCCACATGATGCGTTTCTGCTCCGATAGGCCTAGCCACTCCTGCTTGGTCACAGTTTTGCGGAACAAGCTGCGCTCTACAGCCGTCTCAAACTTCGCCAAGTCCGCTTCGCGCAGGATGCTGATGCCGATGCTAGAGCCTTGGCGCGGCGCTTTGAACACCAGCGGCAGGCCTAGCTCGCGCACCAGATACTCCAGCGTAGCGGCGTGGTCGGCGGCATCCCATTCTTCGGCCGTAATCTGGCGGAAAGCGGGTGTAGGCCTATTCAGCGCCGTTAGGAGCTTCTTTTGAGCAATTTTATCGATACCAAATGCCGAGGGCAGAATGCCGGAGCCCGAATACGGAATGCCGTACCACTCAAACAGGCCCTGAATAGCGCCATCTTCGCCACCGGGGCCGTGCAGAGCCAGGAACGCGAAGTCGATGAGCTGGGGCAGCTCGTGAGGCAGCACGCGCCGGCCTACTTCCGCAATAATGCGGTCCTGCTCCTCCAGGCTCAGCTCGCCCAGGCTTTCCAGGTACATCTGCACCGGCAGCTCCGTGCGCGGCAGCGCCGATACGGGTGGGTAAAAGTCGCGGATGGTGCCTTTATAAATGAAGTGCCAATCCAGCAGGATAAAGTTGCCGAGGCTGTCCACGAACACGGGTACCGCCTCAAACAAGGACTTATCCAGGTTATCATATACAGTGCGGCCGCCCGCAAAGGAAATTTCCCGCTCGCGCGACGGGCCGCCGAAGAAGATGCCTATTTTCATACGTGCCGCAAAGGTAGTATTTCGAGAGGTGAGGTAAGTCAATCAGTAGTTGATGGCCGAGAACAAACAATCGACAAATAACGTGTCATGCTCAGCAAAGCTGAACTATAGTTACTGTTTCGAGAGCTAGCAGTTTGGTCAGGCAGAAGTAGAGCTGCTTCGGTTTCGCTTAGCAAACTAGATGATTTCGGGTCCTAACTCAGTCATGAAATCTTACCTTCGCCGTATCCAACCCCATTTCTATTCCATGAAAACCCTCGATCAGTACAACTTCGCCGGCAAGCGTGCCGTGGTACGTGTGGACTTCAACGTGCCGCTCGACAAGGATTTCCGCATCACGGACGACACGCGGATCCGGGCCGCAACGCCTACTATCAAGAAAATTCTGGCCGATGGCGGCTCCGTGGTGCTGCTCTCGCACCTGGGCCGTCCAAAGGGTGGACCGGAAAATAAATACTCGCTGCAGCACATTGTGGCTCGCCTAGGCCAAGAGTACGGCACGCAGGTGCAGTTTGCCGACGACGCCCTGAAAGCGGAGGACAAAGCCAAGGCCCTGCAGCCCGGCCAAATTCTGCTGGTAGAAAACGTGCGTTTCTATGGCGAAGAAGAGAAAGGCGACGCCGAATTTGCGAAGCAGCTCGCCAAGCTCGGTGATGTATATGTAAACGACGCCTTCGGAGCCGCGCACCGCAAGCACGCTTCTACGGCGGTTATGGCCAGCAGCTTCGCGCCCGAAGACCGCGTGGCGGGCTACCTGCTGCAAAGCGAGCTGGACAACGCCAAGAAAGTGCTGGAAGAGGCCGAGCGCCCCTTCACGGCCATTATGGGCGGCGCCAAAATCTCGGATAAAATTCTGCTGATTGAGAAGCTGCTTGATAAGGTAGACAACCTGCTCATCGGGGGTGGCATGGCCTACACGTTTGCTAAAGCCCAGGGCGGCAGCATCGGGGGCTCGTTGCTGGAAGCCGATAAGATGGATCTGGCCCTGAGCCTGATCGAGAAGGCCAAAGCCAAAGGCGTGAACCTAGTATTGCCCACCGACAGCATCATCGCCGATAAATTCGCCAACGACGCCCAGACCAAAGTAGCCTCCAACAGCCAAATCCCAGACGGCTGGATGGGCCTAGACCTCGGCCCCGAGTCGCAGCAGGTGTTTGCTGACATCGTGCGCAAGTCGAAAACCATCTTGTGGAATGGCCCGATGGGTGTGTTTGAGATGAGCAACTTCGCCAAAGGCACCGAAACCGTGGCTCAGGCCATTGCGGAAGCCACCAAAGCCGGTGCCTTCAGCCTCATCGGCGGCGGCGACTCCGCGGCGGCAGTCAACCAGCTCGGCTTCTCCGATCAAGTTTCCTACATCAGCACCGGCGGCGGCGCCCTGCTGGAGTACATGGAAGGCAAAGAGCTGCCCGGCGTAGCTGCCTTGGAAGGCCGCTAGGCCACTCCTTGTCATTGCTTCGTTGTGCCTCCTTGCAATGACAAGGAGGCACAACGAAGCAATCTTTCCTGGTTGTTTGCAGCATTTCTAATGTAAACGAAAAGCCCTTACCTCTACAGTGGAGGTAAGGGCTTTTCAGTTAGCTAACAATTGGCGCGACTTGAAGGAAAGATTGCTTCGTCGTGCTTCCTCGCAATGACGGGCTGGAGCTAGTTGTTAATTCACATACGGCGTTTCCAGCTCCTGGCCCATTAGGGTAAGCGGGTCAAGAGAAATGCGACCGGTGAGGCGCGTGCTCAGGGTTTGAAGCTCTTGTTTGGAAAGCACACCTAAGCGGTGAAGCCAGTTCAGGCGGTGCAGTTGTAGCTCAATGGGGCCTAGTGGATTAACGTCAGCATACTCCTGGCGCAAGTAGTCGTGGGCACGCTGCTCCAGAGCGAAGGCAAATTGCTGAAATGGAGCGCGGCGACTAGGCCAGTCGGGGAGCGTGAGCGAGAGGTGCGGAGTGCGCAGCTGCCACACGTTCCACCAGTTAAACCAACCGTACACGCAGTAGGCCACTATCAGCAGCATCATGCCGCCATACACTTGCGCCTCGGGGGTAAGCTGACCATCCAGGGAAGGATGGCGCAGAATGTCCTGGCCTAGCCAGACCAGGAAGAACAACAGGCCTACGAGGCGCTGCTTCGGGACATGGCGTACTTTTTCGGTGCGCAACGGCAGAATCTCCTCAAATGGCACCGCAAGCTCCAGGCTCGGCTGCCACTGCGAGTTACTGCGCCGCACATACATGCTTTGCTCCCGCAACGACAAATGGGTTTGATACAGAAAAGGATGCTGATACGTAAGATCCATGAGGGAGGGAAAACGCCAGGCCGGGTAGCAGAATGCTACTGAAGTAGTAAGGGCGCTGGCGTGAAACAAAGCACAAAAATAAGGAGCATCACCCAGCCCAGCACCTTTCGGCCCGGTGTGAGGGGGCGCTCATCGGGGGCACCCGGGTGATATATCCCGGTTACCCGCCCCAGAATCAGTCCAAAAATCAGCCACCCTGGGTTGCCTTCTAGGCCAGGCCAGGCAGAGGCCACCACAATTTGGGCGGCCCACACGGCCAGAGCCAGCATCAGCACCCGTCGCTTGGTGGGTAAGGCACGCCAGAAAGCCGCCAGGAGGTATACAAAATAGGGCCCGGCCCAATACAGCCAGTTTTTGCCGCTCGTCTGGAGGGTGAACAGGCCTAGGCCCGCGTAGAAAATAAAGCCAATAAAAAACAGCCCCGACAACCGACTTGCCCGCCGCTGGCCTAGCAGGCCATACAGAATATGGCCTCCGTCTAGCTGGCCAATGGGCAACAGATTGAGAGCCGTAAAGAATAAGGAGAGTACACCCGCCACCAACACCGGATAGTGCATCAGCTCATTGGGGTGCGGCATGCGGCCTGGGTCGGCCAGTAAAGAGGCAAGGCCTTGAAACAGCAACGGCTGGGCAAGTACCAGGCCTAGTTTCTGCCCGGCCGGATATACATAACGGGCATAGTCGGCGCCGTATGGGCGGTACTCCGGGTGCAACTGAAACAGATATTCCAGCGGTGGAAGGTGCGTCAGGCCGTAGGCCAGTACACCCACTGCTACCACAAAACCGGCTAGTGGCCCAGCCAGACCCACATCGAAAAACTCCTTGCGCGAGAAAATCCGGTCCTTGATGCGAATGACTGCCCCAAATGTGCCAAACCCCAGCGGAAACGGAATGAAAAATGGCAGTGTAGCTCGAATATGGTAGAACCGGGCCGTAAAATAGTGTCCGAACTCATGCACCGTGAGCACCCCCAGAAACGGCAGCGAATACCACAACCCCGGCCGTAGCGCCTGCCACATAGCTGGCCAAGGCTGCAGCAGCACCTCGTACGGCAGCTCTAAATCGAAATCTTTTACCCCAACCAGTGCCACTCCCATCAGGGTGGTAGTGAGCAGCGTGAGCAGGAAAAGGCCTACGTGCAGCAAATAGCGGCGCCAGCGAGGTGTAGGCCGCTCATAGCGCGTGAAAGCCGCCATGGCGTCCTCGTAAGGAGACAGGTCGGTGGGCGCCGGAGCATCAGGAAAGGGCAGGAGCGGAGGATTCTCAGGAGAAGGCACGGAGGGCGTCGGGCAGAGCGTCGGTGAGAGTAAGGGGCGGAGCTAAGTACAGCGTATGCAGACCCAGGCGTTGGGCCGTTTCAATGTGCTGCGGGCTGTCTTCGATGAAAAGCGTTTCCTCCGGCTTCCAGTTCATCTCGCGTAGCGCATGCCGGAAAATTTCTTCGCCGGGCTTACGTAGACCTACTTCCTGCGAGTAAAACACACGGTCCAGCGCATCGGCAATGCCGTTGGCAAAGCCGTATTGCTCCCGCAGCTTCTTATTGATGGCGGTGATATGCAGTTGGTTTGTGTTGGAAAGTAAGGCCGTTTCGTGGCCCTGGGCGCGCAGCTCGGCCACGAGGGCCAGCCGCTCGGCGGGTACTTCTAGCAGCAGCGCGTTCCAGGCGGCGTCCAGCTCCTCATCGGTGGCTTCCAGCTCGTAGTGGGTGCGTAGGCCTGCCCGGAACTCCTCGGGCGTCAGGCGGCCCGTTTCCATGGCATCAAACAGCTCGGCCTGAGCGGCTTGGGTAAACTCAATGGTGCCGCCATGCCGATGCAGGCGCCGCATGGCCTCCAGCGTGCGCTGGTAGTCAATATCAATCAGTACGCCTCCAAAATCGAAGAGCAGGTTTGGTTTGCGTGTGGGCATAAGTAGCAGAGATAAACGGAACAGTCAGACTACAATAGTCAGGAAAAGCTAAACCAACTTCTCAGAGTAATGGCTGAAATATGGGACGGGAATTGCAATTCCGCTCACAAAATTCGAAGTTTGCGCAGCGGAACCCGTCAGCAAGCTGGTCGGAAGCACGCCGGGCCTATAGCTCAATCGGTTAGAGCAGCTGACTCATAATCAGCAGGTCACTGGTTCGATTCCAGTTGGGCCCACCAAGAAGCTCGATAACAGGTTTTAACCAACCTGTTATCGAGCTTTTTTCTTTTTCCGCAGTACAGCTCCCAGGGCAATATTCCGAAACTGTGCATTCTGGGGCCCGTCACCGACGAAGAATGCCAGGTTGCGCGGTCATAACACTGCCGGGGCTATCTTGACGAAAGCGCCTGACACACGTACCACATAATTTCCATTCGTCATGAAGATGAAAGCACTTTACCGCTGCCTGTTTCTACTTCTTCCGGCGGGACTGCTGGCGCTGGCAGCGAGCAGCCCTGCGGCCGCCCTGCGGCCGCCGAGCAATCAGCTTGTGCGGCTGGCCAAGCTGGAAATTTATCCTGCGCAGCTAGTGTGCTACAAGGCTGCTCTAAAGGAGGAAATTGAGAATTCACTGCGACTGGAGCCCGGTGTGCTAACGTTGTACGCAGTGTCGGAGAAGGCCAACCCGTGCCGCATTACCATTCTGGAAATATACGCCAGCACAGCGGCCTACCAGGCCCATTTGCTCACGCCCCACTTCCTGAAGTACAAGAACGGCACCACCGAAATGGTCAAGTCGCTGGAGCTCGTTGAGACGGTGCCGCTGGTGCCCACCGTGAAGGTGAAGTAAACGGCGGTTTGCCAGATGAATAGCGCGGCGCAGCAACAGTTTCTCGGGAAAACAGGTGCCGTCATTTCATCACTGGCTGCCAGAACGCACTGATGTGGTCCAAGCATCTTCCTAGGCCACTACATAGGCCGGTTGAGGTACTCTGCTGTTTACCGACCGCCTTATTCCGTATTCGAGAAAGGGCGTAGAGCACACTGACGAGCCGGAGTAGGCCTAGAAAACGAAAAGGCCCCGACTACAACCCGGGGCCTCTTCTATTGCAATAGGTATGCGCATCTGGGCCGAGAGTATTAGGGAATGGCCTAGATGTGCGCAACCTACTGCCGCAACATGATGCGAACATGATAAGCGCCATGCCAGGGCACCTGCAGGGAAAATCGGGTGAAAGCTGCCGGCAGCAGCTACAGCACAGCATCCAGCTTCCGGGAGATAGGCCTAGGGGCATTGTGCAAAAAAAAGATGTTTTAGGCGCTGCTAGGCCACTTTGTTGTTAGGGCTTTGCGAGTGGCGCAGGGCTTTATACACTTCAAACCACCCCGTGCTGGCCAAGGCCACGGCGCTGCATAAGGCCAGCTGCCTCCCCGTCAGGGGTTGTAGCTGAAACAGCTGCTGCAACGCCGGAATCGTGAGGCACAGCGCCAATAGGAGCAGCGTAAGGCCCAGCATGAGGGGCAACAGCGCATTATGGTAGCGCAGGGTGGTAAGCAGTGTGTGCCGCCGGGAGCGGCTGACGAGGGTAAGTAGCACGTTGGCCAGTAGCAACGTAGTAAATGTGAGGGTGCGCGTCAGCGTCTCAGAGTAGCCCGCAGATTGGGCGTAGGCGGCTACTCCCAGCACGCCCGCCGCAATTACCAAGCCTTGGACCAGGCTGCTGCCCAGCTCCCGCAGCTGCAGAAACGACGAGGCCGCCACCCGCGGCGGGCGTTGCAGAGTATCCGCTTCCATGGGCTCATTCTCGAATACTATAGAACAAGTTGGGCCCATCAGGAGCTCCAGCAAAATAACATGCACCGGACCCAGCAGCACCGGATATTGCCAGGCCAGCAGGGAAGGCACCAGTACGGTCAGAATCAGGGGGATGTGAATGGCAATGATGTATTGAACAGCCTTTTTTAGGTTGTCATAGATTTTGCGGCCAAAGCCGACGGCCGTTACCATGCCACTCAGCTCATCATCCAGAAGAATAAGGGCCGCCGCCTGCCGGGCCAGCTCCGTGCCGCGCTGCCCCATAGCCACCCCGATGTGAGCGGCCTTCAGGGCCGGGCCATCATTGATGCCGTCGCCGGTCATGGCTACCACTGCGCCGTTGGCTTTCAGGGCTTCCACCACCCGCAGCTTCGCCTCCGGAAACATACGGGCATACAAATCCACATCGGGCACACGCTGGCGCAAAGCCGCCGGACTGAGTTGCAGAACCTCGGCGCCCGACAAAACGGGCTCGGGGTGGCGTAGGCCTATCTGGCGGGCAATGGCGGCGGCCGTCACGGCATTGTCGCCGGTAATCATTTTTACTTGTAGGCCAGCCCCATAGAATTGTTGGAGGACGGCTGCTGTGCCAGGTTTGGGCGGATCGGTGAAGGCAACCAGCCCCACAAACTCCCACGCAAACTCTTCCTGATCGGCGGGGTAGGTGGCGGGCGGCACCAAGCACTGGGCCACGCCCAGAACGCGCAGGCCCGTGGTGGCTAGTTCTTCCAGCGTTGCCAGGGCTGCCGCCCGGGCCGCGGCCGGCAGGTGGCACCGCGCAATAATACCTTCAGGTGCGCCCTTGCAGGCTACTAGTCGTTGGCCGACAGCGTTAGCGAAAATGTGGGTCATTATGGGCGGATGGCCGCCCAGCGGATACTCGTGCACCAAAGTATAGGCGGGCCGTTCGTCGTGGGCCGCGGTGGCCGCGTAGGCCAGGTGCAGAGCTTGCTCCATGGGGTCGAAGGGCTGCGGCTCACTGGCCCACATGGCAGTTTCCAGTAGCTGCGACGCGGCAGAGGAAAGCGACTGGCCTAGCACAAAAGGCTGCGGTCCAGCAGCGTCGGTGGGGCAGTACAGGTGGCTGAGGGCCATCCGGTTCTGGGTGAGTGTGCCCGTTTTATCGACACAGATGACGGTGGCGGAACCCAGCGTTTCTACGGTTTGGGGTTGTTTGGTGAGAATGCGCTGCCGCATCAGGCGCCAGGCGCCCAAGGCCATAAAGGAGGAAAGCGCCACCGGAATTTCCTCGGGCAGCACTGCCATAGCAATGGTGAGGCCATGCAAAAGCCCATGCACGAAGCTCCCCGACTCCCACCAGTTGTAGCTCCAGACCATCACAAACGCCGTAGCGCCCACCAGCGCCATGCGCCGCACAAAGGCTCTTACCTGCTGCTGAAGGGGCGTAGGAGGCGTATTCACTTGCTGCATCAGGCCCCCGATGAGGCCTAGCCGCGTCTGGCTACCGACGGCTGATACGCGCACTACGCCGGTGCCGCCACTCACGGAAGAGCCCGCGTAGAGCAATTGAACACCATCAGCTGCCTTCGTTACGGGCTGCGATTCGCCCGTCAGAAATGACTCGTCGGTTTGTAGGTCGTGGGCTTCCAGCAGTAGGCCATCGGCGCCCACCTGCTCGCCTTCGGCCACCAGCAGGATGTCGTCCACCACAATTTCCTCGGCCGGAATTTGCGCTTCCTGTCCGCTACGCCACACGCGGGCCAGCGGCTGCGTGAGCTGCTGCAAGGCCTGCAGGGCGCGGTCGGAGCGGGCCTCCTGGTAAAAAGAAATGCCCGCCACCAGCGCGGTAGCCACCAGCAGTACGTAGGCCTCGGAGCGGCTGCCTATGAGCAGATACACGCCGGCCGTGAGCACCAGCAGCACAAACATGGGCTCAGTTACGATGCCGCGGATGATGGACCAGAGCCGGTGCTGGTTGGGGGAAGTCAGGATATTAGGGCCGAAGCGCTGCCGCTGCCGCTGCACCTCGGCGGGAGCAAGCCCAGCTGGTAATGAGGTAGTGCGAGGAGACTCCGGTGCGGAAACAGCCATGAGCAGGGGAGTAGAATACGAGATGAGAAACGACTAGGCCAGTAGTGCTGTCAGGAGACCATAGTGGGCAGCACCAGCACGGGCACCGGGCAGCGTTCGAGCAGGCGACTCGTGATGCTGCGGTGAAACAGCTCGCTGAGGTAGCCGCGCGGCCGGGCCAGCACTAGCACCAGATCGGGCTGCGTGTCCTGCACGGCGGCCAATAGGCCTAGGGCATGGTCGTCGTGCGTGTAGCCGCGCAGTTCGGGGGTGGGTAGGCCGGCAACCAGGCCACTGGCCTGCACAGCCCGGAGCGCCGCGGCGCAGCCCGCATCATCCTCTACCCCCTCCGAAACGTGCACCACCGTCACCACGGAGCCCAGCTGGGGCAGCTGCTGCGCAATAGGGCGGGCATTGGGCGCCAAGGTAAAGGGCTCGGCATCGGCGGCCACCAGAATACGGCGCGGTAGCTCTAGGGGAGCCGTGGCTGGCACCACCAACATGGCGTGCTGACCCGCCCGCAATAGTTCCTCACAGGCTTCCGTCAGGCTGCCCTCATCCAGTTTCGAGGCCCCCGACTGGCCTAGCACAAAGCACGCCGGCCGGTGGCGTTTAGCCAGATCCTGCGCCAGTTTCGGTAGCAAATCGGTGGATACTTCCACGGTGGCCGGGGCGTGCAGGGCCTCCGCCTGCTGGTAGAGGGCCGCCGCCGTATCCGTTTGGCGGCTTAGCTCCTCCTGGCGGTACTTTTCGCCCATCATCTCATACGGATCGAATACGGAAGCCCGATTGACATGCAGCAGTACCACGCTGCCGTGCAGAGCCTGGGCCAGCTGGTCGGCGTAGGCTACGGCATGGCGGGCTGCCGGATAAAAGCCCGAAACAACAATCAAGTTGAGAGACATGGCGCAGGCAAATAGGGTGATAAAAGCAAAGCCAGAGCCCCTATGCAACTAGTGCCGGGGCTCTGGCAGAGAAGTGAAGCCAAGCCTCAGTCTTTATATGGCAGCGTGCGGGCCGGCAGCAGCAGCACCGGAACATGCATGTGCGGCAGTACCTCCCCGATGATGCTGCCACTGAATATCTTATGCAGCCAGCCGTGTCCTTGGTCGAGGAGAACCAGCATATCGGAGTTCAGCTCATTTATGGCTTGCTGAATACCCACTGCTGGCTCCTCATGTACCACCTTATGTAGGCCACTGCGCTGCATGCGGCCTGTGAGCCCGCACTGCTGGGCCGCTTGCGCGCCCACCCAGCCGCCGGCCCGGTCTTCCCAGGGAAGCACGCATATAGTCACCACATCGGTGCCCAGAGTATCCAGAAAAGGCGCCAAAGCTGCCGCCTTAGGGCCCAGCACAAAAGGCCGGTCTTCTACGGAGAGGGCAATACGCTTAGGTGGCTGCAGGGCCTCGTCGGGGAGATGCTCCGGCACCAGCAGCACTGGGTAGCCCGTTTGGTGGGGCAGAGGCAGGGCGCGGTTGCTGAGCCATTCGTCCACGAGGCCGTGCGTGGTGGTGAGGCCTGCTACCAGCAGTATTGGGCGGTATTTCTGCAGGGCCTGCTGCACCGCTTCCAGCCAGTCGGTTTCCAGCAGCTCGGCGGTGGCGGGCACGGGCAGGGCGGCCGCCACCTGCTCCAGCGTGCTGCGGCTTTCCAGCATCGCGCGCTCATCGGCTACGGGCACCACCAGGCCGGCTTCCGTTGGGATGGGCAGCGGCGCAAACACATGCATCAAGTGCAGCTCCGCATCCAGCGCGGCGGCCAGCGCGGCCGCGTAGGCACGGGCACGCTCGGCAGCCGGCGAAAAATCAGTCAGGACAAGCAGGTTCGGCTTCATAATGAACTAGATATAAACGTAGGCGGGAAGTGGCAGATGCCCGCTAGCTAAGCGCAGGCATCCAGCCAGACTGTTCCTTGGCGGGCAGCAGCAGCACCGGCACTTGGCACTGGCGCAACACCTGGCTCGTGACGCTGCGATGAAACAGGTGGCCTAGGAAGCTGTGCGGCCGGGCAATGAGCACCAGCATATCTGCCTGCGTGTCTTCGAGGGCGTGCAGTATGCCTGGGCCTGGGGCTAGGTCGTACTCCTCGTAGAGCTCGGCGGGTTTGCCGGCCGGCAGCAGCGCATTCAGATGGGCCTGTGCAAGCGCCCGCTGGCCCCGAAACGCCTCTTTCTCGTGGGGGGCGGCTGTGTGCACCACCGTAAAGTCGGCGCTCCAAGAGTGCAGCAGGGGCAACAGACGGCGGGAAGGCTCGCTCAGGGTAAAAGGGTCGGCATCCAAGGCCAAGGAAATACGGCGGGGTAGCCAGGAAGCTTCCGCGGCTTCGGGTACTAGCAGCAGAGGCTGAGGCGTGGCCCGCAAAATGGGGAGTGCCTGGTTGTGCAGCACGTGGTCAAGCAGGTCATACTCCGTGCTCAGACCCATAGCCAGCAAACCGGCTTTGTACTGATCTATGGCATCTTCCACGGCTTGCGTAAGCGGCTGCACCGATACCGTAATGGCGGCCGGCGTGGGCAGCCGGGCCGCCAACTCCTGCAGGGCACCCATGGTTTCGGCCTGGTTGCGGTAGGCCTGCGAAACGGTTACCGTTACCAGCTCCGGGTCCAGAACGGGGTCGTGGTAGAGATGCAGCAACGCCAGCGGCAGGTGCAGCGGAGCCGCCAAGATGGCGGCGTACCGCGCAGCCCGCTCGGCCGTGGCCGATAAATTGGTGAGTACTACAACGGACGGAGTCATAGTGGCGAGGCTCTAAAGGACGGGGGAGTTGCATAGGCCAGTGCGAAGCGCCGCCAGTTTATTCTGGGGCAAACCGCAGCGGCTGGTCGGGCTGGGTGGCGGGCCGTGGAAGTACTTCCGTATGGGGGTAGTTGCAGGCCCATATATCCGGCATCATGCAGCTATCGGCCTGCTCAGCCGTTTGCTGAGTAGCGGAGCTAACCATTTGCCGGGTACGTCTGGGAGCAGCGTAGCCGTGGTGAGCCCCGATGGAATACGATTCTCGTGGCAAGGATTTCATGTCAGTAGGAAGTGGCCTACGGCAGATGCTGCCGAGGGTAAGGAAGGCTGGAAGGGCGGGCGTTTGCGGGTTTCGGCTGGAAGGAAAGCAGGAGTAGTACCCAGTGAGAAGGGCGGAAGGCTGCCGGCGCCTGGGTAGCCCCGAACTTCTACCTCGTTTTCTACCGCTACCACGCCCTCAATTCCAGCGGCCACATGCTCGGCCTCTCTCTGCTCAAAGGCAGTATCCACTACTCCGGAGAGGTGCACTTTGCCGAAGCGGACGCTCACGCGAAAAAAGAACCGGCCTACATGCACGTTACGGGCCAGAGCATCCGCCACAGAGCGGCGGATAGTATCGTCGGGGGCAGACTGTCTGGCGCGCACTTTCAGTAGGTTGCGCACTTGGCGAACTCCCTGTACCCCCTGCGCTATCTGCTCGGCGACCTGCCTCGAGTGGAGGGTTGCAACTACCCCAGCCAGCGTCACGATGCCGTCCTGTACCTGCACCAGCGGCTCGGTGGCGGGCAGCTGCGGGCTGGCATGGAGGGCATCGCGCACCAGTTGGGCCAGGTAATCGTCGGGGCGGTAGGCAAACCAGTAGGCCACTTGCAGGTCGTGGGAGACTACGCGGGAGGCCCCGGCCTGGTAGGCAGTAGCAATCAGGCGGGCTTTCTCAGCGGCCGTGGCCACTGTGCCGGTCAGGGTGACCACCTGGCTGGCCGTGCGAATCTGCACCTGCCCGCTGTTGATGCCGCTATCATACTCCAGCAGCTTCCAGATCTGGGTGGTCAGCGTTTCATCGGAGCTCAGGCAGTGGCTTCCGGGTGTGCTGCGGCGCTTATGCTGGCTGAGGTGTCCGCCCCGCGACCTGGGCTTCCGGGCCTCATCTGTACAAAGCAACAGGTTGTTGAGGCCGCGCACACCGCTAACCGACAGCGCTAGTTCTGCCGCCCGTTGCCGGATCTGCGGGGTATCGGCGAAACCCGTCAGCTGCACTATGCCCTCGCGGGTGGCCACGTCCACCGCTTGTGAAATCAGCTCCTGGTGTTGACTGAAAAGCATCCGGACCGCGGCCGTAGTGCTCGCATCAGTGGCTGGATTCAGCTCAGTTGGGAGAAGCAGGGCATGCGAAGACGGCATAGGAGTGTGGCTTGCTTAGGAAAGTGAAGGAACAGCACGAGGCCCAGTGGCCTAGAAGGCGGAGCGCTGAGCGCTGCGCAGTTGCAGGCCAACAGCAGCCAGGGCCGCCACCAGCAACACAGTGAACAGGAAAGTGGGCGTTACCATACCAGAGGAGAGTTAGGGGCAGCGTACCACCCGCAGTGGAACATATTGAGAGCCTAAAATTCGGTATGATTATCTTGTAATATACTGATAAACATCATATTGGCATATGATTTTCATCATCCTGGTGCCACCATTACGGTCTAGCGGGTAGCGCCGTCTTGGGAGCCAAACAGCCGCCGCCGCAGCGCCGCATCCTGGTGGTAGATATCGGGCAGAAAGCGCAGCTGGCCCTTTTCGGCTGTGCAGGTGGCGTAGCGCACGTAGAGCGGGCTGTGGCGCCGAAGGCGCACATCGCGGGGGCGAGGCTGCAGGGCACAGGCTTCTTCGCTGGGCAATTTCTCGGTCCGGCCTTCGCGCCGCAGCAGGTAGGCCGCCAGTTGCAACGGATGTTCCAGGCGCATGCAGCCGTGGCTGAGGGCACGATAGGGCTGCTGAAAAAACTGCCGCATGGGCGTGTCGTGCAGGTAAACGGAGTAGGGGTTGGCAAACCGAAACACAATGTTGCCGAGGGCATTATCGCACCCCGCCGACTGCCGGATGGAATATGGGAAGTTTTGGGCCGTTACCTGCTCCCACCTGATGCGGTAGGGGTCCTGTAGCTGGCCTCGGCTGTTGTAGAGGGCGTAGTTGTTGCGCTCCAGGTAGCTGGCATCGTTTTGCAGGCGCGGCAGAATTTCCTTGATGGCAATAGAGTGGGGCACATGCCAGTTGGGGGCCAGCGTGAAGTACCGGATGGTACTGCTGAGCGTAGGCGTGGGCGTTTGAAACCGGCCTACAATTACACGGTGGCGGCGCAGGACGGAGTCGTGGGCCACTGCCTGCAACTCAAAGGCCGGCAGGTTAATCAGCAGATACTCGTTTTCGGGCAGGAAAGACTCCCAGCGCCAGCGCTCCAGATTGAGGGCTACCTGCTCGTAGAGGGCCTGGTGCAAGGCGGCCGAATCTGGCAGAACCGCCCGCGCCAGCCAACGGGCCAGCGCCTGCTGGAGCTGGCGGTACTCGCGGTTTTGCGGCTGCCCAGCCAGCATGGCGGCCGGCACGGCACCCTGGCCTACGGCCGCCCGCAGCACCGCCGCTGGCTGCCAGGCCTGTTTCCGGGCTTTCTCCAGCCCCGAAAGTGTGTAGGGATGGAGCCGGCCCCGGCTTACATCGCGCATGAAGCGCAAGGCGGCATCGGAGAGGTACACATCCAGCAAGGCCAGCTGCTGCGCCCGCTGTGGGGCGGTAGCTGGTTGCTGCAAGGAGTCCTGAAGTTGAAGCAGGCTGGGAGTTGTGTAATCGGAGGGGCGAAGGCCATACTCCTGCGCCCGGGCCAGGAGGTCCAGGGCCCGGTGTGCATCGGGTGTAAGACCATCGGAAGGCGGCGCACTCCAGGCCGGGGTGTAGGTGCTGTCGTAGAAAGCCCGCACCTCGGCGCCCATCAGCAGGCTTGGCGGGGTGCGGCGGTCTTCGGTGGTCGTATCAAGTAGTGCCCGAATCAGGGAAGACACGGGCACTGCCTGAACGCGCCGGAGGGTGTCGGCGGCAATAATCCCCGGAGCAGTACCATTCGGGCCTGCCCCGGTACCTGACTCGCAGCGCGGTAGCGTGAGGGCCAGGGTAAAGCAGCACAACAGCCGGATATCGAGGAGGAGAGCGGAGCGCATGGTGGCATGGAGTGTCCCCGCCCAGCGTACAAAGCACCCGATATGGCTGTAAGCGGAGGAAAGTGGCCTAGCGGGTCAGATGTATAGAGAAGGGGAGTGGCCTAGAGCTCGTGCTCTGAAGGCTGGCCCTGCGCCCAGGCATCGAGGCTGGCCATGGTGGTAGTGAAGATGTCGGTGAGGGCCTCGTTTGTCAGAAACGCCTGGTGGCCAGTAACTAATACATTAGGCTCGGCCAGCAGTTCCTCCAGGAGCGGATCGGGGGCGGCATCCTGCGAGTGGTCTTCGAAGAACCGGCCTTTCTCGAACTCATACACATCGAGGCCCAGGTAGCCGAGGCGGCCGGCGCGCAAGGCCGCCAGGGCGGCGCGCGTATCGACTAGGCCACCCCGGCCCGTATTGATGAGCATGGCGGTCGATTTGCAACGGGCCAGCGTATCGGCATTCATCAGGTAGTGCGTGGCTGGCACAAGCGGCACATGAAGGCTGATGATATCGGAGGTGGCACACAGCTCCTCGAAAGGCACATAGCGCAGGCCATAGCGCTGTACGAACTCAGGGTTGGGGTACAGGTCGTAGGCCAGTAGCTGGCACCCAAAACCCTGCAGGATACCCGCCAGCACTCCTCCAATCTTCCCGCAGCCGATAATGCCCACCGTTTTGCCGTGCAGGTTGAAGCCCACCAGCTGATCCAGGCGGAAGTCGGAGCGGCGCATATTTGCCTGGGCGCGCAGCAGCTGGCGGTTTAGGGCCAGCATAAGTGCTACGGTGTGCTCGGCCACGGCATAGGGCGAGTAGTTAGGCACATTGCACACGCGCAAGCCCAGCCGCTGGGCCGCCGCCGAGTCTACCTGGTCGTGGCCTGCCGCCCGCACGGCTACGTACCGGACCCCCAGTGCCTGCAGCTGTTCCAGTACCGGGGCCGAGGCATCATCATTGGTGAAAATCACAACTGCCTCATAGCCGCGCGCCAGCTCTGCGGTGGCCGCGCCTAGGGCCCGGCTTTCCAACTGCAGCTCGTGTTTGCCCTGGGCCGCGTGCGTCAGGAAAGGGCGTTCGTACTCGTGGGCGCTGTATATAAGTACCTTCATCAGGAGGTGGCAAGTAGTGGAAAGGGAGAAATGCTGCAGCAAAGGCAGCATACAAAAGCAGGTAGAAGAAGTCAGAAAAGATGCAGCTCGTGGTAGGCCAGTTCCAGCACCCGAAAGCGGGCGTAGGGCAGGCGCTGCCCGTCTACTACCCAGCTGGCTTCCAGCCTAGTGGGCACGCGCACGCCGTGCAGCACGCGGTACCGGCTGAAGCGCCCCACCCAAGGCAGCAGGGTAGTATCTCCTTGATAGCGTTGGGTTTCGCACTGTACCATTCCGTCCTGCTCGTTGAAGCGCACGAGGTAGGACACGGTTTGCCCGTGGTGCGTCAGGGTAAGGTGGGCCGAGTGGTCGTCGGGGGCGGCGGTCCAGCGCAGGTGGGGGGCGGGCAGTAGGGCGGTGGGCAGCCACACGCATTCGCCCAGCCAGCGGAGCAGCTCACCCTGGTCGTAGCGGATGCCCTCGCCCTGCATAAGCGGAATGGCCCCCAGCAGCCGCACGGCAAGTCGGCCATGGCCATCCAGGTACTCATCCTGGGCTGTAAACAAACGGGTGGTGCCCTGCCAGATAAAGCCAGGCGGATTGGCCGTACTATACTGCTCGCCCTCAATGGAAAGCCAGTCTTTCTTTAAATCGGTTTTAAACTGCCCGGTGTGGCGCAGGCGTAGGCCACTCAAGTACGGCTGCCCCTCGCGCAGCACGTGCCGGAAATACCGCTGCACCGGTGCCGGCAGCCCCGCCAGTCGTGCCTCCACGTAAACTTCCGGGCTGGGCTCAGCCTGAGCGAAGAGCTGTGCCACTTTCCGGCGTAGTTGGCGGTGGGCCTGATATCTGCTCCACCATAGGCCTGCCGCGGTGGCTAGGCCTACGGAAGCGAGGAGCGGTATAAGGCGCGGGAAGCGCGGGTGCGGGAGCATAAAGGGCTAAGGGAAACCAGATGCGGTCAGATATTTTCAAAGAGCAGCACGTGGTCCAGGTAGCCTGGAACCCGCACATTCGACCAACCTCGCTGCCGGAGAGTGGTGGCCAGCGCATCGGCGGCGGCGGGCTCTCCGTGTACCACAAAGGTTTGCTGGGGAGGGTGCCGGAACTGGTCTAGCCAGCGCAACAGATCCTGCCGGTCGGCGTGGGCCGAAAAGCCATCGAGGTGCTGCACTTGGCAGTGTACGGGTACCGCCGCGCCAAATATTTTCACGGAAGCAGCGCCCTCCTGCAGGTCGCGGCCGCGCGTGCCTTCGGCCTGGTAGCCAATCAGCAGCAGCGTGTCCTGGGGCTTTGGCAAACGATGATACAGATGGTGCATAATGCGGCCTCCGGTGCACATGCCACTGGCCGAAATGATGATAGCCGGCCCGGATTTATCGTTCAGGGCCTTCGATTCCCACGACTCTGTAACGAAGCGTAGGCCACTGAAATCAAACACGTTACCATGCCCCAGCCTATGTGCCGAGGGGTGGCGGGGGTACAGGTCCGAGACCCGAATACCCATCGGGCTATCCACGTAAACTGGTGCCTGCGGCACGCGGCCTTCCTGGCGTAGCTTTTTCAGGTAGTAGAGCAGGCTTTGGGTGCGCCCCACGGCAAAGGCGGCCACCACTAGTACGCCCCCACGGCGTAGCGCTTCATTCACCACGTTTGCCAGTTCCTCTTCCGGGTTCTGCAGGTGCGTATCCCGGTCGCCGTAGGTAGACTCTACCAGCAACACATCGGCCTCCCTGATGACGGCCGGGGCGTGCATCACCGGGTTATCGTAGCGGCCTAAGTCGCCGGAAAATACCAGCTGCTTGCGCTGGGTGGCGCCCTGCACGGTTAGCTCAGCAATGGCCGACCCCAGAATATGGCCAGCCTCGCGGTACGTGAGGGTCAGGGCGCCCTCGCACAAGGTCAACTCCGAGTCGTAGGCCACACTCTCTACCAGGGGCAGCACCTGCAGTACATCGGTTTGGGTGTAGAGCGCCACGGCCGGGTGGTGGCTGGAGTAGCCTTTGGCATTCGCAAAAGCCGCTTCTTCTTCCTGGAGCTTGGCCGAGTCGAGGAGCATAATGCTGAGCAGGTCGGCAGTGGGCTCCGTGCAGAAAATGCGTCCCCGAAACCCATTATGCACCAGCTTGGGCAGGTAGCCGGTGTGGTCGATGTGGGCGTGGGTCAGGATGACGGGATCCAGCAGGCTTGGGTCGAGGGGCAACTCCTCGCGGTTACGCAGCCGCAGCTCCTTCAGCCCCTGAAACAGCCCGCAGTCGATTAGCACGTGGTGGGGTGTGGGCAGGCCATCCAGGGTGAGCCAATACTTTGAGCCCGTTACGCAATGGGCCGCGCCAAGAAATTGCAGCCGGACGTTCATAATAGGATCTAAAAGGAGTAGATTATCACAAGATTACAGCCCCGTCTCCTCTGGGCCAATGACATTTGTCATGTGCCGTCCTAACCTGGCGCATAGCCCCGGCAGCCGCTGAGCCGGTCCTTTGCTTATCTGTTCTCACTCGTTTGTACACTTCAGCTTATGGCCACCTCGCTGCTTATCCTCACCGATTTTTTCCAGGCTTCCAACCGCGCCCTCAACTACGCCACTAACCTGGCAGGCCCGCTCGGCGCGCGCCTGGTGCTGCTGCATGTGCGCCGCGACTCTGTGCTGGACGCGGAAATGTTTACCGGGCAGCTTTCTAACTTAAGCAAGGAAGCCATGGACCTAGCCATGAACAGCCTGGCCGAGGGGCTCACGGTGCCGGTAGTGGCTGAGGTGGGCCACGGGCGCGTGGCATTTGCCGTGGCCGATGCGGTAAGCCGGCACCAGCCGGCCCTGATTGTGCTAGGCCGCCCCGACTACTCCGGAACCCCCGATGAGCTGGTGCAGACTACCTCCCTCGATATCCTTCGCACCTCGCCCTACCCAATGCTGGTGGTGCCGCATTCCATCGTCGATATTGCCCTGCCAAAGCGTATACTGATGGCCGTTGATGGCGAGGCCTTTACCTTGGGCGAATACGCGGGCAGCATTCGGCACATCCTCACCTCGTTGCAGTGCGAACTGACGGTGCTGCACGTGGCGCCTGAAACCGGAGGGCACCAAACCGTAGCCGATGCCCTGAGCTCGGTGCTGCAGACTGGCCTAGCCGTAGATCTGCAGCCCGTATACACGCGCACCGTGCTGAATGCCAGTCCTGCCGACGGAATTCTGGCGGCGGCTACCCCCGATGCGTACGACATGGTGGTGCTGGTGGCCCGCCCCCGCAGCTTCCTGGGAAAGCTGTTCCATCATAGCGTAACGGCTCAGGTGCTGCTGCATAGCCCGCTGCCTGTGCTGGTAGTGCCCGCCAAGTAACCCGATAAGAATAGTCCTACCAGCGCTAGGCCACTCATCAGCAACATACTGGTGAGTGGCCTAGCGCTTTTTTATGGCCCAACGGGCACGCGGCGGGCCAGCCACTCCCGTGCTGCAGCCTGTGGTACCCACCGGAGTCCGGGCTCAGGTTCAGCAGCACTTAAAGCCCGCTACCCAAAAAAGCAGCCTAAGGTGCCAATACAAGCCATTGCATTGCTGTACCTACTTGTAACATCGTTCTTATGCTATATAAATAACTGATAATTAGTTTGTTGTGTGATTGTAAGATGATGTAACAAGACTGAGGTGTGGAAGTTTAGTAGTAAGTATTAAATTTTTAATAGAAAAAATATGTAACAAAGTTCAATTAAATATCGATTAAACACCAAAAATGGTTTACTTTGTATCTGCTAGTACTATTCAGTAATAGTGCATGAACTCTGCTTTCTCTCTCCTCTCATGCTCTCTGCTTTGCTATGGAACGTTACAGACACTACACTGATACTTCCCGCTTTATTCTTCCTGCAGTAGATCTGTTGCTGATTTTCGGGGCCTTCCGGATGGCGGGTTATTTGCTGCTAGGCCACTGGCACTTCCAGGGGTACTATCCCTTCTTCTTTGTTATATACGCGCTGCTCTGGTGGATTCTGTCGGGCCAGTTCGCGAACCTATACCGCGTAGACCGGCTCATCACCTATCCGGAGAAGCTGCTGTATCTGCTGCGCACCTTTATGCTGCATGCCTTCCTGGTACTGCTGGGGGTAGTAGCACTCGGCATCTATTGGGTCCCGATGCGCTACCTGTTCTCCGTTTATAGCCTGTCAATGGGGGTCGTGATTTCGGGCCGCTTCCTGATGACGTTTCTGTACCGGACATACCACAAGCACTTCGGGCAGGCGCAGAGCCGCTTCATTATTGTGGGAGCCGGGCCAAGCGGGCAGGAGCTGTACCGTTTTCTGGAGTCGCATGATCCCATTGCCAATCAGTTCATGGGGTTCTTCGCCGATGACACTGACCCTGTGCCGGCAGGCCTACGCGCGCTGGTGCGCGGCCGGCTTTCTGAAATGAAGAATTACTGCCTGCACCACCAGGTAGAGGCCATTTATTTCGCGCTTCCGCTGGACCGGCGCCAGCTGATTGAGGACCTGTCGCGCTTCGCCGATGAGCATTTCTTATCCTTCCGTATCGTGCCCGATTTCCGGGGCACAGTTCGTAAAGACGTGAACGTATACTTCTACGACCATCTGCCCATCCTCACTATTCGGCACGAGCCCCTGGGGATTCAAACCAACCTGGCCCTCAAGCGGGTATTCGATGTAGTCTTCTCGCTGCTGATTATTGTAGGCGTGTTTCCGGTGCTGCTCACTACGCTGGCTATCCTTATCAAGCTCGATTCGCCGGGTCCTATATTCTTCCGCCAGATGCGGCCGGGCAAGCGCAACCAGCTCTTTCCGTGCTACAAACTGCGCACCATGCGCACCGATCATGGCCAGGCAGAGCTGCAGGCCACCAAAGCCGATCCACGCATCACCCGCGTGGGCAAGTATCTGCGCAAGTATAATCTAGATGAGCTGCCGCAGTTCTTTAATGTGCTGCTAGGCCACATGTCAGTGGTAGGCCCGCGTCCCAACATGATTTCGCAGCTCGAAGAATACAGCAAGCACATCCGCACCTACCAGATGCGCCACGCAGTTACGCCCGGCATTACGGGCTATGCCCAGGTGAATGGCTACCGTGGCGAAACCCGCGAAGCGGGGACCATGGAAAAGCGCGTAGAGTACGACCTGAAATACGTTGAAAACTGGTCGTTTGGGCTTGATCTGAAAATCATCGGCCAGACCGTCTGGAATATGGTGCGGGGAGAAAAGAACGCCTATTAACCGCCTGTACCGCGGCGCCGCCCGATTTGGGCAAACCCTCCTATACGGTGGGCTAATGGCATGCGCCTTATGCCGCCCACTGGCACAGGCCGGCGCGTCCTTAGTCCACACTGCCGACTTTGTTTTGGCGCGGCACTGCTCCATATTGTTTCTTTATTAGATTCTCTTAATCAGCCTGTTATACCTAAGTATGTAGCGTATGCTCCCAAAGCTACCCGTTCTGGATTCCTGGATTTCTACCGGTGCGCCTACCAGCTTTGTGGAGGCGGTGCTGAGCTTGGGTAAGGCCCGCTGCTCGGCCTACGTATGCTTTGCCAACGTACATATGGTGGTGGAGGCCCAGCACGACGCCTCGTTCCGCCGGGTGCTGGAGCACGCCGCCATTGTAGCGCCCGATGGGAGCCCAGTAGCAGCAGCAGTGGGGTGGTTTAACCGAGGAAAGCGGCAGGCCCGCGTAGCTGGCATGGATTTGATGCCGCAGCTGCTAGCCGCTGCCGCTGAGCGAGGGCAGTCAGTGTATTTTTATGGCACCACCGAGCCGGTACTTACCGCCATGGTGGAAAGAGCCCGCCGCGAGTTGCCCACCCTGCGCGTAGTAGGTACCCATTCGCCCCCCTTCCGACAGCTTACACCCGAAGAGGATGCCGCCGAAGTAGCCGCCATCAACGCCGCCGACCCCGATTTGCTGTTTGTAGCCCTAGGCTGCCCCCGCCAAGAACGTTGGATGGCGGTGCATCAGGGCCGCATTCGGGCGTGCATGCTGGGTGTAGGCCAGGCATTTCCGGTCTATGCGGGCCTAGAGCGCCGTTTGCCAACTTGGGCCCGGCAGCTCTGGCTGGAATGGGCCTACCGGCTCTGGCTGGAACCGCGCCGCTTAGGTAAGCGCTACCTTGTAACGAACACACAATTCGTGTATATGATGGTGCGCCGAAGTCTGGCCATGCTGGCTGGCCGGCCAGTGCCGCGAACCCCTGCTTTCTCGTACTCAGTGCCTGCCCCTGAGTCAGAACACATTGTGCTCTAGTAGTGTAGCTGGCTACAAGTGAATGTGTTAGGATGCCTAGGCCAGTAAAAGGCATGATGCTATATCATTCTCAGCACATAGTGCCAGCTAGGAATGTATGGTACCTTGAATATTTTTTATTGGTATGTATTAAATAAGATTATATTTTTTATTGCCATTGTTATAATATTATTTATCTTTCCATCGGTACTATTCTATGATGGGTTAGTACAGTGTAAAGAGCTATTACTAACTATCTCGCTGACTTCAGCTCACTTTTCCAGTGTCATAACGTTTCCTACTATGAAAGCAGTAATACTCGCGGGCGGCTACGGAACTCGCATTAGTGAAGAAAGCGGCGTACGCCCGAAACCGATGGTGGAAGTAGGTGGAAAGCCAATATTATGGCATATTCTAAAGATTTATGCCCACCACGGCATCACCGATTTTGTGATCTGCTGCGGCTATAAGGGCCATATGATTAAGCAGTATTTCTCTGATTATTTCCTGCACAACTCAGACGTTACGTTCCGGATGGACCGCAACGAAATGCAGATTCACCGCAACAACGCTGAGCCCTGGACGGTAACGCTGGTAGACACTGGCCTAGAAACCATGACGGGCGGGCGATTACGCCGGGTGCGGGAGTACCTGGATAACGAAACCTTCTGCCTGACTTATGGTGATGGAGTAGGGGACGTGGATATACGGGCTTCTATTCGCTACCACCAAGAGCAAAAAGCGTTGGCTACGCTCACGGCGGTGCGGCAGCCCGGCCGCTTTGGCGTGTTTAACCTCACGGAGGAAAGCAGCCTGGTTTCCAGCTTCACGGAAAAGCCCGAAGGCGGCGAAACGCCCTGGATTAACGGTGGCTTCTTTGTGCTGGAGCCCTCCGTGCTCGATTATATTGACAGTGATGATACTGTGTGGGAAAAGGCGCCATTGGAGAGCTTGGCCTCGGGTGGCAAGCTGGCCGCTTTCCGGCATGAGGGGTTCTGGCAACCCATGGATACCCTGCGCGATAAAAACCTGCTGGAAGAAATGTGGCACCAGGGCCGTGCCCGCTGGAAAGTGTGGAACGATGCGCCTAAGCCTCTCACAACCGATTCTGTACTAGCTGATATTATGACTTCGCCGGTAATGGCGCCGGCCAACGAGCGGGTAGCGGCCCCGACCATTGTTCCGGCCAGTTAACAGCAACCAATTATGGCTCTATGGCTGGTGCCTAGGCCACCCAATCAGTTCTACTTCAAGGTTCTGGTACTGCCGGAGCTTTACCTGATACTCCTTTTATGCCTCGTATTCTCATTACTGGTAACATGGGCTATGTAGGCCCCGGCGTAGTCCGATACTTACGGCAAGAGTACCCGCAAGCGGAGCTAATTGGCTACGATACAGGTTTCTTTGCGCATTGTCTGACGGGCGCTACCCGGTTGCCGGAGCTGTGCCTGGACCGCCAACTGTTCGGGGATATACGCGAGCTGCCAGTTGCCTTGCTGCAGGGCATTGATGTAGTCGTGAATCTGGCTGCCATCAGCAACGACCCCATGGGCCAGACCTATGAGCAGATTACGCTGGATGTAAATTACCTCGCTGGCGTACGGTTGGCCCGGCTGGCCAAGGAGGCCGGCGTCGAGCGCTTCGTATTTGCCAGCTCCTGCAGCATGTATGGCGCAGGCG
Organism: Hymenobacter gelipurpurascens; assembly: GCF_900187375.1. Classification (NCBI taxonomy): domain Bacteria; kingdom Pseudomonadati; phylum Bacteroidota; class Cytophagia; order Cytophagales; family Hymenobacteraceae; genus Hymenobacter; species Hymenobacter gelipurpurascens. The sequence goes on along the minus strand of NZ_FYEW01000001.1, from coordinate 1,888,911 downwards.
GCGACGAGGCCAAGTCGGAAAACTCACCCCTGAATCCGCTGACGGCCTATGCCCGCTCCAAGGTATTGAGCGAGCAGGCACTGGAGCCCTTGGCCGATGAGCAGTTTCAGATAACCTGTTTGCGCTTTGCCACCGCGTGTGGCTGGAGCCACCGGCTGCGACTGGATCTGGTGGTCAACGATTTTGTGGCCGGGGCAGTGGCCTCGGGCGAAATCAGCATCCTCAGCGATGGAACCCCTTGGCGCCCCCTTATTCATGTGCAGGATATGGCCCGCGCTATCGGGTGGGCCGTCCAGCGCCCCCGGTGCGGCTGCGGGGCGGCCTTCCTGGCCATCAATACGGGTGCCGAAGTCTGGAACTACCAAGTGCGCGACCTGGCCTACGCTGTGGCCGAGGCGCTGCCCGGAACCCGGGTAAGCCTGAACGCGGCGGCGCCCCCCGATAAGCGCTCCTACCGCGTCGATTTTAGCCTGTACCAACAGCTCGCGCCCGAGCACCAGCCGCAACGCACCCTGCCCGATACCATTGCAGAGCTGCGCGACGGGCTGATGAGCATGAACTTCCGCGACGGCAGCTTCCGCACATCGCAGCTAATGCGCCTTCGGGTGCTGACTGCCTTGCGCGAAACCGGCGAGCTAAACGCCGCGCTTCGCTGGGCACTGCCCGCCGCCACTACCTTGCCCCCTATAGAAACGCCGGAGTACGCAGCTCTCGCTCTGTAGGGTATATTTTGCCCCGGGTTCTCTATTAAAACGCCCTTGTTCACTACCACTACACCTGCACATCCTTTGTTATGATTTTCACCGAAACCGAGTTAGCCGGCGCGTTTATTATTGATGTTGACCGTATGGCCGATGAGCGCGGCTTTTTCGCGCGCTCCTGGTGCGAAGACGAATTTGCCGCGCATGGCATCCTGATGCCGCCGCTGCAGGCCAATGTGTCCTCGAACCCTACCAAAGGCACCTTGCGCGGTATGCACTTTCAGCTGGCTCCTTACGAGGAAACCAAGCTGGTCCGGTGCACGCGCGGCGCCATTTACGATGTAATTGTAGACCTGCGCGAAGAGTCGCCTACCTACGGACAGTGGCTGGGAATTGAGCTCACCGCCGACTCCTTCCGGATGCTATTTGTGCCAGCTCGTTTCGCGCATGGGTTTCTTACGCTGCGCGATAATACCGATGTGTGCTACCAGGTGTCGGCTAAGTACGCGCCGGGCCACGAGCGCGGCCTCCGCTGGAACGATCCGGCCATCGGTATTCAGTGGCCTACGGAGCCTGTGCTAATCTCCGAAAAAGACCAAAGCCACCCCGATATCCACCTACTGGTAACCCAATAGCTGGATTACTAGCCCTTTCACACCTCAGCAAGTTCTCCGTTCCCTGTTTTCTCTCCTCACCATTACTCGCTTGCTATGAACTGCCGTCATTGTGGAACATCGCTTCACCATGTATTTGCCGATCTAGGTCACTGCCCGCCTTCTAATTCCATGCTGACGCAAAAGCAGTTGGATGAGCCAGAGCAGCATTATCCTCTCAAAATTTATGTCTGTGAAAGTTGCTTTCTGGTGCAAATCGGGGAAGTGAAAAAGGCCGTTGAAATCTTCGGTGATGAATACACGTATTTCTCTTCTTATTCTACGAGCTGGCTACAACATGCAGAGCGCTATGTAGATATGATGATGCAGCGCTTCGGCTACACTTCCGATTCCTTGGTTGTGGAAGTAGCCTCGAACGACGGCTATCTGCTACAATATTTCCATGGCTACGGAATACCCGTGCTCGGTATCGACCCTACTGCAAACACGGCCCGTATGGCGGCCCAGCGGGGCGTAAAAACCCGGGTAAACTTCTTCACGACCAATCTGGCGCAGGAAATGGCCGCCGAAGGCCAGCAGACCGATCTGCTGATTGCCAACAACGTGTTGGCGCACGTGCCCGATATCAACGACTTTGTGACTGGCCTACCGCTGCTGCTAAAGCCGCAGGGAGTGGTAACGCTGGAGTTTCCGCACCTGCTGAACCTGGTGCAGCAATGCCAGTTCGACACCATTTATCACGAGCATTTCTCTTATCTGTCGCTCACAACGGTAAACCGAATTTTTGCCTCCAAAGGCCTCACAGTGTTTGATGTGGAGGAACTTCCTACTCATGGAGGCTCCCTACGCGTCTTTGCCCGCCATACGGCCGATGATACCAAGCCGGTTTCCGGCGCCGTAAAAGAACTGCTGGCCCGCGAGCGGAGCGAAGGCATGGATACGGTGGCCTACTACCAGAACTTCCAGCCGCGCATTGATGAAGTGCGGGCCAATTTTCTGGAGTTTCTGCTGAAACAAAAACGCCTGGGCCGTCGGGTTGTCGGCTACGGGGCCGCTGCCAAAGGCAATACGCTGCTCAACTACTGCGGCATTCAGGGCACCGATCTGATGACGTTTGTAGTAGATGCCTCCCCGCACAAGCAGAACAAATACCTGCCTGGCAGCCACATTCCGGTGCTGCACCCCGACATGATTCAGGTGGAGCGCCCCGATTACGTGGTGGTTCTGCCCTGGAACATCCGGGAAGAGGTATCGGAACGGTTTGCTGCTATCAGTGAGTGGGGCGGGCAGTTTGTGGTGGCCATTCCGGCGCTGGAAATCTTCAGCTACACGCCTGCTACCGCCGATGTCGTCCACATCTGAAGCTGCCTTTCTGGCGCCGCCTACAGGCAAGCCCGTAGGCCAGTCGGTGGCCATGCACCGGCTGCTGCGCAAGCTTTACCCCATTGGGCGCAGCATTACGGGCGAGGGTGTACGGCAGACGCTGCGCATGCTGGAGCAGTACCTGCCAGCGGGCCTGCAAGTGCAGGAGGTGCCCAGCGGCACGCCCGTGCTCGATTGGGTGGTACCGCCCGAGTGGAACATCCGGCAGGCCTACGTGCGAGATACGCAGGGGAGGCACGTTATTGATTTTGCCAACCACAATCTGCATGTAGTAGGCTACAGCCAGCCTGTGGCGGGCTGGTTTACGCGTGCCGAGTTGGAGGAGCATCTGCACTCCCTGCCCGAGCAGCCTGACCTCATCCCGTACCGAACGAGCTACTACGGTGCTTCCTGGGGCTTTTGTCTGGCCCATCGGCAGCGCGAGCAGCTCCAGGATGAGGTGTACGAAGTATGTATTGACGCCACCCACGATCCTGCTGGCTCGCTCACGTATGGGCAGCTCCTGTTGCCGGGGTCTAGCGAGGAAGAGGTTCTGATTTCGTGTCATCTCTGCCACCCTTCCCTGGCCAACGACAACATTTCGGGGCTGGTGGTGGCCACGGCATTGGCTAACTGGCTTGCCGATAGGCCTAGGCGCTATTCCTATCGATTTTTGTTTGTGCCTGCTACCATAGGCGCTATTACGTGGCTGGCCCAACACCAGGAAACCGCCGTACCGTGTGTGCGGCATGGACTGGTGCTTTCCTTGCTGGGCGGGCCAGGGCAATTTACCTACAAGGCATCAGAAGCCGGTGCCGCCGAGGTAGACCGCGCCGTAGCCCTGGCCCTCCGCGACCTACACGAGCCACATGAGCTGCGCCTGTTCAGCCCCTACGGTTACGATGAGCGCCAGTATTGCTCGCCGGGTTTTCGGCTGCCGGTAGGGTGCCTCACGCGCACGCCGTTCGGCGAATTCCCAGAGTACCATACCTCCGCCGATAACCCCGACTTTGTTACACAACAGCAACTTACCGGCTCCCTGCGCCTGCTGCGCCGTGTGTGCCGCGTGCTGGAGCAGAACCAGACTTACCAGAACCTAAGCCCCTACGGCGAGCCGCAACTGGGCCGCCGGGGCCTGTACAAAACGGTAGGAGGTGGCCTAGACGGCCAGCAGTGGCAAATGGTGCTGCTGTGGGTGCTTAACCAATCGGATGGGCGCCACAGCCTGCTGGATATTGCCGAGCGCTCTGGCTTACCGTTTCAGCTGCTGCACAAGGCTGCCGTAGCCTTGCGCGCCACCCAGTTACTTGCCTGATTTTTAGGGTACCAGCGTGGCCTAGGCCACGCTGGTACCGCTCCCCATTTTCTAACCGCTCCGGCTATGTCTTCCCTCACTAGTCTGCTTGAAAGCGCTGCCCCAGATGTGCAGTCCATAACTACGCCTGAGTCAGCAGCGCCCACAGTAGCGGGCTCACGCGCCCTTGATGCGCGGTTTCATGCGGCAATTCCGGCGGGTTGCCACACGTATGCCAAAGGCGACGACCAGTTTCCGGAGAATATGGCGCCGTATCTGGTGCGGGGCAAAGGTTGCCGCGTGTGGGATGTAGATGGCAACGAGTATATCGAGTACGGAATGGGCCTGCGGGCCGTCACGTTGGGCCATGCGTATGCGCCGGTGTTGCGCGCTGCTCAGCGCGAAATGTGGCGCGGCACTACCAACCTAGGCAGGCCTACGGTGCTGGAACTGAAGGCTGCCGAAGATTTCCTGCACACAACCGGCGCCGGCGACATGGTGAAATTCGCTAAAAATGGCTCCGATGTTACTACCGCCGCCGTAAAGCTGGCCCGCGCCGCTACAGGTCGGCCCCTCGTTGCACTCTGCACCGACCACCCGTTCTTTTCCACTGATGATTGGTTTATCGGGACTACGGCCGTGGGCGCGGGTGTGCCCGAGGCTGTGCGCCGCCTCACGGTGTCGTTTCGGTATAACAATCTGGACAGCGTGCGGCAGCTGTTCACGGAAAACGCCGGAGAGGTAGCCTGCCTGATTCTGGAGGTGGAAAAGGAAGTTGCACCTGAGCCAGGGTTTCTGCAGGGCGTGCGCGACCTATGTACTCAACACGGCACCGTACTTATTTTCGATGAGATAATCGCGGGTCTGCGCTGGCATGTAGGCGGCGCCCAGGCCGTGCATGGCATCCGGCCCGATCTGAGCACCTGGGGCAAGGCGCTGGGCAATGGGTTCAGCATCGCGGCCCTTACCGGGAAGCGGGAACTGATGGAACTGGGTGGCCTACACCACCAGCAGGAGCGCGTTTTCCTGCTTTCTACCACCTACGGAGCCGAAAGCCATGCCCTGGCGGCCATGCGCGAAGTGCTGGCCACCTACCGCCGAGAGCCCGTCATAGAAACCATGCACGAGGCAGGGCAATATCTGCGCAAATTGCTGAACCAGAGTGTGCTGGAGCATGGCTTGCAAAACCAATTTCTGCTGCTCGGTCAGCCCCAATGCCTGGTGTATGGCACCCGAGATGCCGATGGTCAGCCGTCGCAGGCGTTCCGCACGCTGTTTATGCAGGAGACGTTGCGGCGCGGGTTGCTGCTACCGTCCTTTATCATCAGCAACGCACACCGGCCCGCCGAGGTAGAGCAAACCGCCGAGCGCGTGCACGAAGCTTTAGCCGTCTATCGGCGGGCACTGGATGAGGGAGTGGAGAAGTACTTGCACGGTAGGCCTGTGCAGCCCGTTTACCGGACCCGCAACTAACCAGCACCAGCACTTACCTTCAGAGGCCCGGCCTTTTGGCACTTGCTGAAAGTCCGGGCCTTTTTGCGGCCCTTTGGTCGAGAAGCGGTTTAGCGGTATGAGCAAAAGGCCAGTCCTGCTAGTGAGCAGAACTGGCCTAGACTAAGTAAAGCAATAAGACTATTCGGGCTAGGCCACTTCCTCGGCTTTCAAAATGGGAGCTTGAGGTAGTTCCGCCAGGGTATGGCGGAAGTCGAACAGCCGCTTACTGGTAATCAGGTGTTTGTTTTGCCGAAATTCCGGCCACCCGGTCAGGAGCACCAATTCATCGGCCTGTTCTACCAGGTCTTCCAGTGTATTAGTGTACGTGATGGGCAACCCATACTCTTGAGCGAAAATCTCGTTGGCCATCGGGTCGTAGGCCACTATGCGCGAGTAACCTTGCGCCAGCAGCTTTTCAATGATACTCTTGCTAGGACTCAGGCGCACATCATCGGAGCCGCTCTTGAAAGCGAGTCCTAAAATGCCAATGGTACTGCTGGCAGGCACTGCTGCCATAATTTTGCTGACCACAAAATCCTTGATTTCTTCATTGATCTGGAGGTTGCCCGCCAGAATGTGCGGCGTGAAGCCATGCTCCTGCGCAATGCTGACCAAGGCGGCCGTGTCTTTGGGCAGACAATAGCCGCCGTATCCGCAGCCGGGGTATACGTAGCTGGCCATGGCGGCCGGCGCCCCAAACCAGCGCTTGTCTTGATGCAGAATCTTGAATGCGCCTGCCACATCAATGCCGCCAATGTGCTCGGCAATCATGGCCATTTCGTTTGAAAAACTAATCAGGGTGGATAAGAGTGTGTTTGATAGGTATTTAATGAACTCGGCAGAGTTGAAGCTTACATAATGCACCGGCGCATGGAAGGGCTGGTAGATTTCGTTAAGCACCTCTTTCGAGTCTTCATCTTCCACCCCAATTACTATGCGGTCAGGGTGCATGAAATCGTCCCAGGCATAGCCCTCGCGCAGGAACTCGGGATTAGAGGCCAACCCGATGGGCTTATTGTATTGCCGGTTCAGCTCTTCCACATACGGCTTTACCTTGTTGGTCACGGTGGAAGGCGGCACCGTCGATTTGGTCACGATGACTTTGAACTCGCCGGAGCTAGCCTCAAATACATCATGCACTGCCTGGAGCAAATACGTCAGGTCGGCGCTGCCATCGGGGTTGCCAGGTGTGCCTACGCACAGAATAATCACCTTACTGTTGCGGACAGCCTCGACCAGAGGAACATCCAGCCAAAAGTTGTGTCCGAGCTGCTGACGTAGCGCCTCATCTAAATGCGGCTCATAAAAGGGCACCTCATACCCTCGTAGCTTCTCTACGCGCTCCTGGTTTACGTCGATACCGTAGACCTTAAAGCCTTTCTTGCTGAATCCTAACGCCGTGGTTAACCCCACAAAGCCAAGTCCGAGTACGGTAATCATAATGCCTGCTCTTTATTGATGAAGAGAAATTCCAGGTAGCGCCTGATACCTTCTTCTACCCCCATCTGGGGCTCATAGGCCAGTAGCTGACGGGCTTTGCTGATATTGGGACAGCGGCGGTTCGGATTATCAGTAAGGTATTCTTTGTCCTGAGACGTATTGAAGGATATCTTTCCCTGATAGTTGAAGATAGCTTTTCCTTGGGTATTAAAGAACCCTGCAAAATCCCGTACCGAGAGCTCTGGCTTATCCATTCCGATGTTAAAAACATCAAACTGGCCATGGAGCAGCACTTTTAGGTAGCCGGTAATAGCATCGGAGATGTAGCAGAACGTGCGCGTAGGCGTGCCATCCGATAGGATTTCCAGGTCGCGGCCTTCTACCACTGCTTTCGCAAAATCGGCGGGGAGGCGCTTGTCGTGGATGCTCATGCCGGGGCCATAATTGTTGAATGGCCGTGCAATGCCAATAGGCATGTTGTGCTTCTGCGAAAATAGGTAGCACAGCGTTTCGCCAAAGCGCTTCGCTTCATCGTAGCAGGCGCGGGGGCCAATGGTGGCCACGTTGCCCCGGTAGTCTTCGCTGGTTGGAATAAACTCCGGAAATGGGTCGCCGTAGATTTCGCTGCTGGAGAAAAACAAAAACCCGCGCAGCTGCTTATCGGCGTAAAAATCCAGGAGCCGACGTAGGCCAGTTATGTTGGCATCCACCGTCTCAATAGGGTAGATGCGGTAGAATGTAGGTGAGGCAATGGAGGCCATATGAATCACCAGGTTTGCCTCCGCTGCACCCGGAATATCTTCCACCGAGTCGGTAATGACATTGAACTCGTGCAGCTTAATAACCTCCGGATTACTTGCTACTAGGTTATCCAGCCAGTCTTTAGTGCCGGTCAGAAAGTTCTCTAGGCCAATAATGCGCTGAATATTTAGCTCCTCAGCATACTGCGCAAAGAAATGCATGAAGTAGTAGCCCAGAAACCCCCCACAACCCGTTAGCAGAATGGTAGAGTCGCGGAGCTTGTCCTTTTCCTGCTCAGAAAGGTGCTGATAGATAGTTTGCATGTCTTCCCGCAAAATGCGGTTTTCCACCTGAGTGGCAATAGCTTCAATCATGGCTTCAGGGAGTAAAAGTCAGATAGAGGGGAGTATCGAGGAATATAAAGTGGCCTAAGCCAGCACGGTCTTGGGCTGTAGCTCCGGAAAGAATAGGGTTGTTTGCTCGCGGTAGAGGCGTTGCACGAGGTTGTCGGCAGGCAGGTCTACGTCATCAAACGTGAGCACATGGTCGCGCGGTAGGTCGTATTTTACGGTAGCACCTTCGGCTAGGCCTACCGGTAGCAAGTTTTCCTGCCGAGCTACCTGGGCATTTTCGCACTGGCCATACGTGTCGTAGCCACCAAGGCCATCGAGCGTTTGCCCCGCCTTTAAGGGCGTTTTGGCCAACGTAATTACCTCTACCACCGGGCCACCCAAGGGTTCCATGATAATGTCCTGGAAGAGCACCATGCGGGCGATGGAAATCGGGATTTCGGCGTAAATCAGGTGATAGGGAGTATAGAAGCTATACAGAGGGCCCGTGCCCAGCTTGCCGTACTCCAGGTAATGACGCACCTTGGGGTCGTCGGTAGTGGCAAACACAAAAACGCCAGGGCCTGGTTTGGGGCCTACCACATAATCGACAATGCCGCCCAGTCGCTTGAGTTCCTCCACATCGTAGAGGCCCGTCATGTCATCAATGTGGCCATCGTGGGTGTAGCCCAGCATGCCGCGCTTGGCCACACCCATGCCCGTGGCATTGGCTACGCAGGCCTGCTCAATAGATATTTTGGTGCCATCAGCAAAGCAGGTCACCATTTCGGGCGTCAGCTGCCATCGGGCAGCAAAACCAGCCTGCGTAGTAGGGTTGCGGTAGAAATCCTGTAATCCCTTGATATTGCCACAAATGAGTGGCGTGAGGCCTAGCCCTTTCACAAAGCGGTACAGGTTCATGATGACGCCCGGCTGGTCGCCGTCGCAGCCGCTGAGCATTACCCCAGCCTTGTCGGCGTATACCTTCAGTATTGGCCCAATGGTGGCATCTACCTCCGGGTTGAAGAGGAGAACATGCTTCTTGTTCTCGATAGCCTTCATTATAAGGTTGGCGGCGTAATGGATTGTACCTGTGCATTCCACCAGGATATCCAGCCCCTCCAGCTCGCAAAGAAGCTCGGCGTTTTCCGTCACGGCATAGCCCCCCGCCGATACGCAGGCTTGCAAGGTTGCTAGGTCATTACACTCCGAGGCAGTATAGCCGGCGTAGTCGTAGGCCTCATGCGCCTTACTGATCGTTCGATTGGCAATTACGGCTATCTCCATGCCGGGAGTGTAGCGCATCACCTGATTCACCAAGCCTTGAGCCATTTGGCCTGCTCCCCACAATCCTACTCGAATAGGGTTTCCGGCCCGTTCGCGAGCCTGTAACGATTTGTCAAGAATGAACATATGATGCGGGTAATAAGGGAAACGGGAAACCTTTCGTGTAATATCCTAAATATTGTTGTGTTAATTATATAATAATGCAAATAATATTTACTTTTTATTTAGGTAGGGCTATCCTGACTGGCGTTGAGAGTGGTTTGGCAGAAGAGGTGGGACAAAATTGAGACGAGCGCACAACGACAGGCCTAGCCGAACCGGAAGCCAGCGCGCCGGGGTAGGCAGTTGCTTCAGCTCAGGCAGGTTTAGAAGTTGCAGTACTTGCCGGGCCGCCGAGGTATCGCGGCGACATAGGGAGCGATAGGCCCCCGCCAGTACAAACTGGTGAAAAAAGTGAGCCTGTGCCCGCTGCAGCCGGTCTTCGGATAACAGGTTGTGGCCCCGTGCCTTATTGAAGATCTGAAGCAGCAGTTGTACCGTCGTCTGATTGAATACGCCCGTTGTGACGGCACCATCGTGGACCGTATAAGCGCATGTGGTAATGGGCACCCGGTATACGCCTGCCGCCGCGAATACACGGAGCCACAAATCGGTGTCGTCGGTGGTGCTCTGAGAAGGGTCGGGGCCTCCCGTGCTGCGATACACCTCGCGGCTGACAGCCATGGCCGGCACCCGAATGAGCGATGAGTTGGTGAGCAGCGCTTCTACGGCAACGGCGGGCGGCAAATAATTGGTGCGGGAGGGCGTCTGTTTCTGCAGAACCCGCCGCTGCACATCTACTACATCTACGCCAAAAAGCACCGAATGGTACTTTCCTCGCACTTGACGCAACACTGTTAGCATGGCCTCCACGCTGCCGGGTAGCAGGTAGTCATCGTCGTGAAGCATGAGAACATAATGGCCTCGTGCACGCTTCACGCAGGCTACCCAGTTGGTACCGCCACTGCCACCGGGTGGGTTGTGATAATAGGTCCAGCGGGAGGTCGGCTGATCAGCAAGAACACGGCAGGTAGTGTGCTCACTTTCGCTGTTGGCGGTAGAGTTATCGGAAATAATAAGCTCTACTTCCGGCGGTAGAGGCAGTACCGAGTTCAGGGCGCGGGCCAGAAGCTCGGGCCGGTGGTAGGTAGGAATACAAATGCTAAGCAGGGGTTCCTCGTTGGGGGCAGCTGGCGAAGCGGGAGCGGCACGTCGCTCGGGCACCTCCACCCCCGCAGTAGGAGAGCCCGCAAGGGCAGACTGCGTGAAAGCTAGTGGCATATTCATCATCATAGCAGGGAAGTAGAAAAGAAAGATCGTATACCGTAGAGGGGAAAGAGTTAGCGGACAGACTCAGGTTCTAGCACTTGTTCTAAAAGCTGACGCAAGGCCGCAAGGTCCACCGTCAGGTGGTCATTCACGGCATCAGAATACACCGTACTGTCGCGCGTCGATTCGCAAACCAAATGGCGGTATGAGATGCCTAGGCGAGCCGCCAGCATCTGGTATTCCGGCACCACAAAGCTCTTGGGCAATAGCTCAATGATATGAGCATCGGGCTGGCAGAAAATCAGGTTGGTCAGACCTGCTCCCACTGTGGTAACTACTACTTTTGCCTGGGCAAACAGGGCCACTTTTTCAGCTTGTGAGTAGGGGGTGAGTACGTGCGTTTGGAAGCCATATTCTTGCAGCATAGCTTCCACCTCGGGCTCATTGAGAATATGTCGGAAACGAGCATCGCGGCGGCTTACGAAAATATAGGGACTAAAGGACTCGCGGGGTGTTGCCGCTGGCAGCATCGTATCGCGTAGAAACTGCAGAGCCCAGCTGGGGGTGTGCGTAAGCCGGCCACGCACGGTGGAGGTTACTACCAGCCGGCGCGCCTGTAGGTGGCGGTGAGTGCTTAGATCCAGTAGTTTCTCGGGCCCGATGCCCAGGGGGGCCAGCGTGTCGAGCATGAAGCGCCGGGTTTTATCATACACCAGAAAGTATTCGATCTGGTCTAGCAGGCCCGCTTCCCGAATCAGATGCAGGCGCGGAAGCGAGTCAATTAGCCAGTGAAAGAAGTTGCCTTCTCCGGCTCCTCCTCCCGAAAGCAGACTGAACACTGTGCCATCCACTTCCTGAGGCTCCAGGAAATAGCGTTGCCGGAAAATGTTGTTGTCCTCGGGCCGGCACAGGTCGCGGTTGGCAAACTGAAATGAGGCATCGCCTACTAGCTTATTGCCTTTGGTAATAATGGCAATGCTCGTGAAATTATCTGCGTATAGGCGACCGTGGTCGAGTGTTACCACGAATGCCTCCGGCACTTCTTCCTGGCGGTTTGGCTTGGTATGCAGGCCAATAAACTGCGACGTGTGCTCATAGAAGTCGTCGGGCACCGCCAGGGTAGAGGTGTGGGCGGGCACCAAGCCGTAGTAGGCCACCCCGCTACCGGGCTGGGCGGCTAACTCGCGGCTGCTCGGGCACATACCCGTAGGCCGGTACTGCTGGTTATGCGGCACTACTTCGCGCAACATCCTACTCACCTTCCGCCGAGTACGAGCGTAAGGTTCATTCTGCATGAAATGCTGTAAGCGAGTAATATAGTTGCGCATAAGAGGAGAGGGTTGGCGTGAGAAACCAGTGCGTTTTTATGCCACCACCGACAAGGAAGAGGCGGATGTAGCCCGTCGCCAGTCCTCTGACTGCAGCACAGCCTCAATACCTTCGCGTAGGCCTATGGAGTGCTGCCAACCCAGGGCATGCAGACGGCTGACATCGAGAAGTTTGCGGGGTGTGCCATCGGGGTGCGAGAAGTCGAAGACGGTTTCGCCGAGGTAGCCCGTCAGTTCGGTTACCAGTTCAGCCAGTTCCTGAATGCTGATGTCGCGGCCGGTACCAATATTCACGGGAGCTACCTCATTGTAGTGTAGCATCAGGTGCAGGCACGCATCGGCTAGGTCATCCACGTGCAAAAACTCGCGGCGGGGTGTGCCCGTGCCCCACACCACTACGCGCGGGTGGCCTAGGGCCTGCGCTTCAGCAAAACGGCGCAGCAGCGCCGGCAGCACGTGCGAGTTTTGCGGATGATAGTTGTCGCCGGGGCCATACAGGTTGGTGGGCATGGCCGTAATGAAGTTGCAGTCGTACTGTTCGCGGTAAGCCTCGCAGAGTTTTAGGCCCGCGATTTTGGCAATGGCGTAGGGCTCGTTGGTGGGCTCCAGCGGGCCGGTCAGTAGGTAGTCCTCTTTGATAGGCTGCGGCGCCATCTTGGGGTATATGCACGAAGACCCCAGAAACAGCAACTTCTTCACGCCGCGCCGCTGACTTTCCCGCAACACGTTGCTCTGAATCATCAGGTTGTCATACAGGAAGTCGGCACGGTAGGTATTGTTGGCCAGGATGCCGCCTACCTTGGCCGCGGCCAGTAGCACGTACTCCGGATTTTCCAGGGAAAAGAAGTCCTCCACCGCGCCTTGGTCCCGCAGGTCGAGCTCCTGTGAAGAGCGGGTGATGAGGTTGAAGTAACCGGCTTGTTTTAATCGGCGAACCAGAGCCGCGCCTACCATCCCACGATGGCCGGCTACATATATTCGGGCATTAAGTTCCATAAAGTCAAGGGAGTAAGAGTATAAGCGGTAGGCTGACTTTACTAGTATAGTTGTGGAAGGGTAGGCGGGGACAGGTGGCCTAGGCCACCTCCGTCACCAGCGGCACTGGCCTACTCATCATGATACATAATTTGGTGACCTGCTTCCAGCAGCACGGCATCCCGGCGGAACAGGCGCAGGTCTGATTGCACCATGTCCTGCACCAATGCGGGCAGATCGTACTGGGGCTCCCAGCCTAATTCAGTTTTGACGCGGGTAGGGTCGCCGATGAGCAGTTCTACTTCGGTCGGGCGGAAGTAAGCCGGGTCTACGGCCACCACCTCCTGGCCTAGCGGCAGTTGGAAATCGGGGTGGTGGCAGGCTGCCACAAAGCCCCTTTCCTGGGCTCCCTCGCCACTGAAGCTGACCTCAATGCCTAACTCAGCAAATGCCAGGCGCACAAACTCGCGCACCGTGGTCGTGACGCCCGTGGCCACCACGTAGTCGCGGGGCTGCTCTTGCTGGAGCATGCGCCACATAGCCTCCACATAGTCTTTGGCGTGGCCCCAGTCGCGCTTGGCATCCAGGTTGCCCAGATACAGCTTCTCCTGCAGGCCCAGCGCAATGCGAGCCGCCGCCCGCGTAATCTTGCGCGTCACGAAGGTTTCGCCCCGTTGTGGGCTCTCGTGGTTGAACAGGATGCCGTTGCAGGCATACATGCCGTAGGCCTCGCGGTAGTTGACCGTAATCCAGAAGCCGTAGAGCTTAGCCACGGCATAGGGCGAGCGAGGGTAGAAAGGTGTCGTTTCGCGCTGTGGCACTTCTTGCACTAGCCCGTAGAGCTCCGAGGTGCTGGCCTGGTAGATGCGCGTCTTGTGCGTCAGGCCCAGAATGCGCACCGCCTCCAGCAGCCGCAGCGTGCCGATACCATCCACATCGGCCGTGTACTCCGGGGTATCAAACGAGACCTTCACGTGCGACATGGCCCCCAGGTTGTAAATCTCGTCGGGCTGCACCTCCTGCACAATTCGGATCAGGTTCGTGGAGTCCGTCAAATCACCGTAGTGCAACTTAAACCGAATATTCCTCTCGTGCGGATCTTGATACAGATGGTCGATGCGCTCGGTGTTGAACATAGACGAACGGCGCTTGATGCCGTGCACTTCGTAGCCTTTACTGAGAAGCAGTTCGGCCAGATAGGAGCCGTCCTGGCCTGTGATGCCTGTAATGAGAGCACGCTTCATATAACAGAAAGTAGAAGATGAGATAGAACAATCCACGCTAAAGCTCGTTTAGAACTTTAGTGACAAATTATTGCATTATAAATCATATATCAAACCATATTTGTAAAAATATTTATCAATAATATAAGATAAATGAAAGTGGTGTTATGCTACGTATCCGTGGTGGAATGGTTCTGTTTATGTTATCTGCAGAAAAAAAAGCCTGACTCTTGCTAGAGTCAGGCTTTTCGAAAACTAAGTTCTTGCTAGGCCTCTCCCAGCAAGGCTTATGCTAAATAAGGCGTGGCGTCAATACTCGGGCCAGGGCAGATACACGCTGCTCCGTAGCAAAAGGGCGAGTAGTGGTAGCGACTGACGTCTGAGCAGACGTTGACTGGCCTAGCGGCAACTCAACCTTAGCAGCAGCCAAAGCTGACATCTGCAAAGAAGGAGCCGTTGCGGCTACCTGCTGTTGTGGAGCAAGTGCACCCGAAAGGGTTTGGCTGCCAGAAGCTGGTGAAGTCAGGAAAGCAGTGGTCGACTTCTTCCATACTTCCACACCCGAGAGGTTCAGGTCGCCACCGGTGCCGTTCAGCTGGATGGTGCCATTGGTAACCGTTACGGCAATCGGACCTACTTTTTTCCAGGTACCGGCAGTACCCGTGTTGTAGTTAGTGAGGGCAGCTTTGCCGTTTACGGTCAGGCTAACAGTCTGGGCGTAGTTATCTTCCCACACATACGCATACACATCGTAGTCGCCATTCGGTACGGCTGTCATCGTGAAGCTCAGGTTCCGCGAGTACACCATCGAGCGAATCATGGAAGCACGGCTAGCGTCTGTAGCAGTCGTCAGGGTAACGTTTTGCGCGTCCCAGGTAGCACCGTTGGTGGTGTAGTTGGCAGCCGAGCGGCCTTCCCAAGCGTTGCCATCAATAGAGGTAGCAGAGCCGTTCAGGTTGATAGCCCGGTAGAAACCAGCCGTGGTGGTAGGAGTAGTAGGGGCAGGAGCAGGAGCAGGAGCACTGGTAGTACCATCCTGCTTCCAGATCTCAATGCCCGAAAGGTTAGCGTCGCCACCCGTGAGGTTCAGCGTAATGTTGCCGTCCGTTACGTTGGCCGTGAACGGGCCTAAACGGTCCCAGTGGCCAGCGGCGCCGCTGTTGTAGTTGCTCTGTACAATCTTGCCTTCCAGCGCGATGTTGAACGTCTGAGCATAGTTATCCTCCCATACGTAGGTGTACACCTGATACGTGCCATTGCTCACACTCACGTTGGCCGTCAGATTCGAACCATACTTCATGGAGCGAATCATAGTAGCACGGGCTGCGTCGGTAGCGGGGTTCAGGGCTGTGCTCTGAGCTTCCCAGGTAGAACCGTTGATCGAAACACCGGTAGCATTGCCGGCTTCCCAGGCTTTGCCATCAATTGTTTGAGCGCTGCCATTTACGTTAATAGCACGTACGAAAGTAGCGCCGGTGGGTGCTGGAGCGGGCGCTGGTGCTGGCGTTGGTGCCGGAGCAGGCGCTGGTGCTGGTGCTGGTGCTGGTGCGACAGGGATAGAACCGTTCGGACCTACGGCTACACCATTCTGCTGCAGCTTCTGCTGCCACAGAGTCCACTCGTTGGCCTCCGTCTGGAGCGTGATGGGGTTCGGCAGGTGCGTAGTACCGGTGCAGGTAGCACACGCGCCAACGCTCAGGTCATGACGATCAGGGAATGGAACATTATATCCCCATTTTACAAATCCGATGGTGTTGTTCTCCGTGCGGTTATTGTAAAATACGTTGCTTGGCATCTGATACTGGTTCAGGCTCGAAGTAGCTGCGTAGGTAGAGTTAAGGCGGACCCCATCTTTGCGCAGGCCACTGGTGACCATGCGGTTGTGGTGGAAGTAGATGTCGTGGCCGGCGGCAATGTTCATGGCTGCGTTGCAGGTGCTCACGAACTGGTTGTTGTAGGCCTCCAAGAAGGCCACGGTGGACTGCGCCGTCGAGCCGTCGCCGTCGGTGGTCATGCCCGAGCCAGAGAACTCGCTGGATGTGGAGGGGAAGGGGTAGGCGCCCTGCACGTAGTTGTCGTGCACCTTGGCCCAACTCTGGGCCGTGCCGCTGGAGTTGTAGAAGTTGATGTTGTCGAAGACGGTGCTCTGGTCGGGCTCGTTGATGACCTGGTTGAAGCTGATGTCGATGCCGGCCAGGTTGCGCACGGAGTTGAGCAGCACGAAAGCGGCGCCCTGGCGGGGGTAGCTGCCGTCGCGGCGGCGCGCATCCAGGTTCTTGACCGAGTTGTAGCGCACCGTCATCGTCTGCTGCGCCGACCCGTCTCCACCCCAACGGTAGAAGATAAAGCCACTCATGCTTTCAAAGTAGTTGCGCTCAGCCGTAACGCGTCGGGCATCAACGGTACGAAAGAAGTGGCCACGCTCTAGGCCAGTCTGCGAAGGCGTGAGGCCATACGCACTAACGTTGCGCACAATCACATCGGCCTGCCCATTAATAGCATGGATGATGTCGCCGGCACCCGCCAGCGTGCAGTTTTCCAGAATGACGGGCTGCGTGGTCTGGATGCGGATTACGGGCGTATTGGAGTCGTCGCTTCGGAAATTGCCCGAATACGTGCCGCCTTGCGTGATAACAAGCGGGGCCTTATAGGTTACATTAGGAGCCTGCGCGAAAGACAGCGCAGGAAGGCTCATTAGGAAAGCAAATATCCAAGCCCAAGAAGGGCGCACAGAACCGGAAAACTCTTCCCGGCGGGTAGCTAAACCCATAAAACCAACAGCATTTTGCATTCCGAAGTGTTTTGGTGAAAGGTGTGTTGAGGTAAATGGTGTGGCAGCTAGATAGTAAATTCAATTTATCAGATTTTTGATTATTGAATTCCTTCTATTGTGCCTGAGTGTGGTTTTGCCTTATCTGTTGGAAAAACACCGGCCAGTACTACAGAGGAGATGGCACAAAGTAGTGGCAAGGCTAAGTGTCAGCAACAGCAGAAAGCTTGTCGTAGAAAAGAAAAAAGGTCTTCCTGAGGGTAAGTAAGTGGTTAATCTTCCGCACGCTTCCAACTTCTTGCTATAGCAGCGCCACTCTGCTGCTACCTACACCCCGTGTCTGAGTAGAGACCAACCATAAAACTGTTGGGTGCTTACTACTTCTTAAGAAACGGTAACTCAAGTTATAACTTGAAATTGTTATAATGCTTGAGGCTTGGTTCGTTACAAATGTATAAAAAACATTTTTTAAAAAGCAGCACACCAAAATTATATAAATAGGATTTTTTTAATCAAAAGTATTTTGATGCAACAAATTATAGGCCTAGCACGTCATCAGCGACGATTTACCGTTGAGCTACGGGCATAAAAAAAGCTTTCCGCTGAAGGAAAGCCTAGAAAATTTGTAAGTGTCTTACTGAATGATGGTTCAAGCGGGGGCTTATTCATAACCTGCCTTTACAGTGGCCCGAGTGAGTGGCCCTACCTGCACTCCTTGCTTACTGAGCTTCTGCTGCCACAAGGTCCATTCGTTCTGTTCGGTGGCCAGCGTTATAGGATTCGGAAGATGATTATTCCCTGTTTTGGGCATACGGTTCAGGCCCGTTGTTACGTCCTGGTCCTGCCGGTTTTTGTATGGGAAAGATACCCCGATCCGAACGTAGCCAATGGTATTGTCAAGCATGCGGTGACGCACAAATACCGTTAGGGTATCCTTCTTATAGCTGTTAAAAATAGAAGCCGCCGCGAAGGTAGAATTGAGGCGGACCCCATCTTTGCGCAGGCCACTGGTGACCATGCGGTTGTGGTGGAAGTAGATGTCGTGGCCGGCGGCAATGTTCATGGCTGCGTTGCAGGTGCTCACGAACTGGTTGTTGTAGGCCTCCAAGAAGGCCACGGTGGACTGCGCCGTCGAGCCGTCGCCGTCGGTGGTCATGCCCGAGCCAGAGAACTCGCTGGATGTGGAGGGGAAGGGGTAGGCGCCCTGCACGTAGTTGTCGTGCACCTTGGCCCAACTCTGGGCCGTGCCGCTGGAGTTGTAGAAGTTGATGTTGTCGAAGACGGTGCTCTGGTCGGGCTCGTTGATGACCTGGTTGAAGCTGATGTCGATGCCGGCCAGGTTGCGCACGGAGTTGAGCAGCACGAAAGCGGCGCCCTGGCGGGGGTAGCTGCCGTCGCGGCGGCGCGCATCCAGGTTCTTGACCGAGTTGTAGCGCACCGTCATCGTCTGCTGCGCCGACCCGTCTCCGCCCCAACGGTACACTATAAGCCCATTAAGATGCTCGATATAGTTGTGTTCGACAGTAAGCCTGCGTGCTTCAGCAACGCGCAGAAAGGTCCCTCGGTCCTTTTTATCCTCTGAAGGCGTCAGACCGTAGGCCGTGCAATTGCGCACAATCAGGTCGGCTTGCCCATTTGCCGCCTGAATGATGTCGCCTGCGCCCGTTAGCGTGCAGTTTTCCAGAATGACGAGCTGCGTGGTTTCAATGAGTACCACGGGCTTGCCCGATTCTGTCGAACGGAAGTTACCCGTGTACGTCCCGCCTTTCGTGATGACAAGAATGGCCCGTTCATCCAAAATTTTGTACCAGATACCGGAAAGGATGCCGGCTATCAGTAAAAAGCCCAGCCCAATGGGCAAAGCACGAAGATGGGTTTTCATAGGGTACAGGAAATCAGGCCACGGCAGAGAGAGCTCTCAATGGTCTCAGTGCAGAAAATACCCTACCAGACGGCGGGCGTAGCCATTGAGCAGGAAATAGGGCAAGTAGGGCTTAGGACAGTTTTTAAGGCTGAAATGCGTGAAATTGCGCAGATTGCCTCCGCCCCGGATGCCAAAAAGGTGCTGGTAGTATCCTTTGAGGCTGCGGTGTCGGCGGGTTATTTCCTGCCCGCTTTCATCGGGGTAGGTGCTGAGGTGAGCGTCGTAGTTGCAGTACACCGGGAAACCGTGCCGACGTGCTACGCTGGTATAGTCATAATCGGCGAGGTAGTGGGGGAGGCGCTTTTCATCAAACAGCCCAATGGTATCGAGCACGCGGCGCGGAATCAGGAGCCCACGGCCTGGTAAGTACGTAACGGGGTGTAGGCCATGCCGCTTTTCCGTTGGCAGGGTTTCCAGCAGGTCGCGGCGGGTATTGGTGCGCCAGTCCAGCGTTTCGCCACCGTATATGGGTGTGCTAGTGGCAACATCCAGCTCCAGGGCACCCAGCACGGCATCTGGTAAGCGCTCGGCCCATATCAGCATCTGCGCTACAAAGTCGGGGGCGGCTATCACGTCATTGTTGAGGGTCATGACGCGTGTGGCGCCCAGCTCCATGGCACGCCGAATGCCGGCATTCACTCCGGCTGTCCAGAACAGGTTGCCGTCGCCTTCCACGATGATGACATCCGGAAACTCTTCGCGAAGCTTAGCGCCCGTACCATCGGTGGAGCCATCATCTACTACCACCACCCGAAAGCCCTGCACCGTCTGACGGCGCAGGGAAAGCAGGCACTCCCGCGTAAAAGCCCACCGATTGAAAACAGGAATGACGAGATACAGCATAGATAGAAAAAGCTGAGTGTTGCTAGGCCACCCTCCCTAGTTCGGCACTGGGCGGAGCGGCTAGCTGATGGTAATACTGGCCTAGATGGAAAATAACTTATCGGGGTATCGCCTCCAGGGGCAGATCGGCTTCCATTGTGCTGGAAGCGGGAGCGGCCACACTCGGTACTGGCCTAGGGCGCACTAAACCAAGCGCCAGGGTCTGCAGGCGTTTGGCTTTGGCCCCCCAGGTTTGGGTACGTGCAAAGGCATAGCCAGCCCGACCCATGGCCTCGCGCTCCGTGGGGTGATGGTAGAAATACTCGACGGCACGGGCCAGGGCTGCTGCGGTGGCGGCCGGCGTGGTAACCGGTACTTTCAGCCCGGCAGAATCCGGAATGAAGTCGTGGGCTCCTTGGTGGTCGAGGGTGATGATGGGTAGGCCACTCGCCATAGCTTCCAGAAACTGTGAGGCAAAGGAGTCGCGTAGGCTTCCGAACATAAAGGCATCGTGCTCAAGCAGAGCTTCGCGCACCTGCGGCCACGGTTGCTGCCCACGCCACGTTACGTGCTGCTCTAGGCCATACTCCGTGAGCCAGCCCGGCAACAGCACCTCCTGCTCGCCAAAGCCGATAATGGTCAGATGAAACGGAACTTGCTTGTTTACCTGGCCTAGCGCCTCCAGCACCAGTTGCAGCGCTTTGCGCGGGAAAAACCGGCCAACCCACAACAGGCGCAGAGTTGGCTGTGGCTGCCGCACATGATAATCCTGAAGAAAAAAATCCTCGGGCAAGCCCGAATCCAAGAAAAGCTCCACACGGCGGGCACCCATGCGTTGGGCCAGGTTGGCCGTTTCGGAGTTGGTGGCTAATACCACGGAGGCGTGGCGCAACGTCTGGCGCACGTTGGGGTCGAGGTGCATGAGAAGCCAGCCCACCGCATTGCGCATAGTTTCGGCCTTAAACCAGTTGGGCAGGTATTGCTTGAAGGCTTTGGGCGCACGCTGGCCGCCCCCTACAGGCCCAAAAATCAGGGGTTTGCCTAGTCGCCACATCCAGGAGCCCATCTGCAGGCTGCCAAAAGTAGCGTGGTGTACCCAGTCGAAGTTTACCTGCGCATCAAGGCGGCGCGCCACTCGCCAAGCTAGAAACTGCCACACCAGGTAGTGCAGGTACACCCCAAACTGCCACCGGTACAGAAATTCCACCCAATTGGGCACTCTCACATAAGTGAACTGCAGTCGGCCATTCGGTATTTCAGCGGAATGTTGGGTCAGGTATTCCTTGATATCGGCTTCGCCAGCAGGGTTGGTAAGGCACCACACACGGTGGCCCTGCTGAGCAGTTTGCCAGGTCCAGTGAAAGCCGAAGCCATCTTCACCCCCATAAGAGGGGTTACAGGCGTAAGCTGATAGCAAAACGTTCATACCAATTGTGTTTGAGGCGAAACAGACGCTGTAGGAACCGGAGGTGGTGCCGGGGCTGGCGCCGATGCGGTACGTGGGCGACTCAGCATTTTGCGGGCCTTAATGGCAACGCGACTAAGCAAAAACTCCCGAAAATGCTGTCGGTCGCGGCGCTTATCCTGCAACACCTGCGCTGGGTGCTGCAGCGGGAAAGCCAGGTCGGAGGCAGGCTGGTTGGCTTGCTGGTCTTGTGCATCGAGGGTGTGCGTGCCCAGCTCTCCAAAGCCGATATTTCCTACCAGATTCACGGCTGGCACTATGCACAGCCCCGAGTGAGCCAGCACCGCGAAGTGCCATTGATAGTCCCACACATCGGGCGGCTGGGGCAGGTGCCGTACCTCTTGTATCTTGCTGAGGCGGTAGCGGGTTTCGAGCCATGAGCTGTACTTTCCCTCCAGATAGCCTTGATCGTGGAGGTTCTGAAAGCGCGTCAGATGAAAGTCGTAGAGCTGCCAGGCGCGGCGCCAGGTAGCCCATCCCCAGCTGTTTACCTGAGTGGAGAAAAAGTACGAGTCAGAGCCTGCCCGCTGAGAGTAGCAGGCTTCGCGGCTGAAATTGTTGCCGCCAATGTGCATTACGCGGGTGTCGGAACGGTAGCGGGCCAGCAGCTCTTCACAGAAGGTAAAGAAGGAAGGAGAAGGTACACAGTCATCTTCCAGAATAATGCCCTCTTCTTCAGCCCGAAAAAACCAATCGATAGCTGTAGCCGGACCTAGGCCACAGTTGAGGTTGGTAGACCGAAACAGCGTAAATACTTCGCAAGGCCAGTCAATTTCTCCCACAATAGAGCGTGCTTCGGCACACAGTGCCACATCGGTGGGGTGAGTGGGGCGGGGACCGTCGGCGGCGATGTACAGCCTCTTCGGCCGGGCCTGGCGCACCGCCGCAAACACCCGACGAGTGGTGTCCGGACGATTGAACAGCAGCAACAATACGGGCGTGATCAGGTGGGTAGAGTCAAGCATAATTGGATCGGGAATGCAGATAAGGAATTGCTAGGCCACTCTCAAGACGCCGACGATAAAACCGCAACCTGCGCGGCTACTGCTGCAGTATCCGCTTCAGGACCGGAAGGGCCCACCGGCAGACGCTTCACAAACCGGGCAGGGTTACCGGCCCAGATTTCATTGGCCGGAACATCATGCGAGACTACGCTTCCTGCGCCAATAACGGAGTTTCGACCGATGTGTACGCCTTTGAGAATCAAGCTATTCATACCGATGAATACGTTGTCTTCAATGAGGACCGGCCGGGTTCGGATATTGGCGTCGCTGAAGCGGCGGTTTTCAGCAAGAAGCGGGTGGAAATCGGTATCCGTAATAAATGTGTTGGCCCCTAGCATAACATCATTCCCAATGATGACTTCCGTTTGCACGCAAATGCCACCACCGCTAATACCCACATTGTCGCCGATGCTCAGTCGCGCCGAGTCATTGAGCAGACGAATCAGAACGGGGTGGCTGATGCCGGGCTCACTGAAGTAGGAATCGGAAATTAGCCACACCCCCTGGCCTACACGCACGTTCTTCCAGTTCGGTACCTGCAGGAGCGGAATCCCGAAAATCTTGATGGAAGTGCCCAGCCGACCCGCGTACAACCAGTTGAACACCGCGTTCTGCAGTAGATACGTGACTTTCCGTAGGCCGGAAAAGCGGAAGAGAGGGTTCATAGCGTGGGGTGGTTATTGGATCACGTGGTAGATATCGAGGGCGCGTTGTAGGATAGTAGCAGGGTCGTGGCGAGTGCGAGCCACCACCTGGGCCTGCGCTGCCAACCGGCGACTCAGGTCGGGGGCGTGGTGCAGGCGTAGCACTTGGTCGGCCAGCTGCTGGGGGCGTAAGGAAGAAAGCAACCCCGTGTGGCCATCATCAATCAGCGAATCTACCCCGCCAACCTGCGAGGCTACTACCGGCAGCCCCGCTACCTGCGCTTCGCACACACTATTGGGGCTGTTATCAATGTAGGAAGGATGGAGCAGGCACAACGATTGCGCGAATACGTCTCGCAACTGCTGAGCCGTTTGGAAGCCCCTGCACTCAATATCTTGGTGCTGAATATGGTGTAGGCCTGCCTGTCGCACGTAGCGGAATACCTGCTCAGCATCCTGCTCGCCTACCACTACCAACTTGGCCGGTATCTGGCGGCATACTGCATCAAAGGCTTGCAGGGTTTCGTGAAAGCCTTTCATGATTTGGGTGCCACCCATAAACAGAATCTGAGGGCGCCCCTCTGGAACAGAATCTTCTGTGACCGGCGCAAAGAATTCTGGCCGTATCATCTCCCAATTGTGGTGAATGCGGCTGCCGGGGCTGAGCTTCGCCACTTGTGCTTTGTCCCAGTTTGTACGGCACGAGAACTCATGGATGCCCGGCACATATTTACGCTCGTAGTAGCTGGCCAGCGTCCAGAAAACCCGCCGCAACGACAGGGTTTCGGGCAGCACCCGCAGACACTCTGAGATGATACCCTGCACGGATAAAAGTACAGGCCGGTCTAGGCCTGCCACGGCGGCTTGGTACTGCAGCTCGGAGCCATGCACATGAATAACATCGTACTCCCGGTGGTAGCGGCGCAGGTAGTCGGCGGTTAGAGCAATGCGCTGGCGATACAGGGAAAGCAGGTCCTGGCGGGTGGTAGGCGTCTTCAGATATACGAAGTGAATGCCGTCCTGCTCGTACTCCTCTACTGGCTGAGTCAGGGCTGGCTCCCAGTTTAATACCGTCAGGTCAAACCCCGGCTGTCGGCTGAGAGCACGGGCCAGCGTGGTAAGCCAGGGGGCCGGGTGGCCGGCATAACTCCGGTGCGGAAAAGGGGCAAGCCATAGGACTTTCATATGGAAGAGAGCAAACTGCTAGGGAGAGAACTGGGGCGCGCGTTAGGCCTCCTGGGCTGAGAAGTGAGCGGGTAGGGGGGCAGGAGGCCAGGCCGCAGAGCCCGGCAGAGACGGAGCAGGCACCGGAACGGGAGGCATGACAGGAACGGGCTCCGCCAAAGCCGCCAGCATGAATCCTAAGAAGGCATAGTGATAGAAAGACCAGTCGTAGGAGTACGCGTAAACCAGAAACGTGCTGCCAAAAGAGATGAGAGCCACCATTTCGGGCGTCAGTGGGGTGGGCTGACGTAGGCGCCTGTACACCAGAATGATAGGGATAGTCAAGGTCAGCAACACGCCCACGATGCCGAGGTAAAACATCCTGTCGAGGTAAAAGCTGTGGAAATGGTGGCCCGTGAAATCTTCCCACATCGGCAGGTTGCTGCTGGGGTCATAGAATTGAACAGGTAGCTCAAACCCTTCCAGCCGCCAGCCCATCAGGGGGCGCTCTTCTACGAAAGGCGTATAGGCCTCTCGCTGCAGCCGGCGCCATTCGCCGGTTCCTTGCTTGTTGGGGTTGCGAATATCTTCGATGCTTTCATCAATCCGGCGCATTACGGCGGGGTTATCGAGAACGGTGGCTAGGCCACCCAGGGAAATGGCGAGCAGCGGAATTGTAACCAATAAGCTGAGGCGCCGCCAGGAAAGTACGGCAGTAGGCACGCGCCGCAGCAGCAACAGGTTTACGGGCAAGGCCACGGCAGTACAAGCCCAAATGGTGCGGTGCTGAAGGAAAAACACCATGGCCATACTCAGAAAAAAGACCCCCATACTAATAAATGATGGCCGCTGCAGATACCAGTTCAGGCTAAGTAGTACTAGTAGCAGGAACAAGTGAGCAGAAGGCGTCATAAATCCGCGCTTGTTGTCGGCGAAGGCGCTCCAACTCAAAGAATCGGGGTGGTACAGCAGCAGGTTGCCCATTAATACCAGCAGCACA
Source organism: Hymenobacter gelipurpurascens (assembly GCF_900187375.1). Classification (NCBI taxonomy): domain Bacteria; kingdom Pseudomonadati; phylum Bacteroidota; class Cytophagia; order Cytophagales; family Hymenobacteraceae; genus Hymenobacter; species Hymenobacter gelipurpurascens. Next base: position 1,864,022 of record NZ_FYEW01000001.1, on the reverse strand, counting down.
ACGGCCGCCAGCACCCGCAGATGGGGCATTCCGAAACGCCTGTGAAGCAGGTAGACGCCAGGAGGCATGAGCAACACCAGCAGCTTCATAAACACGTGCGGGTAGATAAACCAGTGGCCCTGCATCTGGTAGGCCTCTAGCATCAACAACCCGATGTAGGCCAGCGTCAGGCCCATCCACCACCGAAGCAGGACCGGGAGATGACGGTAGTATAGGAGGCAAACCACCGAACTGATGGCAACAAGCACATAATTCAGCTGGTAAAGCAGTGGGTCATCCTCATTAGTTGTATAGTACTCCCAGAATGCCTGATCCGTGAAAAAGATGATCAGCATCACGAGGATGACCAAGAAGCGAAGCCGGATTTTCATTGCGAACAGTAGAACAGTAAAGGAGCAGGCCGATGATAGAGCGTCAGATGTCAATGAGACCCATCTGGAGTGGCCTAGGCCACTACCTGTTCAGGTAGCATAATAGATGAGCAGCTACGCCGCAGCGGGCTGTGGTTCCGTCTGCTCCAGAAAAACAAAATACCTATCCAGCAGCATGCGTATCCGCTGCGGAACCAGGCGCTGCTGATACACGGCGTGCAGTGCTCGCAGAAGCCACGGCCGCAACTCTGGTGAGGGCCAGCGAAACAGCAGAATACCCAGCGACACGGCTCCCATAACCATCTGAAGCAGGAGTGCTACCAAGCCCGGAAGCGCCAGGGGACGTATTATTTCAGATACCAGCAACAGAGTAAGGCCTACACCCAATGCGCCCCGAAGCCCTGGCCCATATACTCCCAGCAACTGCCGAAAGGAAAGCTGCAGATCTTGGTGAGTGAGCCGCATGTAGAGGCCCGCTCTGGCTATTTCTCCTAGGCCTATGGCGGCGGCAATACCCAGTAGGCCAAAGCGGTACAGCCCCAGGAACAAGAGTACCAGCAAGGTGATGTACTGGAGGTTGAGTGCCATCTTTTGCCTTAGGTTGGCCCGGGCATCGGCTACAATTCCTGCAAACAACGTGGTCATGATCAGGGGAATGGCCAACGACAAGACCTGCAGCACCGGTACTGCCTCGGTCCAGCGGGGGCCAAGCAATACCCGCACTATTTCGGGCGCGGCAATGGCTACTCCTGCACACAAAGGCAAAATCAGCGACGCCACCAGCGTGGTGCACGTGAGATACACGGCGCCCAGTCGGCGAGGGTCTTCCTGCAGCTGACTGAATGCCGGAAACGCCACTTTTCCAACGCTGAAGGAGAGAAAATACGCCGGCAAATACAGCAGCATGTACGCCCGATTGTAAATGCCCAACGGCGCCGAGCCGAGCAAGCGTCCAATCAGCAGGGTGTCCATGTTGGTATTCAGGAACTCCAGGAAACTGATAACGGACACCTGACCGCCATAGCTCAGCAGAGGCGCGTAATGCTCCCACCCCAGCAAAAACTTTACGGAGTGCCGCACGGTGGCATATGCAAACACCGTGACCAGAAACTGCTGGGCCAAGCTGGCCGCAATCAGGCTCCATACACCGGCGCCAGCCCAGGCTAGGCCTATGCCCAAGCCCCCGTAGGCCAGTACATACGCGGCAATATCAATTTTTGCCAGCGTATCAAACTGCAACTCCCGGCGCAATAGGCTGCTGGCCGTCATGCCCGCCGCATTCACCACAAAGCCCAAGGAAAGAGCTCGTACCAATGGCACAACTCCCTCATTTTTGAGGAAAAAAACAGCCAGCGGAGCTAGCAGCCACATGATGCCGGCTACAGCTATTCCGAGCACCATGGATGCCGTGAAAACAGCCCGGATAGTATAGGGAGTAAGTTGGGGCCGTTGCACCAGCGCATGCCCCAGGCCCATCTCTGCAAAGTACCCGCCAAACCGTAGCACTACCCCCGCCATAGCCACCAGTCCGAATGCGGCAGGATCCAGCAAACGGGCCATCACGGCCGTATAGCCAATCTGCATAACAGCAGTAGCTATCGTGGCCAGCGTAGTCCATTGCATACCGCGCAAGGTGGCTGAAGTCAGGGACGCTTTTGGAGTAGAGGCCATGAGGGAGCAGGAACGTAGCTATGCGAAAAAGGAAGTGACCGTTTGGGCTAGTACCCGTAGGTGTAGGCCTTTTCCTTGTAGCGATACTCGTAGGTCTTGGTGAAGTGCACGTCGTTGATAACCATATAGATCTGCTTGATTTTTTTCTCCTGGTGCAGCTCATTGATGTGGCTCACCAACCCTTTGTCGGTATAGTTCTGGCGCACCACATAAATGTTAGCATCGAGGTGGCGCAGCAGCATAAAGAACTCGGCCACGTAACCGACCGGCGGAGTGTCCACAATCACGTACTCGTACTCGGTGCGCAGTTGTTCCATGAGCTCGGTCATGCGGGGGCTTTCGAGCAGCTCAGTGGGGTTTGGCGGAATGGGGCCGCAGCACATCACGTCCAGGCTGCGTACGCCGGTGGCGTGGCGGGCTTCCTCCACGGTGCTCAGGCCCATGAGGTAGCTGCTCAGGCCATGCTCGGCGCAATTGGGGCCCAGGTCGAAGTAGCTTGCCACCGTAGGCCGGCGCAGGTCGCATTCCAGCAGGAGCACCTTGCGGCCACTCTGGGCCATTTCGGCGGCCAGGTTTACTGCGCAGAAGGTTTTTCCCTCACCCGGCACCGACGACGTAACGCCAATCACTTTCTTGTCTAGGCCAGCCGAAAGGTACTGCAGGTTCACGCGGATAGAGCGGAACGACTCAGCAATAGGCCCTTTGGGGTCCGTGAACATCGTTACCTTATCCTGCTTGGTGCCGTGAGCAATTACGCCTAGCATGGGGATAGTAGTAATGCGCGAGAGGTCTTCTTTGCTCTGAATGCGGCGGTTGGCTTTGTCCATCAGCATCGAAATGCCAAACGGAATACCTAGGCCTGCCAGCAGGGCAATTAATCCTACCAGCACAGGCTTGGGCTCTGTAGGGCCGCCACCAGTCATGCTGGCTTCGTCAATTACCTTCTTGTCGGTGGAGTTGGTGGCCAGCGCAATGGCGGCCTCGGCCCGTTTCTCAATCAGGAACTGATAGTTCTTGTCGTTAAAATCGGTTTTGCTCTTGAGGGAGGCCAGCTGGCGCTCATTTTCCGGGAGCTGGTTCATGGTGCCACGCACTTTGGCCAGCTGAGCATCTAGGTCGCGTAGGGCAATATCCGTGGCGCGGGTCATGTTGATGAGGGTTTCGGCTAGGGCTTGCTTTGCCGAGCGGATCCGCTCATCCAGAATGGTTACCATGGGATTGTCTACGCTGGCATTCACGCCCAGAGCTGCGCGCTGGCTGTTCAGGTCCGTGAGCTGCAGAATCAGGTTGTTCACCACAGGGTCCTCAATGCCCACGCTGCTCGGCGACACAATCTGGGTAGCACCCTGGTTCGCCCGCAAATAGCTGAGCATATTCTGGTAGTACTTGCGGTTGGTGGCAATTTTGGCGCGCGTCATCTGCAGCTCGCCCTGCTGCTGAATACCGGCTGAAGATTGGGCCGTAACATCCACCATGCCCCGGGCGGCGCGGAAGGAGCTCAGGGCCGCGGTAGATTTACGCACAGAGTCAGAAAGCTGCCCGATTTCCTTGTTCAGGAAGGCCACTGTTTTCTGGCCCGTCGTATTTTTGTCACGCAGTTCATCTTCCACGAACACGCGCATGAGCGTATCCAGAAACTGCACTTCCTTCTGTGGTACGGTGCCCTTGCTGGTCAGCTCGATAATGCGCGATTCCCGATCGACGGGGCGCACCGTCAGGCGGCTCTGGTATTCGTCAGCCAGATCGGCTTGGTCGTACAACTGGAAGTAGTAGCGCTCCTTAGAAGTCGCATCCTCGTAGCCTGGCTCGGCTTGTATCACGGCCGTGAGCATGGGGGAGCGGAGGGTGTCGCCGGCCTGTACCGTTCTGTCGAATTTTACATCGAGTACTTCCTGCATCAACTCGCCGCTCGGCAGATCCACCAGCCAGGCTTTATCCGCTTCGGCGTGTAAGCGGAACTTGCCACCGGGCAGCGGATCCACATAAATTCGGGTGCCCGTCAGCTGCGGAGCCGACATTACGGGGGTTACCCTAAACGGCACGGTGCCCATGCCCCGCTCCCGTACCTGCAGGTCGCCGAATGTATTCAGCCAGGTATCGGAGGCCGCGAAGTAGGATACGTTGAAGGGCAGGCGGCTCATGGCCCGTTGCACCATGTCGGTAGAAGTCAGGAGCCCGATTTCGTCCTCCATCTTGGTGCCTTTGTCCTGCACCTCCAGAATTTGGAGCAACTCCTGGGCCCGCTTGGAGCCCGAGCTCTGGTTGCCCAGCAGCATAGTAGAACGGAAGGAATATATCGGAGCTTTCAGGCGTAGGTATAGGAAGGCCGCACTGCCCGCAAGCAAAAGAGCCAGTAGAAAGAGCTGCCAGCGGTTGCGTAAGCGAAAGAAGAGCTCATGCAGATCGATTTCATCGGCATGCGGAGCAGGACGTTGTTCCATAGCAAAAGGGGAGTAAAGAGAAGAATAGGAGGATTGCTGCTTAAGTAGAAGTGGCCTACTTGGAGCTCTGGATGTAGTTCAGGATAAGGGCCACGGTGGAGATGCCGGCGAATACCAGCCCCAGGTTGGTGGCATTGCCACGGTTAGTGCGGGCCTTCATGGGCTCCACATACAGGGCGTCGTTAGGAAGCAGGTAGAAATGACTGGAGCTGAGAAGCTTGGAGTCGGTGAGGTCCAGCAGAACCACTTCCGAGCCGTTGGCCGTTTGCCGTATGAGCTTCACGTTTTTGCGGTTGCCAAACTCGCTCAGGTCGCCGGCTAGGCCTAGGCCCTCCAGCACCGTGCACTGTGCATTGTAAACGAAGTATCGACCGGGGTTGCGGACCTCGCCCAGTACCGTGATCTTGAAGGAAAGCAGCTTTACCAGCACGTTGGCATCGCGCACATACTTGGCCACACCCTGTTGCACCACGCTCTGGGCCTCATCTACCGTCATGCCCTGTACTTTCAACCGGCCTACGGTGGGCAGATTGATGAACCCGAGCTCATCTACTGAGTAACCCGTCAGGAACAGAGTGCCGGGGTCACCGTTCAGCATGGCACGGCTGTCGGTGGTATTGAACATGTCGTTCAGCTGTGGCTGCACGCTTTGCACCCGAATACTGAGCACGTCACTGGGTTGCAATCGGTAAGTAAGCCGGGTGTTTTCGGAGGTTACAGGGGTTTGAGTAGAGTACTTCCCACTTTGCAGGTAGGGAAGGGATTTTTGCGACACGCAGCCGCCCAACAGCACAAGAGACAACAGCAGAACTAGGAACTGAGGGGGGTAAGGACGCATAGGGTAGGGGCTATGAAGAGGATAAAGCGTTTAGGCAAGAGAAAAAGAAGAAGAGTAGACGTAAAAAAGAAAACTGTTCTCAAATCTGAGTAAGAACATGGCTATAGAATATTTCCATAAACGTATTGTATTGATACTATAAAGTCAAGGTTTATTTAAATTATTCTGATAATAATTTGCATTGATAGAAGGGGTCTAGATAACTGTTTTCAGCCTGGACCGGTTATAGGCGCAGGCAGCCCTAAAAGGCCGATATTTCGGGAGAATGGGCGGATGTGCCTACCTTGGCGCCATCACCTGCATTTAGCTGACCTCATGAAAATTCTGCTGGTTGAAGACGAACCGAAGGTGGCCTCCTTCCTGCACCAAGGGCTGACGGAACAGCAACACACCGTTGATCTGGCGCTGGAGGGGCTGCTAGGCCTGCGGCTGGCGTTGGCCGGCGGCTACGACCTGATTATTCTGGATACCCTGCTGCCGGGCCTCAATGGCCTAGAAGTATGCCGCCAAGTGCGGGCCCACGATGCGGGCGTACCCATTCTGATGCTCACCGCTCTCGGCGAAACCGATGATAAAATCCGGGGGCTTGATGCCGGGGCCGATGATTACCTCGTGAAGCCCTTTGCTTTTCAGGAGCTGCTGGCGCGTATTCGGGCCCTGGCGCGTCGGCGCCACGAGGCGCCTGCCGCTCAGGCTCTACTGCGCCTCGCCGACCTAACCCTGGACCCCGCCAGCAAAATTGTGCAGCGCGCAGGGCATCCCATTCAGCTTACAGCCCGGGAGTTTGCGCTGCTAGAGTATCTGTTGCGCCACCAGGGCCGCGTGGTATCGCGGGTAGATATTCTTGAGCACGTCTGGGAAACCAATTTCGATACGGGCTCCAACGTCATTGACGTGTATATCAACTTCCTGCGCAAGAAAATCGACAAGGATTTCACCCCGAAGCTCATCCATACGCTGGTGGGCATGGGCTACGTTATGAAGGAAGAATAAATTGAGTTGCCAGTTGTCGGTTCGTGCCAATGACTAACCACTGGGAACCGGAATCGGATAACTCGTAACTGAAACCATGACCATTCGCACCCGCCTGGCGCTGCAGTTTGCGGCTATTCTGGCCATTACCTTAGTGGTGTTTTCGGTCGTGATTTACTTCTATACCTACCACTCGCGGCGGGAGTTCTTCTCAGATAGCCTGTTTGACCGAGCCCGGATTGTGGCCCACGTGTATTTGGATGGCACCAACCGCGGCGACGAGGGCAGCCAGGCTTCTTACCGGCGCTATTTGCGGCAGTTTTACCGCACCTTGCCAGAAGAAGAAGTGCAAGTGTTTGATTCTCAGAATCAGGTAGTTTTCCAAGAGGGGCGGCCCGGCCAGCAAACAAACCTGACGCGGCTGCTGGGCCAAGTGCGCCAAAATGGTCAGCAAGTAGTGCTGGAAGACAACTACCGCCAGACGGTAGGCCTGCTCTACCGCGACCCCCGCCGCGGCGACTTTGTGGTAGTGGCTTCCTCCGTAGATGCCGATAGCCGCCAGAAGCTCACGGACCTGCGCGCCGTACTCACGACTGGCCTACTGGCTTCCCTGGTTATCGTCGGGATAGGAGGCTGGTTTTTTGCTGGGCAGGCTCTACAGCCGATGCAGCGTATTGTGCGCGAGGTAGATAGCATCACGGCATCCGACTTGCACCGCCGCTTGTCGCAGGCAGATGGACAGGATGAAGTATCGTTGCTAGCCCAGCGCTTCAACCGCCTGCTCGATCGACTGGAAACAGCTTTTGCCGGGCAGCGCACCTTCGTGCGCGATGCCTCCCACGAGCTCCGCACTCCCCTTACCGTCCTGATTGGGCAGCTGGAGGTGGCCCTAATGCAGCAGGAGCGTACTCCACAGGAATACCGCCGCGTGCTGCAAAGCACGCTGGATGCGTCCCGGCTGCTCAAGGATCTGACGAACGGCCTGCTGCAAATTGCCCGGGCCTCCGATGACCCTTCGCAGGTGCCTCTGACCTTGGTCCGGCTGGATGAGCTGCTGCTACAGGCCTACGAGGAGGTACTTCGGCGCCACCCAACCTGCCGCATAGACCTGGATTTTGGTGAGCCTATGGGTCCTACACGGGCTAACCCGTATGGCGTGATGGGCAACGAGGCCTTGCTACTTTCCGCCTTCCTAAACGTTCTCGAAAACGCCTGTAAGTTCTCAGTAGGGAGCACAGCGCCGGTAGTTGCCAGCCTTGCGGCCCCGCTAGGCCGAGTGCGCCTAGAAATCCGGGACCAGGGCGTGGGCATGACCGATGCCGACCGGCGCCAGGTATTCGTGCCTTTCTTCCGGGCCGATGCGGTCCGGAACGTACCTGGGCATGGCATCGGTTTGCCGCTCACCGCCAAAATCATGGAACTACACAGGGGCGAAGTGCAGGTGCAAAGCGAGCTAGGCCAGGGTACTACAGTGGTGCTTGATATGCCGGCGGCCCTGAAGTAAGCCACCTGCCAAGCGCCAGCGTAAGGAGAGTTGGGTTGTTGTCTGTATCACGCAAAAAAGGGCTTATTTCGCTTTAAAAGAAGGTGTTGGATAAATACTTCAAGCTTTAATTTCCTTTTAATTCTCTTTTAACGCGGTCTTAACGACGAGGAAGTACACTTGTATTGTAATCCCTGAAGAGGGATGCGCTACAGCACTGCTACTCCCCTCCATATGTTAAAGACAAAGCCTTCGCCAGCGGCTACCACCAAGCCTACTGTCGTTTCTTCGGAAAGCCCCAACTACTTCCGCACGCTGGGGCAGGATGCACCGGCCGGACTGGTAGTATTTCTGGTGGCACTTCCCCTGTGCCTGGGCATATCTTTGGCCTCTGGGGCACCATTGCTGGCCGGTGTAATTACGGGCATTGTGGGCGGCGTGGTGGTGTCATGGCTGAGCGGATCGAGCCTGAGTGTGAGCGGACCAGCAGCCGGCCTTACGGCCATCATGGTTGGCGCCATTCATACGTTGGGGTCTTTTGAGGCAGTGCTGGTGGCTACCATCGTTGCCGGAGCATTGCAGATTGTTCTGGGCTTTGCGAAGGCTGGTATTATCGGGCTGTATTTCCCCACATCGGTTATCCGGGGGATGCTGGCTGCCATTGGCCTGATCCTGATTCTAAAGCAGATCCCGCACTTCCTCGGGGCCGATACGGACTACTTTGAGGACATGGATTTCCTGCAGTTCAATGGGCAGAACACGTTCTCGGCCATTGCCTCTGCGGCTAATGCCATCAGCTGGGGATCTGCGCTGATAGGCGTAATTTCTCTGCTGGTGCTGCTACTGTGGGATAGTGCCCCGGTACGCCGCATAGCTGCCCTAAAGCTAGTTCCAGGCGCCCTGATTGTGGTGGTGCTGTCTATCGGCCTGAACCTGCTGCTAGGCCAGTTTGCGCCCGCCTTGCAGGTGCGGCCCGAGCACCTCGTGAAGCTGCCTATCATCACCTCCTTCGATAGCCTGGTAGCCGAGCTGCCCCGCCCCGATTGGAGTGCCCTCACGAGAACCTCTACCTATGTGCTGGCCTTTACCATTGCCATTGTAGCCTCTCTGGAAAGCCTGCTGAGTGTAGAAGCAGTGGATAAGCTGGACCCCCACAAGCGTACTACGCCACCCAACCGCGAGCTAATGGCGCAGGGTGCCGGCAACATGGTAGCGGGCTTCCTGGGTGGCCTACCGCTCACGGCCGTTATCGTGCGCAGCTCCGCCAACATCACCGCCGGTGGTCAGTCCAAAATGTCCTCTTTCATCCATGGCTTGCTGCTGCTCACGAGCTTGCTACTGCTGGCGCCTATCCTGAACTGGATTCCGCTTTCGGCGCTGGCGGCCGTGCTGCTGGTAGTAGGTTTCCGCCTGACCAAGCCGGCTCTCTACCGCATGCAGTGGAAACTGGGCTGGCAGCAGTTTCTACCTTTCATCATAACCATTGTAGCCATTCTGTTCACTGATCTGCTCAAGGGCGTAACTATTGGCCTGGCAGTAGGCATATTCTACATCTTGAAGGCAAACTACGAGTCGGCTTTCTATATGCACGAGGAAACGCCGCGCGCTGATGATGTTATCCATCTGAAATTGGCCGAGCAGGTTTCCTTCCTCAACAAAGCCAGCATCGTGAAAGTCCTGAACTCCTTTCCTGCGGGCTCCCATGTTGTGCTGGATGGCACCGGTTCTGCCTCCATTGACTACGACGTGCTGGAGGCCATTGAGAGCTTCCGGCTTTCGGCCCACGAGCGGGGCATTGAGTTGGAGCTACGCGACATTCCGCAGGTGCACGTGCTGGCTCACTAAGCGTTTAACACCCCGCCGTCTTACCTCCTCCCGGGCAGCCTTAATCTGCCACTATACCATCTCCCAACCTAATTGCATATGAAAGGCATCGAGCCCATTCTGGAAAATAATCGTAAGTGGGTGGATAAGCAGCGTGCTGCCGATCCACAGTTTTTTGAGCGTTTGGCCGATGGCCAGAAACCCCGCTACCTGTTCATCGGCTGCTCCGATTCGCGGGTGCCCGCCAGCGCCATCACGGGCACCGGCCCCGGCGAGATGTTCGTGCATCGCAACATCGCCAACATGGTAATAAACACCGATTTCAACCTGCTATCGGTGCTGCAGTACGCCGTAGAGGTGCTAGGTGTGCAGGATATTATGGTGGTAGGCCACTACGGCTGCGGCGGCGTAGCGGCGGCGGCCACCAACAAGCAATACGGCCTGATTGATGGCTGGCTGACCAACATCCGCGACGTAATTCGGGTACATGAAACCGAGTTTCTGCGCATCAAGGATGAGGAACAGCGCCTGCGCCGCCTCGTGGAGCTGAACGTGATTGAGCAGGTGCGCAACCTGGCCAAAACCAGCATTATCCAGAACGCCTGGAAAACCGCCAACCCGCCCCGTCTGCACGGCTTGGTATATGATATCAAGGAAGGTCTGCTGAAAGATCTGGAAGTGGAGGGTGGCCTAGTGGGCGAGCTGGACCACATCTATGGCACCAAGTCTAACAATGCGCACGCCGAAAAGGTGGTGGAAGAGCAAGTAGGTGAAGATGTTATCGAGAAGTTGCCTTCACTGCAAATCGACCAGGAAGAATCGAAAAACCACAAGAAAAGCGAGGAAAAGAAGCTGCATAAAGTCAGCTAGGCCACTGCTTCAACAATATCATCGGGCGTAGTCTGAGGGGAGTGCGCTTTCGATGTGTGGAACCGCCGCATCCAGTTGGGTGCGGTGGTTTTTTTGTGGCCGCTCGCGTAGGTGTGGCTGAGGTGAATCGGCAACAGTCCTAGGCCACCTACCTCCATAAGGTACATAAAAGGCCGGCTTCCCACAAGGGGAGCCGGCCTTTCAATAATCGATAATATCCCGATGAAGGAAGCTATTTCAGGGTGTTGCCGAGTTTGGCATACGTAAGCGCATCCACGGTAATGCCCGTAGCAGAGCGCAGCTTAAGTTGCGTAAAGGGCTGCTTCGGGAAGAAAATTTCCGTCATGGTCGTCAGTCCACCATCAGCAAATAGCTCTACCGATGTAGCATCGAAGAGCAGCGTCAGATCGGCGGCGGGACCAGTAGCTAGGCGTGGCCCGGGGTGACGGCCGGAAAATTTGTCGCTAAAGCTGCTGAGGCCGGCTTTCGTGCGGTCAATGAAGTACTGATTTGCCTTCTTGTCGTAGCCGATGACCAGTTCTTCGCCGCCGGCATTAGACAGCACCACGGCAAAATCCTGGAGCTGTTTGGTGCTGAGTTTGAGCTGAAACTGCGGGCTCGTCATCTTGACCTTGTCGGATAGGCCTAGCTCCGATTTTACTGTCAGGTTCTTCAGGGTTTGGGCAGGTTGGGCCAGCTTGGCTACTTCCGGGGTGGGCGTGGAGGTGAGGTAAATCTCGGAGCCTACCTGCTTTAGCGCTAGGTCACGTGGGGCCGTCATGGCGCTGCGCCAGGGCGAGGTGGGGGCCTGGTTGGCGTACTCCCAGTTGCTCATCCAGCCCAGGAAAATCTTGCGGGCGCCAGTACCGGCAAAGGTTACACCGGCGTAGTCATCTTTGCCCCAATCAATCCACTTTTGGGTAGTGGTTTGCGGCGTGAAAGTTTTGCCATCAAACTGACCTACAA